>JAKDMQ010000148.1 GCA_030452265.1 Nitrococcus sp.
CTCCGGCCCCGCCGCCGTCCCCCCCACCGCCCACCGCCCCTGGACTCACTGTACTTCTGCGCCAAGTACTCGCCCTCGTCATTCTGCGCGGAAGGGGGCGAGTAGTTACCTTCCGCAGATTATCAGGGCCTTGGCAAAGTAACCCCACGCTGGCCCATGTATTTGCCACTGCGATCCTTGTAGGAACGCTCGCAGACCTCGTCGGACTCGAGAAACAGCATCTGCGCGACTCCCTCGTGGGCATAGATCTTCGCCGGCAACGGCGTGGTATTCGAGAACTCCAAGGTGACATGCCCCTCCCACTCGGGTTCGAGCGGCGTCACGTTGACGATGATCCCGCAGCGCGCATAGGTGGATTTTCCCAGACAAATCGTGAGGACATTACGGGGTATACGAAGGAACTCGATAGTCCGCGCCAAAGCGAAGGAGTTCGGCGGGATAATGCAGACATCGGCCTTGACGTCGACAAAGCTCGACTCATCAAAGCGCTTCGGATCGACGATGGCGGAGTTGATGTTGGTGAAGATCTTGAACTCATCGGCGCAGCGCACATCGTAACCGTAGCTCGAGGTGCCATACGAGATCAGCCTGCCCGCCGAGGTTTGGCGCACCTGCTCCGGCTCGAACGGCTCGATCATGCCCTCCGCGGCCATGCGGCGGATCCAGCTATCGGGCTTGATACTCATGCGCTCACCCAGGCCTGTCGCTACTCACCCACGACGACCGCTCTAGGGGCCATAGGGGCATTGCTCAGTCCTCCACCACGATGCGCGGGAATGGATTCGTGGGCACCGCGGCAAGCATCGAGAGCTGCGCGGCGATGCGCAAAGCCGCCTGCCGGTAGAGCTCGGCAAGCCGGCCCTCGGGCTGCGCGACCACAGTGGGCCGACCGTTATCCGCCTGCTCACGGATGCGGCTGTCCAGCGGCAACGAGCCGATCAGCGCCACGTCTTCAGCTTGGGCCAAGCGCTTGCCGCCACCCTCTCCGAAGATGTTCTCCTCGTGACCGCACTGACTACAAACATGGATGCTCATGTTCTCGATCACGCCGAGCACGGGCACATGGACCTTCTGGAACATCCGAATGCCCTTGCGGGCATCGAGCGTTGCGATGTCTTGCGGCGTCGTGACAACGACCGCGCCGCTCACCGGCACACGCTGCGCTAGCGTGAGCTGGATATCCCCGGTGCCGGGAGGCAGGTCCACGACGAGGTAATCGAGGTTCTGCCAAGTCGTGTCGTTGAGCAACTGAGTCAGGGCTTGGGTGACCATTGGGCCACGCCAAACCATCGGCGCGTCCTCTTCGATGAGAAAACCGATGGACATGACCTGAACCCCATGGTTCTCCACTGGAGTGATGTGCTCGCCATCGGGGCTCTGCATACGATGCCCCGCGACTCCCAGCATACGGGGCTGGCTCGGTCCATAAATGTCGGCGTCGAGCACCCCGACTCTGGCGCCTTCACCGGCGAGCGCCAGAGCGAGGTTTGCCGCTACGGTCGATTTTCCCACACCGCCCTTGGCCGAGGCGATCGCGATGATGTTGCGCACATTCCCCAACGGCTTCAATTTCGCTTGCACTGCCCGGGAGGTGATCTGCCAGCCGATGTCCACTACAACCTGTACTCCGGGCAACGCCGAGGCTAGCGCATTGACCAAAGCGGCGCGCAGTTGCTCTTGGTAGCGCTCGACCGGGAAGCCCAGGCGTAAAACGATACGAGCCTGCTGCTCCTGCGTAGCGATCTCCTTAACCACGCCGGCCGTGAGCAGATCCGTGCCTAAATAAGGCTCGGTCCACTGCTGAATGGCGTGCTCGATTGCCGTGCGGCTCAGTTCGGCCATAACGGTGCCACCTCTTGCGAACAATTAAGGATCGTTGCACAAATTCTAACGCCGCAAGCGCTCGAAACCCACCGGGCACTCCCTGCCCGTTGTACCGAATCCACGGCATACGCACCGTTGCGAAGCATTACCTTTTCTGATGCCAACGCGCGTTGTAACATCAGCGCCGCGAGAGCTCACGGGGATCATTATGGCCAATGACCGCGACAACTTCGTGCTGATTGGCATGCCCGGGGCGGGCAAAAGCACAATCGGGATTCTGCTGGCCAAGCGGCTTGCCAAGAATTTCATCGACACCGATGTGGTCATTCAAACGGCCGAGGGCCGTACCCTGCAAGAGATCGTCGATACCGAAGGGCATCTGGTGTTGCGCGCCATCGAGGAGCGGGAGCTCACGCGGCTCGAATTGCGCAATCACGTCATTGCAACCGGGGGCAGCGCGGCTTACAGCGAGCGCGCGATGGCCGCTTTGCGCCGTTACGGAGTCATCCTCTACCTCAAAGTGGCCTATCCAACGCTAGCCCGCCGCGTAACGAATCTTGGCAGTCGGGGAATTGCCAAGGCGGCCAATCAGAGCTTTGCGGATGTCTTCGCCGAGCGCATCCCCTTATACGAGCAACATGCCGAGCTCATCATCGACTGTGATGGCCTGGACCAGGAGCAAGTGGTTGAGGCCATCTGCACCGTGCTTAGCCGCCGCGCGGATCGAGCATGATCCGCTTCGAGGCCGTGTGGGGTCGCAATTCCCAGCCCCCTCTCTGCTGGCACGCCGCAGCCGCACCAGAGAACCGATAACAAACCACGCCCACGCAGAAAAGGAGCCACCTCGAGACTATACTACAGGTGCGCAGAACCATTGTTCATGCGCGGGAGCATTGTGCAGTTGTTTCAGATCGACCCCTGTGAATGTGCCATGCAAACATGGCGGAGGTGCAAAATGCACACTGATCATGCTTACAGGGAGCCACACGGCAACAACTGGTACAGGATGAGCGGCAACTGGCATATCCTCAAGGGCAAGTTGCGCCAGCGCTGGGGGGAGTTCACCCACGAGGATCTGGATCATCTTGCCGGCGGATTCTATGAAGAGCTCTCCGGAAAGATCCAGAAGATCTATGGCGTCAACAAGAAGGAGGCGGATCGGCAAATCAGGGAATGGTTGGATATTGACCGTAGTAGTTACACGAACTGCGGCTCATCAAGCGGTGACGCGAGTGGCACAATGAGCCCTTGAGCTTCTAAGGCATAGAGGCGATTCACAATAAGATTCCGAGCGTGGGTGGGCGAAGCTTCTCTTGCCTTTGCGGGTCGGGGAACAGATGGCTCACAAAGCGGGGCTCCGCCACCCACCTTAAATAGCCCCCGCGGCAACCCCAACCCACCGAGCACGGCCGTGCACGGCACCCGCGCCCCCATCCGTGCGCATACCCCGCTACCGACCCACGGAGCTCGGCCGCGGCAATGCCCATCCGCTTTCGCTATGCGCGAGCTGGATCTGGCATAATCATTGGCCTGCTTGCCGATCGCGCAACCCTGGACCCCTTCGACTATGACGCGAAAGATTCTGGTCACAAGTGCCCTCCCCTATGCCAACGGCCCGATCCATCTCGGTCATTTGGTCGAGTATATACAAACGGATATCTGGGTTCGCTTTCAGCGGCTTCAGGGCAACGAGTGCTATTATGTCTGCGCCGACGATGCCCACGGCACGCCCGTCATGCTCAAAGCTCGGGAGCAGGGCATTACGCCGGAGGAGCTCATCGAGCGCTTCGCGGCCGAGCACCAGCGCGATTTCGCGGCGTTTCTAGTTCAGTTCGATAACTACTACACCACTCACTCCCCAGAGAACCAGTACTTCTCCACCCTGATCTACGAGCGCTTGCGCGCCGCCGGACATATCGAACGGCGCGAGATCACCCAGGCTTATGACCCGCAGATGGACATGTTTCTGCCGGACCGCTACATCAAGGGCGCCTGCCCACGCTGTAGGGCACCGGATCAATACGGTGATAATTGCGAGGTCTGTGGTGCCAGCTACTCACCCGGCGAGCTCATGGATCCGGTCTCCGTGATCTCCGGCGCGCGCCCGATCGAGCGCGCCTCGGAGCACTTCTTCTTCCGCCTGCAAGACTTTGAAACCATGCTACGCGAGTGGGCCAGCGCCACGCACATCCAAGAAGAAGTGGCGAACAAGCTCAAAGAATGGTTCGAGGAAGGCCTAAAGCCCTGGGATATCTCCCGCGATGCGCCCTACTTCGGCTTTGAAATCCCAGATGCGCCGAATAAGTACTTTTACGTCTGGCTGGATGCACCGATTGGCTACATGGCCAGCTTCAAGAATCTCTGCGATCGCAATGGGCTCGATTTTGACGCGTACTGGGACCGGAGCTCACAAGCCGAGCTGTATCATTTTATAGGCAAGGACATCGTATACTTCCACGCCCTGTTCTGGCCGGCCATGCTGGAGGGGGCGCGATTGCGCAAGCCGACCCGGCTTTTCACCCACGGCTTTCTCACCATCAACGGCCAAAAGATGTCCAAGTCGCGCGGCACCTTCATCACGGCCCACACCTATTCGCAGCATCTTGACCCCGAGTGCCTGCGCTACTACTTCGCGGCAAAGCTCGCCAGCGGAGTCCACGACCTTGACCTGAACCTGGAGGACTTCGCACAGCGGGTGAACGCGGACTTGGTCGGCAAGCTGGTTAACATTGCCAGCCGCTGCGCGGGCTTCATTGAGAAGCGCTTTGCGCACCAGCTCTCTGAAACCCTGGCCGCGCCTGCGTTGTTTCGCAGGTTCACTGCCCAGGGGGCTCGGATCGCCGAGCTCTACGAGCAGCGCGAGTACTCCCGGGTAGTACGCGAGGTCATGGCGCTCGCCGACGAGGCCAACCAGTACATCGATGAGCAAAAGCCCTGGCTGCTTGCCAAGCAGGCAGGACACGATGCTCAGGTGCAAATGATCTGCACCATGGGCATCAATCTGTTCCGTGTGCTCATGGCTTATCTAAAGCCCATCTTGCCGCGCATGGCAGAGAACGCCGAAGCCTTCCTCAACCTACCAGCGCGGGATTGGAACGATGCGAGCCGCCCTCTGCTCGACCACACGGTCAATCCGTTTATACCGCTCATGACCCGAATCGACAGAGCAGATGTCGAGCGCATGCTCGATCAGTCCCAGGAAACCCTGGCGCAAGGGACCTCCTCGGGATGAGCGGACCCGGCGCCGGCCTACCACACCTTGATCCCCGAGCACGGCTGATCGGGAGAGGCGTTACGGATGTCGGCAAAAGCTTGGCGAGGGATAGGTGAACATATTTGATGCCGCCATCATCTTGGCTGGCCTCGCCGCCGCGGCCGGATTCCTGTTCGCATGGGTGGTGCGCGCGCCCCGCAAGGCGCGACCCGATGCCGAGCGGATAGATGCCCTCCTGCCACAAACGCAATGCGGGCGCTGCGGTTTTTCCGCCTGCCGTCCCTACGCCGAGGCGATTGTCCGCGGCGAGGCGGACATCAACCAATGCCCGCCGGGTGGGGATTCTGGGGTACGCGCGCTCGCCAGACTTCTCGGGCACAAGCCCAAGCCCCTTAACCCGAAGCACGGCACGCCCCCGCAGCAGCCGAGCGTGGCCTGGATCGACGAGACGGCATGCATCGGCTGCACCCGTTGCATCCAGGCATGCCCGGTGGACGCCATTCTAGGGGCCGCCAAGCAAATGCATACGGTGATCCGCAGCGAATGCACCGGCTGTGAGCTCTGCATTGAGCCCTGCCCGGTGAACTGCATCCACATGCGAGCGCTGCCAGAGGATGCACGCGCCCACCCCCCCCGCAGCCAAAACCCACTTCTGGCTATCTGGCGTCATGGCGCGCGGAGCCAAGGACAGGACCGGCACAAAGCTGATCGCGCGCGCGAGCGCTATCAGCACCGCATAGCCCGCCTCGCGCGGGAACATCATGAACGCCGGCAGCGCCAGGATCGCAAAAACCCAATGCCCCCGCGCGACCTTGACGGCATCGATAAGAAAGCCGTGATTCAGGCGGCCCTCGAGCAGGCACGACGCCGCCAAGCCGCCATGGCATCCAAGCGCAAGACGGCGACTGGCACCCGCTCGCAGTAAAACCGGACCCTCCGCCGCATGAACCGCCAGAAATGCACCGCCATCTTTCAACGCCTCCAGGCCGCGAACCCGAGTCCGCGCACCGAGCTGCGCTTTCGCACGCCCTTCGAGCTTTTGATCGCGGTCATGCTCTCCGCGCAGGCTACCGACCGCAGCGTCAACAAGGCAACCCAGAGACTGTTCGCCGTTGCCGATACCCCCGAAACCATGCTCGCGCTGGGCGAAGAGCGGCTCAAGCACTACATACAGACCATAGGGCTTTTCAACAGCAAGGCGCGCAATATCATTGCGACCTGTCGCATTCTCGTGCAGATGCAGCATGGTCGGGTACCGGACAACCGTAACGACCTGGAGTCACTACCCGGAGTGGGGCGCAAGACGGCTAATGTGATCCTTAATACCGCATTCGGCCAACCCACTTTGGCCGTGGACACACATATCTTTCGCCTCGCCAATCGCATCGGTCTTGCCCGCGGCCGCACCCCCCGGCAGGTAGAGGACCAACTAATACGACGCATACCAAAGCAGTACCTGCTGGATGCCCATCATTGGCTCATCCTCCATGGGCGCTATGTATGCACCGCGCGCAACCCGCGCTGCGCCGAGTGTGTGCTCTACGACCTCTGCGAGCTCGAGGGCAAGGCAGCCAATGCGAACAATTGAATCCTCGCTTGCCTAGCAATGAAACCATGCGGCAAATCGCGTTGTCATATAATTAGGGCGAGGCCTTTTTCGAACCGACACTTGCAGGGAGGCAGCCTGTGGGCTTATGGCGGTACAGTGGATGGACAAGGGCGCGGGAAGCGCCTTGCTTTACCGACCGGCTAGGCCAAGGAAAAGGCCGACGAGGCTCAATGCACGCGGTTAGGATTCCTATCATGCATGCCGGCTCGGGGAAGGCTCGCCCCGCCGCTTCTCCCCCCAGGCGCGCGCCGAGCCCTGCATAGCGCTCGGTAAGTTTATGACAGGATAAGCGCCGCGGCCCTCGCCCAGATGCGCTACTCTGTTGAACAGAGCCTATCCGACGCACCGGCAGCCCATTACTATGCTATTCAGTCAGGATCGCAGCGAGCTGCGCCGCTTCTATCTAGAGGCCTGGCGCAAGGCCCGTGCCCGCTTACCCATGGCGCCGGTTGAGCAAATGATCGCCGAGGTAGTGGCAGAGCATCCGCAGTACCATCCGCTGCTGGAGGATGAAACGCAGATCCTGAGGCGCGAATACCGACCCGAGAACGCAGAGACAAACCCGTTCCTTCACATGGGCTTGCATATCGCTCTGCGGGAACAGGCAACCACCGATCGCCCGCTCGGCATACATCGCATCCATGGCGCGCTGAGCCGGCATTATGCTGGCCGCACCGAGGCGGAGCATCGTATGATGGACTGCCTTGCCGAGGCCTTATGGAGCGCGCAGCGCCACAATGCATTACCTGACGAAGCCGCCTACATGGCGTGCTTGGAGTCGTTGGCGCGGCGAATTCTCGGCAGCGTGAGGCATAGCCGCTAGCGCCAATCAATCCTTGCACGGCTATCGTCGGTGTGCCGTGCCCAAAATCGGGGCGGTGCGCTCTGGTCGGGCCTCCGGCGGCAAGGAAGCCGCCGTCGAGCCTACAGGGAAGTAATTGACGGCGGTCACGCCGGAGTGCTTCACCGCGGTCTGAGAGTGCTTTTGCAAACATCGGTAATCAGTAACTTAGGCAACCCTTATGGACGCCCAACCAAAGTTCTCGATCGGCCAGCTCGTCCTCCATAAGTTATTCGATTATCGCGGCGTGATCGTCGATGTCGATCCCGTGTTCCAGGGCCCGCAGGAGTGGTATGAGACGATGGCAAGGAGCCGCCCACCAAAGGACAAACCCTGGTATCATGTGCTCGTGCATAATACCAGCCATGGCACTTATGTCGCCGAGCGTCACTTGGAGCCGGACGAAAGCGCGGAGCAGATCAACCATCCGGCATTGGGTGAAATCTTCGACCGCTTCGTGGATGGGCGCTATTATCGATCGAGGAGCGCGCACTGAGTGCTGCGAGCTCGCGTTACGTCGGGGTTCGTCTTCGTGCCAGGCCATTCACACGACCCAAGCACGGTCGAACAGGCGGGGGCCAGGACGATGAGTAGTTGGAGGCTCAGAACTTTTGCGATCGCCGTTGCGTTTGCTTCGTGGGTCATCGTCGTGCCTGCGAGCCTCGCCACCGAACAGCGCGAGACGGAACAGGATAAGGTCGGCTCCATTCAGGAGGAAACGGCTGAAGCCATTGTGGCGATCAAACAATACTCGGCCGCTCAGCGCGATCAGGCACTCGCGCGGGCCAAGACATTGATCGAGGAGCTCGACGTGCGTATCGCCGAGCTCAAAACATGGCTCGACCAGCATTGGGAGCCGATGCAGGCCGCGGCCCGCGAGCAGGCGCACGACACCCTCTCTCAGCTAGAGGCGAAGCGCGCCGATCTGGCGAAGGCCTACGAGACGCTCGAGACCAGCTCCAGCAGCGCCTGGGAGGATGTTAAGCAGAGCTTCCTCGAGCACTATCAAACCCTTCGCGGGGCCTTCGATGCAGCAAGAAGCGAGCTCTGAGATCAAATCAGCCTAACCGCCTACTCATACCCAAACCACCCTCCCCGATTGAACTGAGCGATCCTGCGATGGACGTCGTCATGCGTGGCGAACGCTCTTGCGCCGGCGGGCAATCGCGGATCCTTGGGTCAAACGCATTCCCGTTGCAGTCACTAACTGACGCTGCACGTCACTGAGTCCCAACATTATCCGATCACCTATTCCACCACAGCGCCGGCGCCGGACTCATGCCGACTGCTCAAGTTCTGTATTAAGCGGCTGATATTAGGCAGATATCATGCGTTGCGAAGGCCAAAAGAGTGGGACAGACTCCGACTTGCGCACCAGATGGTTCACTTCATGCTTCCCCTTGCGGGCGTAGGCCGGAATGGTACTCAAAGGGGGTTAGAACATGGTCTCGCAAGCTACAAAAGCGTGGAACGACCACTTGCGGGGATGCCGTTTGGAGACGGGGGACGGCTGTCCGGTGGATTTGGTCTTCGC
>JAKDMQ010000149.1 GCA_030452265.1 Nitrococcus sp.
GCGGCGTCTTCGTTGAGCTGGTTGATGGCCTGCTCGAACAGCAATATGAGAGAGGCCACGGCGGCATAGAATCCGCCCATCCGTGCCCCGGCGAGCAGGCTGCCGCCGGCGACCGCGATCACCATCAAAATGCCGAGCCCCGCCTGCAAACCCCCGCTGGCGTGGATGAGCCAGGCGATCGCAAAGATATCCAGCAGAATCTGGCTGTGCAGCTGCAGCGCGAAGCCCGGCCGCTGGGCATAGGCGAGCACGAAGATGCCAAGGCCAACGATCAGGTAGGCCAGGCAGATCTCGAGGAACAGCTCGGGGTGAACGGCCGGAAAGAACTTGTTGCCACGGCCGGCCGCAAAGGCGGCCAACAATATAGCGGCGATCGCGATGCGATAGCTACACAAGATGCGCATCGCGCGCCAATCGCCGTGTTCCCAAATCATGGCGCTTATCGCGGGAAGCGGTTCCTGCATTCTATGTGCCTGATTTTGCAACGACCCTCCACGATCTTGTCAACGTATTTGGTATCTACTCGCCCCAGCCGCACGCACAAAAAGCTGAACAGGGTTCGATAAGCGCTCTGGCCCCTTGGGACCGCGGGCATCTTGCCCGCATACGGCCCGGCAGGGCCGTTTTGCCACGCCCAGCGGGCAGGATGCCCGCGCTCCCAGTATGCGAAGCGCGATTGCCAGGCCCGCTTGCCGCGGATTTCTGCAAAGAGTTGGGTGAGCAGTTACGCTCCAATTAAAACTGGTATTGGCTCAGGATTTCTGCGATCGGTTTCCGATTCCGTGCCCTTGCGCTCCCGCGTGGCCGTGGCGAGCGGTCGCCGCCGCCGGCATGGGCCGATTTTGCTTTGCACGGGGCTTTGGGTAGAGAATACCTTGGCCAGGGCGTGGTGACATCCGCCCACGGGGTCGCGGGCGTATGTCACCAGGCCCTAATCTTGGAGGAAGGGCGCAGATGAATCTCCACGAGTTCCAGGCGAAGCATCTCTTCTCCCGCTTTGGTATTCCCGTTCCCCGCGGCTATGTCGTGCGATCGGCTAGTGAAGCGCGCAAGGCTGCCGAACGGCTCGGCGGCGAGCGCTGGGCCGTGAAGGCACAGGTTCACGCCGGCGGGCGGGGCAAGGGCGGTGGCATCAAGCTCGCCAAGAGCCTCGATGAGTTGACGCGCTGCGCCGAGTCCATGCTCGGCACCCGGTTGGTCACGCCCCAGACGGGCGGGGGGGGATTGCCGGTGGATGCCCTCCTGATCGAGGAAGGATTGGCGATCACGCGCGAGATCTACCTGAGCGCGTTGGTGGATCGGATGAGCAATCGCGTCCTGTTGCTGGCCTCGGCGGCCGGTGGCATGGACATCGAGGAGGTGGCCGCCAAGCACCCGGAGCAGATCCTCAGCGCCCGCGCCAACCCCATTGTCGGCTTGCAGTCTTATCAGTGTCGCGAGCTCGCCTTCGGGCTGGGACTCGAGGGCAAGCAAGTTGGGCAGTTGGTAAAGATAATGCTTAATCTCTACCGCTGTTTCATCGACCTCGATCTCAGCCTGATCGAGATCAACCCTTTGATCCTCACGGCTCAGGATGAGCTTCTGGCGCTGGATGCCAAGATCAACGTCGATGACAACTCCGTTGCGCTTGGCCGCCAGGGCGAGATCGCGGACATGCGCGATACCTCCCAAGAGGATGAGGCCGAGATCAGGGCCGCCGAGCACGGGCTTAGCTACATTACGCTGGATGGCAATATCGGCTGCATGGTCAATGGCGCCGGTCTCGCCATGGCCACCATGGACGTCATCAAGCTCTACGGGGGCGCGCCCGCGAACTTCCTGGACGTGGGTGGGGGGACGAATGCCGAGCGCGTGGCCGAGGCGTTCAAGATCCTCTGCGCCAGCCCCAATGTGAAGGCCGTTCTCGTAAACATTTTCGGTGGTATCGTGCGCTGCGACATGATTGCCGAGGGCATCATCGACGCGGTGAAAGGGATCGGTGTCAAAGTGCCGGTCGTCGTGCGCCTCGAGGGAACCAATGTCGAGCGGGGCAAGGCGCTGCTTGCCGAGAGCGCGCTTGACATCATCGCCGCCAGCAATCTCGCCGATGGGGCCGAGCGCGCGGTTGCCGCGGCGGGCCGGTGAGCAAGCGGTATAGGACTGGGGCTAAGCAGTATGAGTATTCTGGTCGACAAGAGCACTAAAGTGATCGTCCAGGGGTTCACCGGCCGCCAGGGGAGCTTCCACGCCGAGCAGTGCATTCGCTACGGCACTCGGATCGTCGGCGGCGTGACACCCGGCCGCGGAGGCGAGAGCCATCTGGAGCGCCCGGTATTCAATACCGTCAGGGATGCCGTGGCGAGCGTCGAGCCCGATGCCTCCATGATCTATGTGCCCGCGGCCTATGCGGCGGATGCAATCCTCGAGGCGGCCGCGGGTGGCATTCGCGTGATCGCTTGCATCACCGAGGGAATAGCGGTGCACGACATGCTCCGGGTCAAGGCCGCGTTGACATACTACGATGCCATTCTGATCGGCCCCAACTGCCCCGGCGTGATCACCCCAGGCGAGTGCAAGATCGGCATCATGCCAGGCCATATCCATAAGCAAGGATCCATTGGCATCGTCTCCCGCTCGGGCACCCTGACCTACGAGGCGGTCAAGCAAATCACTGATGCGGGTCTCGGTCAAAGCACCTGCGTGGGTATCGGCGGCGATCCCATCCAAGGCCTGTCTTTCATCGATGTGCTGCGGCGCTTCGAGCAGGACCCTCAGACCAAGGGCATCGTGATGGTGGGCGAAATCGGTGGCGCGAGCGAGGAGGCGGCGGCCGAGCTCATCGAGTCCGACGTGCGTAAACCCGTGGTGGCCTATATTGCCGGTGTGACCGCCCCAGCCGGCAAGCGCATGGGGCATGCCGGCGCCATTATCAGTGGCGGCAAAGGCAGCGCAAAGGATAAGTTTACGGCGCTCGAAAAGGCCGGCGTGGCGACCGTGCGCTCACCGACCGACATCGGCTCGACCATGAACGAATTGATCGTTGAGTGAGCCCAGCCGGTAGCAATGTGACCCCATGAGCGGCCCCCTTCGCATCGTTATGGCGCAGCTCAATCTGCTGGTCGGGGACGTTCGGGGCAATACGCGGGCCATTATCGATGCGGCCCGCCGTGCCCAGAGCGAGCTTCAGGCCCGGGTAGTGGTTTTCCCGGAGCTTGCGCTGACCGGCTACCCGCCCGATGACCTATTATTGCGCCGTGATTTTCTCGACGAGGTGAGCGATGCCGTGGCGCGCCTGTGTCGCGAGGTGGGGAATACGACATGGATCGTCGGCGCGCCGGTGCGCAGCCGCAGTGCGCTTATGAACGCCGCGCTCGTGATCGAGCAGGGACGGGTCGCTGCAACCTATGCCAAGCATCATCTGCCGACCTATGGCGTGTTCGATGACACGCGCTACTTTCAGCCCGGCAATGCGCCCTGCGTCATCGACGTCGAGGGTTGCCGTATCGGTGTCACCATCTGCGAGGACGCCTGGCATCCTGGACCGGTGGCCCGGGCGGCGGAGATGGGCGCCGCGGTCGTCGTCAACATCAATGCCTCTCCGTTCGATCAACACAAGTGGGTCGCGCGCGAGGCGGTGATCCGCGAGCGTATCGGCGAGTCCGGGGTGGCGATGCTCTATTGCAACATGGCCGGAGGCCAGGACGAGGTGGTCTACGATGGCGCCTCCTGCGCCTTCGGCCGCCAGGGTGATCTGCGCGTTCGCGCCCAGCGCTTTCGCCCCGGTCTCGTTGCGGTGGATCTGGAGCGCCGGGGGGGATGCTGGGAGCCGATGCAGGGCGCAATCGAGGACGAGCCGTCGGCGCAGGCGCTGCTTTATGACGCGCTGGTCTTTGGCGTGCGCGATTATGTCGAGAAAAACGGTTTTCCCGGCGTGCTCATCGGGCTTTCCGGCGGCATCGATTCCGCGCTCGTCACCTGCGTGGCCGTGGATGCGCTCGGTGCCGAGCGGGTCGAGGCCGTCATGATGCCGACCCGGTACACCTCTGAGATGAGCCGTAGCGGCGCGGCCGAGCTGGCCCTGAATCTCGGCGTCCGCTATCGTGTCATTGCCATCGAAAGCATTCTAAGCGCCTTCCTGGAAGCGCTCGAGCCGGTATTGGCCGGCACCTCGCCCGATGTCACGCAAGAGAACCTCCAGTCCCGGAGCCGCGGTACCTTGCTGATGGCGCTCTCAAACAAACAGGGCAAGCTGGTGCTCTCGCCCGGCAACAAGAGTGAGCTCGCCGTGGGCTATGCGACGCTCTATGGCGATATGGTCGGCGGATTCGCGCCCTTGAAGGATATCTTCAAGACCGATGTGTATCTTCTCGCCCGCTACCGCAACATGCTTGGCGCAGTTATCCCCCAGAATACGCTGGTGCGCGCGCCTTCGGCTGAGCTGCGCCCAGATCAGCTAGACACCGACAGCCTGCCCGAGTATACCGTGCTCGATAGCATCCTCGCGGCCTACGTGGAGGAGGACCGCTCGGTGGAGGATATCGTGGCCGAGGGTCATGATCGGGCGATGGTCGTGGAGGTGGTGCGCCGCGTGCTGCGCAACGAATACAAGCGCCGCCAAGCACCGCCCGGGGTCAAGGTCACCACCAAGGCATTCGGGCGGGACCGGCGCTACCCGATCACTTCTGGTTTTGGGCCGTAGGGGTGGCTCAAACCCGACCGGAAACCCACCCCTCGGATCAGTCAGATTGCGATGCAGGGGAATATGTATGAAAAAGATTGAGGCCATCATAAAACCGTTCAAGCTGGACGACGTCCGTGAAGCGCTCTCCGAGATCGATATCACCGGTATGACGGTCACCGAGGTGAAGGGGTTCGGGCGCCAGAAAGGCCATACCGAGCTTTACCGCGGCGCCGAGTACGTGGTTGATTTCCTGCCGAAGATGCGCATCGAGGTCGTGGTGACCGATGAGCAAGCCGAGCGCTGCGTAGAAGCGATCAGCAGCGCCGCCCGAACCGGAAGGATAGGCGATGGCAAGATCTTCGTTACCGGCGTCGATCGCGTGATCCGCATCCGTACCGGGGAGGAGGACGATCGGGCGGTCTAGGGCCTGTTAACATCGCCCCTACCCGCGCTCCTCGAGCGCCGGATGGTTGGGATAGTTCAGCCGGATCACGCGACGTACATCCTCGGTAAGTGCCGACAGTCCGATGTGCTCATATCCTTTTAGCAGCACATGCAGAGCGTCCGCGACCGCTGGTGTCTTGGAATAGGTGAGCAGGATGTCGCGGGCGCGGTTGATTGCGGCGACCCAGGCATTGCGACGCACGTAATACTTCATGATATGGACTTCATGCTCGGCGAGCAGGTTGCGCAGCTGCGCCATACGCCG
This sequence comes from Nitrococcus sp., assembly GCA_030452265.1. Lineage (GTDB taxonomy): Bacteria > Pseudomonadota > Gammaproteobacteria > Nitrococcales > Nitrococcaceae > Nitrococcus. The sequence continues at coordinate 5,370 of JAKDMQ010000149.1, forward strand.
GCGGGCGTCATCGGTATAGCGGCTCTCGGGATAGCTCTCCAGTAAGGTGCGGAAGCTGTAGAAGGCTTGCCGCAGGGGCTCCGGATCGCGTTTGGAGCGATCGAGGTTCAGTAGCGATTGGACGAAACTTCGCCCCTGCTTTTGCTGTGCAACGCCCTTCATGTAATAGGCGTAGGCAACTTTCGCATGGCGGGGATTGAAGCGAATGAATCGATCGGCGGCGGCGACGGCGGATGCCGTATCATTCGCCTTGTAATAGGCATAAATGATGTCGAGCTGAGCCTGTTCAGAGTACGGCCCGAACGGGTATTTCGCCTGCAGATCCTCGAGTCGCTTCACGGCGGTCGTGTAGTCACCGGCCTCGATTAGGGCATGCGCTTGATTGTAGAGCGTAGAGGCTTGCTGCTCCGGCTCGTCTTGATCCGCGGTAGGATTGGCGGCGCAGCCGATGAGCGCGATGAGAACGGCGAACAGGGCGGGTAGCAGCTTGAGCATAAAGCAGGGCTCGGCGTGGCAAATACGGGCAAAGTATACCATTGTTGGGGGATGCTCGATGCTCGCCTAGAGCTATGAGCGTGCGCCATGGGCGAGCGAATCGAGCGCAGTGCGATCATCCCCGGCACGCAAACGGGCCGGCGGCTCGATCGTGCCCTCGCCGCGGTATTTCCGCAATACTCCCGCAGCCGTCTGCAGGCCTGGCTGAAATCCGGTGCGATCACGGTGGATGGCGTTGCGCCACGCGCCAAGGATGCCGTGCGCGGCGGTGAGCAGGTGCGTTTGCGGGTAACGCTCGAGAACGAGGGCGCGGTGGCGCCTGAGCCGATTGCGCTGCGAATCGTTCATGAGGACGAAACCCTGCTGGTGATCGACAAGCCGCCTAGCCTAATCGTGCATCCCGGCGCCGGCCATCCGGGTGGCACGCTGCAGAATGCGCTGCTGCATTATGACCCGCGGCTTGCGGTGTTGCCGCGCGCCGGCATCGTTCACCGCTTGGACAGGGGAACTTCGGGCCTCCTGGTGGTGGCGAGGGATTTGACCGCGCATAAGCGGTTGGTCGAGCAGTTGCAAGCGCGCAGCGTGGGGCGGGAATATCTGGTGCTGGTCTCGGCCGCGGTTACCAGCGGCGGGCGGGTAGAGGCCGCTATCGGCCGGCATCGGCGCGAGCGCACGCGCATGGCCGTCCGTCCCGATGGGCGAGCGGCGGTGACGCATTACCGGCTGGAAGAGCGCTTTACCGCGCACACGTTGCTACGCTGCATGTTGGAGACCGGGCGCACCCATCAGATCCGGGTGCACATGGCTTGGCTGCGCCAGCCGGTGGTGGGTGACCCGGTCTACGGCGGCCGGATTCGGCTGCCCAAGGCCGCAAGCGAGGAGGTCATCGCCGCGCTGAGCGGTTTTGGGCGCCAGGCGCTGCACGCGGCGCGGCTGGGGCTGGTGCATCCGGCTACGGGCGAGGCCGTGAGCTGGCAAAGCCCTTTGCCCGCTGACTTCGCATATTTGTTGGAGGTCTTGCGCCACCATCGAGAGGGTCAAGAGCTCACCCATGTCTGAATCGATCTCTTGTCTGATGCCCGATTGGCCCGCTCCGGCCGGCGTGCGCGCCCTGGTGACGACCCGCGGCGGCGGCGTGAGCGAGCCGCCTTGTGCTTCGCTCAATTTGGGAGCCGGCACCGCCGACCGCCGTGAGTATGTGGCCGAGAATCGGCGCCGGCTACGGGTCGCTCTCGCGCTGCCGGAGGAGCCGCGCTGGCTGCGGCAGGTGCATGGAACCGGGATCGTTGCAGCGGAGCAGGTCAGCCGCGATGTCACCGAGGCCGATGCGGTATGGACGGCGTGCCCGGGCATTGTGTGTGCCGTCCTGACGGCCGATTGCCTGCCGATTTTTCTCTGCGCCGGGGACGGCCGCCGGGTGGCGTTGATTCATGCCGGCTGGCGCGGGCTGGCGGCCGGCGTGATCGAGGCGGCCTATGGCGCGCTCGGCGCTCCCGGTGAGCGCCTGATGGCGTGGCTCGGCCCGGCCATCGGAGCGCGGGCCTTCGAGGTCGGCGATGAGGTGCGCACGGCCTTTGTAGCGGCCGATCCTGGCCTTGGCGGCGCTTTTCGTGCCACAGAGCAGGGGCTCTGGCTCACCGATCTCTATTGCCTTGCGCGCCGCCGGCTCGAGCGCTGCGGTGTGGGGCGTGTCTATGGCGGCGGCTTTTGTACCGTCACCGACTCGCGGCGTTTCTTTTCCTACCGCCGGGATGGGCGCACGGGTCGGATGGCGAGCCTACTGTGGCTTACTTAAGTGGCCCTCGAAAACAGTCATTGGCATCGACATCCCGGCGCAGGCCGCGGCTCCCACATCTGCGGTAGGGCGCATTAGGCCGAACAGGCCGTAATGCGCCGGACGGGAACAGATGCACATGCCGGGCTACAGCTGCTGAATGCGCAATACTAGACTTGACCCCGTCGGCTTCACCTTTGAATTTGCCGCTATCTGCCCCATCTATGGATTTAGCAAGCAGAATCTAAAATCGAGGCTCGCCTTATGCGCATGGATAAATTAACGACTAAATTGCAGTTGGCGATCGCCGATGCACAATCACTAGCGGTGGGGCGCGATCACCAGTTCATCGAGCCCGAGCACCTGATGACCGCGTTGCTGGACCAGGAAGGGGGTAGCGCACGGCAGTTATTGCAGCGCGCCGGGGTCAATGTCAACTACCTGCGCTCACAGCTCGGCGAGGCGCTGGATCGCATCCCCACCGTTTCGGGCGCCGGCGGTGAGGTCCATATGTCCCAAGAGCTGGCGCGCCTGCTCAATCTCACCGATAAGCTCGCGCAGCGGCGCAAAGATCAGTATATGTCCAGCGAGCTGCTCGTGCTGGCGGCGCTCGAGGACGGCCGTGCCCGGTTAGGACAGCTCCTGGCTCGGGCCGGTGCATCGAAGGCGGCGCTGGAGAAGGCAATCGATGAGCTGCGCGGTGGTGAGCAGATTGTCGATCCCAATGCCGAGGAACAGCGTCAGGCGCTCGAGAAGTACGCCGTCGATCTGACCGAGCGCGCCGAGCAGGGCAAGCTCGACCCGGTAATCGGCCGCGATGAGGAGATCCGCCGTACGATACAGGTTCTGCAGCGGCGGACCAAGAACAATCCGGTGCTAATCGGCGAGCCTGGGGTCGGCAAGACGGCCATCGTAGAGGGGCTCGCGCAGCGTATCGTCAACGTCGAGGTACCGGAGGCCCTCAAGGGCAAGCGCTTGCTTGCGCTCGATATGGGCGCGTTGGTGGCGGGTGCCAAGTTCCGCGGCGATTTCGAAGAGCGCCTGAAAGCGGTACTGAAGGACTTGGCCAAGCAGGAGGGGCAGATCATCCTGTTCATCGACGAGATTCACAACATCGTCGGCGCGGGCCGGGCCGAGGGCTCCATGGACGCGGGCAATATGCTCAAGCCCGCTCTTGCCCGGGGCGAGCTGCACTGTATCGGGGCCACCACGCTCGATGAGTACCGCCAATACATCGAAAAGGATGCCGCGCTCGAGCGGCGCTTTCAGAAGGTCGGCGTGGATGAGCCTAATGTCGAGGATACCGTCGCTATCTTGCGCGGTTTGAAGGAGCGCTATGAGGTCCACCACGGCGTCGAGATCACGGATCCGGCTATCG
>JAKDMQ010000150.1 GCA_030452265.1 Nitrococcus sp.
CATTGCCAAGCGCACATGCCCATGGCGCAACGAGCTTGTTCGATCGCCTCAACCGCGGGGCGTCCTGGGCTGAGAGCCGAGGGCGGCGCAACCTCAGCACGCTCCTCAAGAGTTTGGCGGCAGAGCTCGCCTCGATCGATAGCGAGAGCCTGAACGATCGGGTTGCTGGCCTTGACGCTGCCGTTCAGGCGCTTGAGGCGCGTCTTGAGGATGTCGAGGACGAAGAGGGGCTTAACGCCAGCGACGCGTGCCATGACGGCGAGATTTGGGCGGTTGAGGCGCGCCTAACTGATGTGGAGCTTGCCATATTACGTATCGAGCGCGAGCTCACGATACTCAACGACCTGGTCGTGGAGTTGACAGACAACGTAGATGTCCGCAAAACCCGCAGACAATCAAGGAGATAGTTGCATGAGCAGTTTAAGCGAGGATAAGCAGTTTTTGGCGGGTGAGCTACATGAGCTGGCGCAGTGGTTGCGCACGCGGCCGATGAATCGTCACCACGCCTGCGCAATCTTGGTCGCTGCCGCGGGGCAGCTGGTCGGCGCCGATCAGATTCCAAGCGATGAGCTCAGCCGTAGGCTCGATTTACTAGCGGTGTCTCTGCGCCGGCATGCGGGCGTTTTCTATGCGCCGGGAGACGTTCCAAGGCATTGATTCCATGGCACTTACCTTGATGGGTAGGGCGTGTAAATCTCTGCAGCCAGTGCGTAGGACCGTCGCGGTAGCCTTTCATGTTCTAAACGTAAGGAATTATGTCAACGCATTGATTCCATGGCAATCCCATTGCTGGGTAGGGCGGGGTAAATCTCTGCAGCTGACGGCGCGGGACCGGCGAGGGCAGTCGATATTTCGCGTTGGCAAAATCGGGGTGGGGGGGGTATGCAGCAGTTGCCATGTGTGGTTCGCAGTGGTATTTTATGCGCTCGGTCAGTGCCCGTCGCGCCCACCGTCGACCCCGACGCAACGCGCCGAGTACACCCGCAGTTTGACCTCTGGCTCTCTCGGTTCGACATCGCTCCGCGGGCGCCGGCCAGAAGCTGCCACGACGTTTAGTTAACGACTAGGCGTTGGGCGGCTTTTTTTGTGCCCGGCGCCAAAAGGAGAAACGAGCATGCTAGGGGATACAGTCGAGAAAGTCCTCGAGGATTGCAAGAAAGCGCGATGCTTTCCAAACCAGACGGGGTTTTCACTCAGGAACCTCGTTTGCAAACTAAAAGCCGACGGCCAAAATTTGGTCGATCGCGCGGAGCGCGACGGCAGAGAACTGACCCAGCGCGAAGAAGAGCGCTGCTCTGAGATCGAGTCTGAGCTTAGAAGGGCCAACACCGCGATTGAGCAAACAGAGCGCGAGCATGCCGAGGGCCAAAAACCGTGGCTATCCTTCGTGCGGGACGGGCGTGGCGCCAGCACCGGGCGTGGCGGCAGCACCTGGGTTGACGCCATGGGCAATAGCATTGCCGTCCTATCCTCAGAGCAGAATCTGCGCGACACGCAGTACCGCTCAAATCTCCCTGGATCAAATCTCGATGTCGGCGATTTTTTGACCGGCCTCATTACCGGGCGCTGGTTGAACCAGGAGCTCCAGGCGGCGGCGCAGGGCGCGGGTACGGATACGGCCGGCGGGTATTTTCTTGAGCCAACCATGTCCGCCCAGATTGTCGATCTTGCGCGCAACAAAAGCGTGCTCCAGCGCGCCGGGGCGCAGACCGTGATTATGCCGACCTCCGAGCTTGCGATGGTGAAGATTACCGGCGATCCGAGCGTTTCTTGGACCGGCGAGAACTCAACGCTGTCCTTTACGACCTCGACGTTCGGCCGGGTCACTTTCCGGGCCAGGAAAATGGGCTGCATCGTCAAATTGAGCCAAGAACTCGTCGAAGATGCACCAAACGCCTCCCAAATCATCCGCGACCAACTCGGCAAACAGCTCGCGCTCGAGATGGACCGCGCGGGGCTGCTTGGGGATGCCGCGGGCGAAGAGCCAACCGGAATTTTCAACCATCCGGACGTGCAGGGCTCGAGTGTTGGCGGTTCTCCGAGCTACGATAACTTCCTCGATGCCATCGAGCTCGCGGAAACTCAAAACGGCGTGCCGAATGCGTACATCGTCTCGCCGTCGACCAAAAACACGTTGTCGAAGTTGAAGGACTCCCAAAACCAGTACCTCGCGCCTCCAGTCGCACTGACCGGCCTGGACCGGCTGGTGACGAATCAACTCGATACCTCGCGCGCGGTGCTGGGCGACATGAGCCAAGTCATGTTCGGCGTGCGCGTCGGCGTACGGGTCGAGGTCTCGCGCATTGCCGGCACCGCCTACCAGGACGACCAGGTGTGGATTCGGGCGCGCTGGCGCGGCGATATCCAGCTCGCGCATGCGAACCACATCGTCGCCTTGACCGGCATCACCTAAGGGAGCGGGCGCAATGAATAACCTACTTGCCAATACCGAGGTCTTGCGCGTTGCGAATGCGGCCGCGGCGGGCCAGACGGCCGTTGCCAGCGATGTGGTGGACACGCTGGGCTATGACGGCGTGACCTTCATTGTCGCGGTGACCGACATGGCCGATACGGGCGTTCTCACCGCGACCGCCCAAGGCGGCGCTCAGAGCGATGGGAGCGACGCCGCCGACTACACGGCGGCGGTAGCGACGTACACGGCCACCGGCGCCGCCGATGGCGATGCCAAGCTACTCGCGGTTGAGGTCTTCCGCCCGATTCATCGTTACGTGCGCCTCAATGTCGTTCGAGGCACGGCGAATTCCGCCTTGGATTGCATCATTGCGCTACTGTCCAAACCGGCCGAGGCGCCGGTGACGCAGGGCGCCGACGTGCTTGATTCCGCCTCTGAGGTATCACCTGCGCTGGCGTAGGTGCTAGGGCTGGCCGGTCCGAAGCGCAAATGGCGTGCGCACGGCTGGGGTCTGTCGGCTCAGTGCCCCGGTTACCCACCAAAAAACCCGAATGCCGGCGGTCCTACTCCTTATCTGGGACGTGGCCGGCGTCTACATCTTGAATCATTGCGCGAGTGTCACGGTACCGCCGCGAGGCGGGCGTGGCACCCGCAACCCGCCAGAGCCTCTCAACGCAGCCTCTCGCGTAGTGCGCGCCAGGGGCGCCTGTTCCAGGTGCTGCGCGCGTGCCATTCGCGGTTACGGCCTAACTGCCCCATACTTGGTTACGGCCTAACCATTACCGGTTAGGGCGTAACTATGCTCGGTTAGGGCGTAACCAATAAGGCAAGCCATGGCCATGACGAACGCGCAAAAACAGCGCGCCTACCGCCAGCGCCACCTGAGTGGTGGCACCGGGGAAATCATAAAAACCGTTGTCAGCGTCAGTACCAAGCGCCAGCTTGAACGCCTGGCACGGCATCATGGCGTTACGCGCCGGGCCATGCTGGAGCGGCTGCTTGCGGCGGCCGAGCGGGAGGTGGTGAGCGGGATTGCGGATACGGCCGCTTACTATGCCGGCACGGGCGCGGCGCGCCAAGGTGCGCCCGCACGGGTACCGCCAGAGCGACCTGTACGTAGGCATTCATGGCTCGCACGGATTTTACCGCGGCGCGCGCGCTAGTGATTGAGCGCTTGAGGCGCAACGCCATACCTGCCGAGCGGCGCAATTGACTACCGGTAGTTACTGCGCGAGCTTGCGCTCCAGGTTTGCGCGGCTGATGCGCCGGCCGTTCACCATGAACGTATACCGGTAGTTACCGTTGGCGGTTTTGATAGCGTTGACGGTAATCGCGGTGCCATCGTCCAGGAGGAACGTGCGCCTGGGCGGCTTTGTGGCGGCCACCATCTGCGCAGTGGAACAAATCGGCTCGCGACTACCGGTAGTAGATTGCACTGGCTCCACGGGCCCTCGGTAGGGGCCACTAGCGAAAGTTGGCTCCACCCAATCTTGGGATGGACTACTCCCGGTAGTTGCCTCTGCCTGATCTCGGCGCGGGGTACTACCGGTAGTTGCCTGCGCTACCAGGTCGGTTATCGCCTGCGCGCGAGTGCCCGCCATGGCGTCCAGCGCCGCGACAACCTCCGGTGCGAGATAGACCTCGATGCGCTGCTTGTCCGTCTTGGCGCGGAACCGCCGCTGATTCTCGGCTCGGGATGCGCGCATGGTGTGTTCCCCATAATTGCTTCCGGTAGTGATAGGATAGCTTATCCCGCGGGGTATTGCTACCGGTAGTTTACGCAACCCGGCCTCGATGGTGCCCACCTGGCGGCAGCTCGGGCGGCTCAACGGCTGAAAAGCCTGAGAGTCACGCCGCCACTGGGTTGACCTTGCCAGGAGATACGGCCATGGCTGACGACGATCGAAGCCAATCCAGGCGTCTTGAAATCATTAGCGCGTCGATCAACAGCTGCGAAACCGCGGTAAGGGAGATAGCCGCGCAGAGCGCGCAGCCCTTCGAGTCAAGCGTGCTGTTCCTGGTCGCGGACCAGCTCGCTCGGCTGCAAGCTGAGACCGACGAGCTTTACGAGCTTTCCTCTATCGAACCGGCGAGCGCGATGGATGGAGCATGGCCTCCCGGTAGACAGCATCCAGGCGCTAGATAAGGATTGGCTAGACGATTAGCGGCGAGCTGACCTCGCCAGAGTAACCGACCATCAGGAGAACCCGGCCGCGCGCCGGGTTTTTTAGGTGCACTTCCTGTGCACTTCCGGGGATCAGAACGGGGCGGGCTTTTTACGTAACTTCTTGTTTTTTTGGTGGGCGGCGCTGGGATTGAACCAGCGACCCCTGCCGTGTGAAGGCAGTGCTCTCCCGCTGAGCTAGCCGCCCATAAGCCACCGCAGTCTATGGCGCCGTTCTAAGCGTTGTCAACGGACTGGCACTGAGGTCTGTGCGGCGATGGATCTCAGCAAGCGCCCCGACTATCAAGACCCGCCCGATCTAGCAATGGTGCTGGTTGAGATGATGAATGCCGGACGGAGTGGCGCATCATCATGGTGATCATGTCAAACAGGGGGCCGCTCCAGTGTCGCATCCAGCTCATCGAGAAACGAACGGTAGCTCGCGATCTGCCAGCCGAGCTCCCGATAGAGCGGTGGCTCAGCGACGAGCGCGACATAGTAGCGCTGCGCGCCGGAGAGCACCTTGGCCGGGTAGAGGGAATCCTCCCAATCGAGGCACTCCGGGCGGTAGTAGCCCGCGCAGCGCCAGAAGTAGGGCACGACGCTGCCGCTGGCAAGCTTGTCCAACAATGGCTCCGGACCGCCCTGATCGCGTATAACCTCGCGCTGCACGCGCAGATCCTCGTCGGTGAGCACTATCAGTCGATGCGGCCGCCCACCATCGGTGATGAGCAGGAAGCCGTTAGGTTCGCAGAGTTGGTAATGCTCGACCACCCGATATTCCTCGCATAAGCGTTCAAAGTGGTAGATAAAGACCGGGTCTTGCAGAAAGGCGGCTGCATCGCCGTTGATCGACTGCTGGAGCAAGCGTGAGGCAGCCTGAAAATGCTGCGCCTGCAGCTCTTTGATGCTTTGGTTCAGATCGGCCGCGACATTGTGCCAGCCCTTGCGAATAAACCGGTCGATCAGCCCCTTGTTGAAACCCTCCACGGCGATCTTCTCGTCACCGACCCCGGTGAAGAGAATCTTCTTAGTATACGGATTGCTGATGTGTTGGCAGAGCTCCAACCCGTTCATGCCGGGCATGACATAATCGACGATCACCACAGAAACCTCCGAGAAACGCATGGGATCGGTGACCACGTCCTCCAGTGCAGCGATATCCTCGCACAGGAGATGATCACGCATCGGCCAGCCCCCAGTCTCCTGGTGCGGACGGAGGGAGCGCTGATAGGGGTGCACGTGATCCGCGCGACGCTGCAGATGCTCGAGACCCGCCTTGGGCGAGTCGAACAGCCGATACGCCAGGCCCTCGTCGAGCTCCAGGCTGAGATTGGTGAGGAACGTAGCGTCATCGTCGATGACAATCACAGTCGAAGGGAAGCGGTAGGCGGGAATCGACTTGTCATCCATGATCGTGCACTCCTGAGAAAATCAGCATGAGACTCGGTGTATTTACCATGTTCCGTCTTGCAATGGATGGAGCCGCCAACGCTTTCCATAAGCATTTTGCGCCGAAGGAAAGTTCTCCGCGGAAAACTCCTTGACCCAATAACACCTAAGTGAAGATTTGGCGGATGTCAATGAACGCCATCACATTTACGCGTTGTCAGCCATCTTTTTTAGCAGCACTTGTGTTCACCCGGCGATTTTTGCTTCGCGTGTGCACCGAATTTTCCCGCATTGGCTGAGCCTGTTATGTAACGTGGATCGCACGATGTTATGGTTATGCCGGCCAACAGGGTGCGTAAAACCACGCGGATCGGCAGTATGCGTTGCGGTTGGGCCAACAGACGATTTTGGGCGCCATCTCCTTGGCGAAGATGATCCTGGGAAACGGCATAGAACGGAGCGCTCTCATGCCTGGCAAGCTGTTCATGATCCTCGGCAGTCTGAATCTTTTCCTCGGTGTGGCATTAGGGGCTTTCGGTGCTCATGGCCTGCGCGCTCGCGTGCCGCCTGAAATGCTCGCAGTGTGGCATACCGCCGTGCTGTATCAGCTCGTCCATGCCTTAGGCTTACTTGCGGTCGGCCTGGTGCTGCCCCAGCTCACGGCGACTAGTGTCGTGGCTGGGGCCGGTTGGCTGATGCTGGGCGGGATCGTCGTCTTCTCCGGCAGCCTCTACGTATTGGTATTAACCGGCGCGCGCTGGCTTGGCGCCGTGACGCCTTTCGGCGGTGTGTTGTTCCTGCTTGCCTGGCTGCTGTTAGCCTGGGGCGTCTGGAAGGGCTGGCGCTGAGCGCAATTATTCAACCGAGCTGTGCGCGCGCTGACTCGAATTCACCTCGACCAGCTCCCCTGTATCGAAGGTCAGGATCTGCATATCCCCGAGCGTGCGCTCGATCAATGCCTCATAGTTCGGAAACAGCCGCGCCTCGAGCTGCTCAAGCTGATCCGCACGCGATTTGGTACGCGGGTGCCGACTGAGCAAGGCACAGCAGTCCTTGTAAGGCTCGGTCGATAGCTCGTAGGTTCCGATTGCCCGTGCGCGCTCGATGATCTCCTGCTTGTCCAGCCCGATCAGCGGCCGGAGAATCGGCAGGTTGGTTGCTTGTGAGTGGCTGACTATATTTTCGAGTGTTTGCGAGGCCACTTGGCCGAGGCTGTCACCCACCACCAGCGCTTGTCCTCCCTGGCGCTCGACAATGCGGGCGCCGAGGCGGGCCATGAAGCGGCGAAAGAGAATCATTTCAAAACCGCAAGGCGGCTGATCCAGCAGCGCCAGATCGAAGTGCGTGTAGGGTACAAAGAACAGCCGCGAGCGCAGGGTATAGATGCTCAGCCGTTTGGCAATACGACCGACCAGATTCTCGGGCAACGCCTCGGGGGCGAGATGTGTTGCGCTCAAGTGCAGGAAATCGACCCGGCAGCCCCGCTTGGCCATGAGAAAGGCCGCCACCGGGGAATCGATGCCGCCCGAGAGCAGGCTCAGCACTGGGCCCGCGGTGAACACCGGCAGGCCACCAAACCCTCGGAGGCGGTGGCCATAGATGTATATCCCCTCGGGGTAGATATCGACGTAGAAGCTCTGATCGGGGTGCGAAAGATCCACTCGAGACCAGTCCGTACGCTCGATGATTGCCGCGCCCAAGCGCCGGGCGAGCTCGTTGGATCGCAAGGGAAAGCCCTTGTCGCCCCGATTGACCCGGACTGCGAAGCTCGCTTGCGCTCGCCAGCTCGCACGGGCGATCTCCACTACAATTGCCTCTATCGGATGCGGTTGCGAGGGCTCGCCAGACCAACGAACATCGCCTCTGGAGACGAATACCGCGGGTGCGACCGAGGCGATGCCGGCCACCTCCCGCAGGGCGGCGGCGACTTCGAAGACATCGGCGTGCGGCGCTTTCGGAATGCGCACGGTGATGCGATTGTGACCAGGGTGCACAGGCCAGTGAACATTTGCGCGCAGCAACCGGTGCTTGATGTTGCGCCGCAGTTGAAGCTCGAAGTCGCGGCGGTTTTGGCCTTTGAGGCCGACTTCGGCGTAATGAAGCAGGATTCGGTTATTCTGCATAGCCAACCTGTGCCGGAGCGTCGATGGAGGCAATCCATGGGTCGCGATCCGGCTTTTCTCCCCGGATAGCGCTTCTGGACGCCAACGGGGGCTATTCTATAACGTGTTCACCTAGGGCCAAGTAGGACGCAGTGCGCTTACACGCAGCCCGGCAAGCCGCGGCGATAAGGGCGTATCGGCATGCAGACTCCGAGTGATGACAACAATTTGTGTTGTCGCGCCATGGGCGCGCTCGCGCTCGTTCTGGCGCTGATCGTATGTGGCTGTGCCGGTGTCTATCGCTATGCCGATCCACCCCGCGTCACCCTGGCAGGCATCCGTATTCTCGATGTGACGCTATTTGAGCAACGCTATGGGCTTGCCCTTCGAGTTCAGAACCCCAACTCGATCGCGCTGCCCATCGAGGGCATGAGCTACACGCTGGCCGTCAACGGCTCGGAATTCGCGCATGGCGTCAATAGCCAAAAAACGGCGATCCCAGCCTTCGGGGAGGAGGTATTGCATGTCGTAGTGGTGGCCGATCTGCTCAGCACACTCGAGCAGCTGCGGCAGTGGGAAGGCTGGCCGCCACGGAAGCTCGACTACGAGCTCAGTGGCAAGATCAAGCTTGCCAACATGGCCGTCAGCCTGCCATTCGAGTACAGCGGCGAGATCGAGCTGCATGGCAACGAGCCTCCTTCACGGGCGTCCGAATGAGGATTGATTCTGGCGGTGATGTTCCGCGATCACGGCGGCTACGCACGCCGTCAGTCGCTTGGCCGTTGGCAGGTGCAACCGCTCGTTGGGTCCATGGGCATTGGCGTGGGGGCCCAAAACACCGGTGATCAGGAACTGGGCGGTTGGGAATCGTTCTCCAAGCATCCCCATGAACGGAATCGTGCCCCCTTCGCCCA
>JAKDMQ010000379.1 GCA_030452265.1 Nitrococcus sp.
CGGTAACAAGCGTGCCGTTGCCGGATTGGACAACGGCAGGTCAAAAAAATAAAAGGGTCTACGCGGAACAGAGTGGGTCATTTTGGTTGCGATCCAAGTGTAACCCATTGAAATCGGGACCATTGTCAGAGATTCTACCGTGGCGGAAAACGGTTCCGTTGCTGACGTGAGCTACAGACATCGAGGGTTACCAAGACATGAAGAGCCCGAAAACCATCCGAGCGCTGTTTGCATTTCCCGGATTTAGCGCCTCATCGAAGTTGGTTGGCGTGTTTGGCGACCGATATGCCCGGGTGATTCGTCTCGAGAGGCGAAAAAAACTGCCCTCTGCGGTCACTGTGGCCGGCGCTGTCGCGGACGCTACGACCGGAAGGTGGTTCGGGTCCGAGATCTTGCGGTGGCGGGATGGCGTATTTACCTTGAGTTCGAGCGCTGGCGGGTTCGTTGTCCGAGGTGCGCTGGGGTGCACGTAGAGCATCTGGACTGGCTGGCGAGGAATCCGCGTTATACGCAGCGCTTTGCCCTGCACGTGGGGCACCTGTGTCGGGACATGCCGAACCAGGCGGTGGCGGAGCTTGAGCGCCGGCATCACAGTACGGTGAAGGACCTCGACAAGCTGTACATGCAAAAGCAGGTCGAGCTGGCGGGTTTGCCGGCGCCGCGGGCCATCGGTATCGATGAGATCTCAATCCGCAAAGGCCACAACTATCGGGTGATCGTTAGCGACCTGGAGCGCGAGCGTCCGATCTGGGTCGGCGGCGAAGGTCGCAAGGAAGCGGATATCGACTTGTTTTTCAAGGCCTTGGGGGAGGGCAAGAGTGGGCGCATCGAGCTGGCGGCGATCGACATGTGGAAGGCGTTCAGGAACTCGGTCTTGCGCAATGCGCCCAAGGCCCGGATCGTCTATGACAAGTTCCATATCATGCGCCATCTGTCAAAGGCCCTCGATGAAGTCAGGCGCGGCGAGTACAAGCGGCTCAGCGGTCAGGATCGGAGTTACATCAAGGGCCAGCGTTATACCCTGCTGTCACGGCGCGAGAACCTGTCCCTGGATGGACGCCGAGCCTTGAACAAGCTGCTGCGAGCCAACCGGCGTTTGAACACCGCGTACCTGCTCAAGGAGTCCTTCGGCCAGCTCTGGGACTACCGCACCGAGCGCGGTGCGCGGGCTTTCTTCGAGCGCTGGCAAGACAGCTTGAGATGGCAACGCTTGCCCTCCTATCGGAAGTTCGCCGCGCTGATCGAATCCCATTGGGACGGCATCGCCTCCTATTGCCATCCGGACAACAAGGTGAGCTTGGGCATGGTGGAAGGCATCAATAACAAAATCCGTGTGCTCCAACGGCGGGCCTACGGCTACCGTGACGAGGAGTTCCTCAAGCTTAAAATCGTCGCGGCATTCCTTCCGCCGCTACCCAGAAATGCCAATATCAACCCACACGAATCCGCGTAGACCCAAATAAAAGATGGGCTGTGTAAATGCGTACGAGAGCGTTTTTCTACAGCCTCGTTAGGTGCGCAGGCGACCTCGCCAGTACCTTGGGCGCCGAGAATGGTGAGCCACAGCAACAACGATCAGTACGTCATGGTGTTCTCGAACAACTACATCATATGGGAACCGACTCAAGATGAGTCGCTTGGCCCCCTGTCGGCCCGGTTTCCCCGGCATATTGGACAGAGGAACGATTTCCTCTTCGAGCAGATCAAGGGCTGCCTCATGGGCTTGAGCAAATTCTATTCCCAAGCCCGGACGCTGTTCTTCGTACCAAGCAGCGGCTTCAACTGCCTCATCCGCAGCCTCTTCGAGTATTATTACTCGACGCACTATCGATGGCCGAGTCTTTCCTTGAATCTTCGCGTCAGCTCGTCGCGGTCAATGAGCTTCGCGGTACCTGAATCGATGGCGTGCAGACGACGGGAGATTTCATTGTCCCATTCACTGGCAGCATCGGCATCCGCCGGGTCATCGAGACTTTTCACAAGGTCATATGCGAGAGCAGCCCGCTCACTTTCAGACAGTGTGAGAGCTTCGGCGCGTAGTTTGTCGAGAATGACGTGAGGCATGAGTATTCCAATGCTGAGTTGTCGGTCGAGTTTAGCTCGTGTTGGCGCACCTAACAAGTCAGTGGAGCGGACGCGGGAGGAGCTTGCGGGCGGCTTCGCCGCGAC
>JAKDMQ010000151.1 GCA_030452265.1 Nitrococcus sp.
CCACCAGCTCCAGATTCGGCAGCACCCGCGGCAAGTCATTCCGGAAGCCGGCGAATAGGAACCGCTCGGCGAGGCCACGCTCGCTCACCAACGCCTCCAAGGCGCCGCGCTCCGGTCCCCGACCGAAGAGCAGAAAGCGGGTCCGTGGGTGACGTGCCAGAATAGCGGGGGCGGCGTCTACCAGGCTGCGGTGGCCCTTGCGCGTGATGAACTGGGCGATCATGCCCACCGCATGCTCATCGCCGGCGAGCCCAAGCTCGCGGCGGAACCACTCCGGCTCGCCGTCGGGACGGTAGTGTTCCGTATCCACCGCGCTCGGTACGCAGGTCACTTTCTCCGCCGAAAGCCCTTCGGCCAACAGTAACTGCCGAATGGCCTCGGAAATGGTCACCACATGTGCATAGAGCCGATACTTCGCGGCCACCAGCCAACGCGGCTCCGGGTTGTCGACCCGGCGGCTGACTATGGCTGGGATGCCGGCGAGCCGGGCCGCGATGCCGCCCAGGACATCGGCACCCCGGCGGCTGTGCAGCTGCACCAGATCCGGTTGCTCGGCGCGCAGAATTCGATGCAAGCGGCCGACCAGGAAAAGATCACCATCACCGCGCATGGGAACGGCATGCACCCGATCCACGTACGCCGGCGCCAACCCCAGGATGGCGCTGTCCCGCGGACAGACCAGGATCTGCTCGGCGGCAAGAGCCTGTAGGCCGCGCAACAAAAAGAGCACCTGCAGCGCGCCGCCATAGAGGTGCATGCCGCTCTCGACATGCAAGAGCTTCACTCGGCCGTCTCCAGCAGCGATTGCGCCACGGCGAGCACCTGCTCGGGACGATGCGCTCGCATGCAGCTATATGCGCCGCCGCAGATCGGCCGGCGCCGGCAGGGCGAGCACCACAGCGCCTCGTAGAGCACCCGCGTCAGCGGGCTATCCGTCTCGAAATAGGGCCGCGTGGAACCGAATAGTGCCACCGTAGGTATACCGGCGGCCGTGCCCATGTGGGTGAGCCCGGTGTCGACTCCGACCAGAAGCCGCGCCCCGGCAATAGCCGCCGCGCTCTCGCGTAAACTCAGGGTGCCGGCGAGATTCACCATGGGAACGCCCGCCGCGCCGATGATCCCCTCGCCCCCCGCACGCGCCTCAGAGCCACCGAGCATCACCGAGGCGAGACCGAAACGTCCGGCAAGCTCGCGGGCGAGCACGCGCCAGGATTCGTCGAGCCAGTGTTTCTGCGCCCGGGTGGTAAAAGGGCACAGTACCGCGTAATCACCGACGAGCGCGTGCGAAGCCAAGGCCCGGCGGGCGCCCTGATGATCGGCCGCGGTCAATGCCAGGTCCATCGCAAAGCGGCTCGCCTCGAGACCGAGGCATTCGGCGAGATAACGATACTCAGAGCCGATACGGGGGTCGGAGCGCGGCGGCTGCAGCACCTCGGTCATCAGCCGCGCGCTACCCTCGCGCGAGGCGAGTCCGATACGTTGCGGAGCTCCGCAGAGCCGAGCCCACAGCGCGCTCTTGAGCAAGCCCTGCAGATCCAGTACCAGATCGTAGTGCTGCGCGCGCAGGCGCGCGACGAAATCACGGATCGAGCGCAACAGCTCGGCGTAGCGCCGCTGGGCGCGCAGTTGCCGCCAGCGCTGCCGGGGCCACACAATCACCTCATCCAAGCGCGGATTCGCCTCCAGCAAGCTCGCTCCAGGCGGCTCGGCGAGCCACGCCAGATGAGCATCGGGCCACTTGCGGCGCAACACCGGAATCAGCCCGGAGGCCATTACGATATCGCCGATGGCCGAAAGCCGAATAATGAGCACGCGGCTTATGGTGCGATCCGTTGCCGCGCGCAAAGGCGGCGAAAGCGCCGTATAGAGGCAACCACCACGGTTCAATTGCCGGCGCGCCGCGAACGCCTCGAGCGGCCGCACATGGGGGGGATGCATCCCGCCGGATTGGCAGTTACCGGATCCATGCGATGGCATCATCGCCGGCTGGGACAGTCCTTGCTGACATGCTTCATATGCAGCTTCCAAAAGTAGCCAAGCAAGTTATCGCCAAAGGAGATGGTCTTACGCGGAATCTCAAAGCGGTTGGGGGCGTTGTGCGCCGCACCGAGCCGACCGGTCAAGGCGCCGGTGTATCCGGCCTCTTCTACCAGATTCCGGATGCGCCGGCTGTAATCGCCATACGGATAGCAAAAATGGCGGATCTCTTCCGCCAGCAGATCCTCCAACACGCCCTTGCTGCGGAAGATCTGATCACGTTGCTTGGATTCAGAGAGGCTGGAGAGTCGGGGATGGGTGTTACTGTGCGAACCGAAGGTTATCCCGGCGCGGTGCAGCTCTTGTATGCTCGCCGCCGACATCAGCGGCGCCCTAGCCTGGCCATCGCTTAGCCATTCCGCGCACCGGCCTACCAGGCCCGTCACGATGAAAATCGTGGCGGTGAAGCCATGTCGCGCGAGAATCGGAAAGGCGTGCTCGCGGAAGCTTTCATAGCCGTCATCGAATGTGAGCACCACCGCTCGGGCAGGCAGCGGGCGATCGTCAAACAGCCCCGCGATCGCCTCTTCAAGACTGATGACGTTGTAGTCAAACGACTTGAGATACCCCATCTGCGCGCGGAAACGGCGGAGGTGACAGTAGCCCGCCCGGTGTTTTTGCGGCGCGGCGAAATAGCCCACCTGGTGGTACATCAAAACGGACACCGTGGGCTTGGCCCGTGCTTCGTGGGACGGCATCGTACTGTCCTCTCCAATTCCGGCGGTTAGCGCCGTGAGCCGCCAGGATCGATTCGCTCCACAATCCCGGTGGTCGAATAACCGCCTTCAATCGGCAGCAGCCGTACCTGGCCGCCGCGCGCGAGCACCCACTCGTGACCGGCCACATCCTCCAGCCGATAGTCACCGCCTTTGGCGAGCACATCCGGATCAATCGCCTCGATCAAGCGCGCCGGCGTATCCTCACTGAACGCCACCACCCAATCCACAGCGGCGAGCCCAGCAACGACCGCCATGCGTTGAACGAGCGGGTTGATGGGCCGATCGCCGCCTTTGAGACGCCGCACCGAGCCATCGTCGTTCACTGCCACGATCAGCCGGTCGCCCAATGCCTTGGCCTGCTCCAAATACGCGATATGCCCTGGATGCAGAATATCGAAACAGCCATTGGTCATCACCACAATCTCTTGGCGCTGGCGTAGCGCTTGCACCAACGTAATCAGCTCCGCCTCGCTGACTATGCCGCGACGGGCGTCGGCGGGCCGCCCATGCCTAGCCGCGGCGCGCAGCTCGGTAATGTTTACCGAGGCCGTGCCAAGCTTGCCCACCACCACAGCGGCGGCCAGGTTGGCCAGTGCCGCCGCCTGCGGCAGATCCTCTCCCGCCGCCAGCGCGGCCGCCAAAACGGCGATTACCGTATCCCCGGCACCCGTTACGTCGAACACCTCCCGCGCCCGCGCGGGTATGTGGACTGCTTCGCGCTCACGCTCGATCAAGGTCATGCCGTGCTCGCCGCGCGTGACTAACACGGCCCCTGCATCCAATCGAGTCAGCAGCTCCCGCGCACGTTCCACCAGCTCAAGCTCCGTAGCGCAGGGCCCGGCCATGCGCTCGAGCTCCGCGCGGTTGGGAGTGAGCACACTGGCACCTGCATACGCGGCGAAGCTCGCCCGCTTGGGATCGATCAGCACGGGCGAGCCGGCGGCGCGGCAGGCGGCAATCAGAGGCTCTATGTTGGCCAGCGCCCCCTTGGCGTAATCAGAGAGTATCACCGCATCCGCCCGTGGGAGGCTCCGCGAGAGGAGCTCCAGCGGCACTCCCGAAACCGCGTCCGACGGGCCCTCAAAGTCGAGCCGAAGCATCTGCTGGTGTTGGCTGATGACCCGCAGCTTGGTGATCGTGGTGCCCTTCGGCTGCTCGACCCAATACGCCTTGACCCCGGCATCGAAGAGCAGCCGGCGCAGCGCGCTGCCGGCCTCATCCGCACCGACCGGGGCTACGAGCGTAGTCTCAACGCCTAGTGCAGCCAGCGCCAGCGCGACATTAGCGGCGCCACCCGGGCGATCCTCGGTGCGGCCGACAGCCACCACCGGCACCGGTGCCTCGGGAGAAATGCGCCCGGTCTCGCCGTGCCAATAGCGGTCCAGCATAACATCGCCCGCGACCAGAAGCTTGAGGCTCCGGAAATCTGGGATTCTCATGGCTCGTGCCGCATGCGCTTGCGCCTCCGCCGGCGCGGTGGATAGGGCTCCGGTGCGCCATCGGGGCGCGTTTTGAATCGCCGATGAACCCAATAGTACTGCTCCGGATGGCGGCGCACCTCGGTTTCGAGCACGGCATTGAGCCGGGTGGCATCGAGCTCGTCATCCCCTGACGGAAAATTCCGCAGCGGTGGATGCAAGCGGATGGTGTAACCCGTTGCGGATCCGCGGGCCGTGCCGTAGGCCGGAATGACCGTCGCACCGGTAAGTCGCACGAGCCGCGAGGTCACGGTGATGGTGGCGGCGGGGATGCCGAAGAACGGCGCGAAGACCGAGTGTGAGCGCCCGTAATCCTGGTCGGGCGGATACCAGACGATGCACCGCTCGCGCAGCGCCCGCACCAGCGCCCGCAGGTCGCGGCGCTGGTGGGTTTGCTGGTATAGAAGCCGGCGGCGCTCACGCATGAAGCGCTCGATCACCGGGTTGCGATTTTCCCGATAGATTACCTGGAATGGGATCTGGCTGAGCATGATGCGCCCGGTGAGCTCCAGCGGAGTAAAATGCGCCCCGAGTAAAATCACGCCATGCCCTTCCTCCTGCGCCCGCCTGAGATGTTCGAGCCCCTCAAAATGGCCCAGCCCCCGGATGAGAGCGGCTTTGCCCCACCAGGCAATGCCGACCTCAACGAGGCCGCGTCCGGTAAAGCGAAGGTTCTCTCGCACCAGGGCGTTGCGTTCCCCGGCGGCAAGATCCGGCAGACACAGGGCGAGATTGGCCTCGACGACGCGACGCCGATAGGGTAGGAGATAGTAGGACAAACGCCCCACGAGATCGCCCAGAGCGAGCGCCCACGGGAAAGGAAGGCAGGCGATACCGCGCAACAGACCCAAACCGAGCCAGCTCGACCAGTAACGGGCAGCATAAATCCTGCGCGGTAGGTGTTCACTCACCCGGGTGTCGTTTCCATGATGGACCGAGCAAAGTATACCAGAGCTCGTGCCAGAGCCCCTTTTCAAGGATTCATGTACATTGCCTCGAGAAGCCGCAAGCACTGGCGAGGAGGCCCGGACGCGGGTGTTCTGGCGTAAGCTCTATTCGGCGCTGCTCTATCTGGCGATACCGGCGGTTTTGGCACGCCTGCTGCTTCGCTCCCTGCGCGCTCCGTCCTATCGGCGGCGCTGGGCAGAGCGCTTTGCGCTGATCCCGCCGGTCCCCGGCCGCCCTATCTGGATCCATGCCGTCTCCGTGGGAGAGACGCTCGCGGCGATCCCTTTGATCAAGCGCTTGCTCGAGGGGCACCCGGGGATTCCCATCGTGATTACCACGACCACGCCGACGGGTTCCGAGCGAGTGCGCGCGCTCCTCGGCAAACGTGTATGGCACTGCTACGCGCCCTACGATCTACCTGATGTGATGGCACGGTTCTTCCGCCGCATAGAGCCACGGCTGATAATCATCATGGAGACAGAGATTTGGCCCAACCTGCTGGCCGCGGCGCGCCGGCGCGGGATCCCGGTGGTGCTCGCGAACGCGCGCTTGTCCGCACGTTCTGCCGCTCGCTATCGGCGCGTGGCCTGCCTGCTGCGATCGGCTCTGCGTGCCTACCATACCATCGCGGCGCAAAGCGCGGCGGATGCACGTCGATTTCGGGCATTGGGCGCGCCGGCAGAGCGAGTGCAGATCAGCGGCAACGTGAAGTTTGACCTGGAAATCGGCGCGGGGTGCATCGCGGCAGGCAGGGAGCTGCGCGCCAGGCTAGGAGCGCACCGCCCGGTCTGGATCGCCGCAAGCACTCATCAAGGGGAAGAATCCCTGGTGCTGGAGGCGCATCGCGGCGTACGTGCGCGCGCCCCGCAGGCGCTTCTCATATTGGCTCCCCGCCACCCGGAGCGCTTCGATGCGGTTGCCGCGCTGTGCCGCCGGCGCGGCATGAAGACGGCATGCCGCAGCGCAGGTGATAGCGTGCGCTCCACTACCGAGGTCTATCTGGCCGATACCATGGGCGAGCTGCCGCAGCTTTATGCAGCGGCCGACGTCGCTTTTGTCGGCGGCAGCCTGGTACCCGTGGGAGGGCATAATGTGCTCGAGGCGGCCGCGCTCGGACTGCCGGTATTGGTCGGACCGCATGTGTTCAACTGCGCCGAGATTATTGCTTGCATGGAGACTGCAGAAGGGCTGCTGCGGATAGCGAATACGGCCTCGCTGGCCCGAGCCGTCGCGGATTTGCTGGTCAACGAGCGGCATCGCCGCGCCCTGGGTGAGCGGGCACAGCGGCAAGTTATAGCCAACAAGGGAGCGGCGCAACGGCTCTACGAGATCATACGAGCGCTGCTGACTGAACCGCCCGCGCGCGCCGCGCTCAGCGAGAGCCGAGTAGGCTGTTGATGGCCCGCAGGTCCTGTGGGTCCAGGGTGCCGGCCACCTGCTTGAGTCTCAGTATATTGACGAGATAGTCATACTGGGCCTGCTGGTGGTTGCGTATGGCTCCAAACAGAAGGCTTTGGGCATTGAGGACATCGACGATGGTGCGCGTCCCGGCCTCATACCCCGCCTGCGTCGCCTGCAGCGCACTCCTGTTCGACGCGACCGCCTGCTGCAGCGCCCGCACCTGGCGGATGCTTGTCTGCACGGCGCGGTAAGCATTGGCCATATCGCGGCTTACCCTGCGGCGGACCTCCTCGAGCTGGGCACGCGCTTGCGTATAGCGTGCCTGCGCCTCGTCGACTTGGGAGACCACCGCAAAGCCCTGAAAAATCGGCAGCTGGCCTTGAATGCCGATGCTCTGATTATCGGAGGTGCGACCGAAGATGCCTCCGGTCTGCTGGTGCGTCGCGCTGGCCGTCAGACTGATGGTAGGAAGATGTCCGCCGCGTTGTACCTGAATATTCTCCATCGCCGCCTCGGCAGCCTTGTGCGCGGCGATCAGCTGCCAATTGTGCTCTGCCGCGGCCTGTTGCCAAGGCTGTGGGCGCGCCGGCTGCGGCCTCTTCAGTTTGGGTTTCACAGCCAAACCGGCAAGCGGCTCCGGTTGCATGCCGATGAGCTGGGCCACCGCCTGCAGCCGATTGGCTAGCTCATTCTCGGCCTGAATCAGCCGGCTCTCCGCCAAGTCACGTCGGGCCTGGGCCTCCTCTACGGCAGTATGAGCGATCAGGCCAACTTCAAAACGCTGCTGTGCCTGCTCCAACTGGCGCTTGATGGCCTTGAGGTCGGAGCGGGCGAATGTCAGGTTCGCGCGCGCCGAGAGCACATTGAAGTAGCGCTGCGCCAGTGTGAACATCAAATTCTGCTCCGCCGCGTGGACCTGCGCCGCGGCCTGGGCAATCTGAGCGTCGGTCTGGCCCAGGCGCTGAAAGGCGCTGTAGTCGAAGATCGGCTGTACTAGGTTGATGCCGTACTGGAGGGTGTTGAAGTATCCCTTGAAGCTGCCGAAGCTGGCTTGTGACTTAAGGTGCTGACGTGAGCGGCTGGCTTGGGCGCTAATATTCGGCAGCAGACTGGCAAGCGCTTGCGTGCCGAGCTCCTGCACGGCCTGATAGTTCGCCCGCGCCTGCCTGAGCACGGGGCTACTAAGCCGAGCCTCCTGATAGAGGCTGAGCAAATCATCGCCCGCGTAGGCACCGAGACTGACGCAAGCGAGGACAACGCCCAGCGCGCGCGCGACACGGCGGAGAAGGGCACACGACGCGCCGGCTGCCGCTACTCCACGACTCGTGCCGTTCATCGAGTTATCGGCTGCACAATCGCGGACGGCCCATCGACTCCGCGGGCGATCGCCTCGCCTAAGGACAGCCACGGCATGCTCCCTGATACAACCCTTCTGGTCTCCTACCTAAAAGGCGCCTGGCGCGCCGCGAGAGCCCAAGTGTCCAAGCCTGTCAGAGCTCAAACCGCACCGTTTTGCACGCATTGCGCAGGGGCCGGATACTGGTATCCAGTATGCTCTCACTCGCCCACTGATCCTCACCCACCCGAGTGATGAGAAGCGCCTCCATGATCGGCCACTCCCCTACGATCACGAATAGCCGCCCGCCAAGGCTCAGGCTGTGATGATACCCTTTATGCAGCTCGGGCAAAGATCCGGTGAGCGCAATCACGTCATAGCGCTGACCGTCGTCCCAGCCTTTTGCCGCATCGCCGTGCTCGATGCGTACGTTACATATGGCTTGTGCCGAGAGCTGGGCCTCGGCCTGCTCGCAGAACGTCTGCTGGATATCCACGCTGGTGACCTGGCCCGCGAGCCGCGCCAAACACGCGCTCAAATAGCCCGTTCCCACGCCAATCTCCAGCACGCTCTCATCCGGCTGCGGCGCAAGCGCCTGCAGCAAACGCGCCTCGAGCCGAGGCTCCATCATCACCTCATCGTGCGCCAATGGAAGTTGGATATCGGCATAGGCCAGGTTGCGGTAGGGCTTTGGAACGAATGCCTCGCGCGGCAGAGACTCGATCACCTCGAGCACACGCTCGTCCAACACGTCCCACGGCCGAACCTGCTGTTCAACCATGTTGAAGCGTGCCTGTTCAAAGTTCAGCTCCGCCATCATGACGCTGCCTCGTTAACCCTGGCACAAACGGCTCCCAAGCGTAGGAGGTTTGTGCGGCTCGAGCAAGCGGCGGCGTTATGAAACTGGACAAGCCGATTTGTTGCTAAGAGATTCAGTGGAATCGTAGAGAACACAGATGTTTTGAGACAGGATGAAACGGTGTGAGATGGATTCGTGGTGCCCCGGGCAGGATTCGAACCTGCGACCTATCGCTTAGGAGGCGATCGCTC
>JAKDMQ010000152.1 GCA_030452265.1 Nitrococcus sp.
TCAAGACCTTCTTGTGTCGAGCGTGGGCAATGACCCCGCGTTTCACTCTCGCCATGTTGCTCTCCCGGAACCCGGCTACAGATACGGCAGCAAGCGCCGTACCATGGCGCTATCTTCTGGTGCGACCAGTGCCTTCGCACGCAGACCGCGCTTACGCTTGGGGTCTTTCTTGGTCAAGATGTGATTGTGATAGGCATGCGCGCGCTTAAAGCGTCCGCTCGCTGTCTTGCGGAATCGCTTGGCCGCACCACGATTGCTTTTGATCTTCGGCATCCCAATCTCCGACTGCGCGATAATGGAATCCCACTGCCACGCGAGTGCTTTGCCACCCCGGCCTGTCCGCGTGCGGCCACGCACAGGCAGGCGCACGCCGGGGTCCATCTTCGTCTAGCCGGCGCCAGGCTAACGTGAGCTCCGCTTTGGGCCCAGCATCATGACCATTAAGCGGCCCTCCATTCTTGGGCGCTGCTCGATCGCGCCAAGCTCCATGAGGTCATTCTCCACTCGCTCGAGCAGCTCCAGGCCGAGCTCCTGATGCGCCATCTCCCGCCCGCGAAAACGAAGCGTGACTTTGACTTTATCTCCGTCTTCCAGGAACCGCTTGAGATTGCGCAGCTTGACCTGATAATCGCCTTCGTCCGTTCCAGGACGAAACTTCACTTCCTTGAGCTGGATTTGCTTCTGCTTCTTGCGGGCCGCGTGCTGCTTTTTGGATTGCTCGAACTTCCACTTGCCGTAATCCATGATCCGGCACACGGGCGGATCGGCATTAGTGTCGAGCTCGACCAAGTCCAAACTGGCTTCCTCGGCGGAGCTCAGTGCATCCTCGGTGTCAACGATCCCGACTTGTTCGCCCTCCTCGTTAATTAGGCGAACGTTCGGAACGCGGATTTCGCGGTTGACCCGCCTGTTGTCTGTGGCGCCACCGCGGCGCACGGCCGGTTTTCTTCTCGCAGCGATTCTTTAGTCCTCCGAAACCGCGCGACTGAGCTGTGCCACTTCGCCGCTCAGTCGTTCGATAAAAGCTTCCTGCGGCATGGACCCGAGGTCTTTACCCGCGCGAGTCCGTACAGCCAAGGTCCTGGATTCGCGTTCCCTTTCCCCTACGATCAACAGGTAGGGAACTTTCTGCAGCGTATGCTCGCGAATCTTAAAGCCGATCTTCTCGTTTCTCAAGTCCGCGAAGGCGCGAAAACCACGTTCTACAAGGTTTTTTGCAACGCTCCTCGCGTATGCAGCCTGGGGCTCCGTGATGTTGAGCACCACCGCCTGGGTTGGGGCGAGCCACGCCGGCCAGGCGCCTCCATAATGCTCGATCAGCACACCAATAAAACGCTCGAAAGAGCCGAATATAGCCCGATGCAGCATGACCGGAACCAGCCGAGCGCCGTCCTCGGCGACGTATTGCGCCCCCAACCGCTGCGGCATGGAGAAGTCCACCTGTATGGTACCGCATTGCCAGATTCGGCCCAGACAATCTTTCATCGACAGCTCGATCTTGGGTCCGTAGAAAGCGCCCTCGCCTGGTTTGATCCCCCAATCCGGGTACCTCGCCCCAAGCGCCTGATCGAGCGCCCGCTCGGCCTTGTCCCAAAGCTCATCGGCGCCGACGCGCTGCTCCGGGCGGGTAGCCAAGGCCACGATCACTTCATCGAAGCCGCAGTCGCGATAGACACCATCAGCCAAATCCAGGAATTTCGCCACCTCGCTCTGGATCTGATCCTCGGTGCAAAAGATGTGCGCGTCGTCCTGGACGAAGTTACGCACGCGCATCAGTCCATGCAGTGTTCCCGAGGGCTCATTGCGATGGCAGTTGCCGAACTCGGCGAGGCGCAGCGGCAGCTCACGGTAGCTCTTGAGCCCCTGGTTGAAGATCTGAACGTGGCCGGGGCAGCTCATGGGCTTGACCGCATAATCGCGCTTCTCAGACTCCGTGGTGAACATATCGGCACGGAATTTCTCCCAGTGCCCGGAGCGCTCCCACAGGCTGCGATCGACCAGCTCCGGGGTACGGATTTCCCGATAGCCATGGGCGTCGAGCTTGGCGCGTAGATACTCCTGCAACAACAAGTAGACTTTCCAGCCGTTGGGGTGCCAGAACACCATGCCCGGGGCCTCCTCCTGCAGGTGGAAGAGATCCTGGACCTTGGCGAGCCGACGATGGTCGCGCCGCTGCGCCTCCTCGAGCCGGCTCAGGTATTGCTGCAGCGCTTTGCGATCCGGCCATGCGGTGCCATAGATGCGTTGCAGCATTTCGTTGCGGGCGTCCCCGCGCCAGTAAGCTCCGGCGACCTTGGTGAGCTTGAATGCCTTGAGCACACCGGTGCGCGGCACATGCGGTCCACGGCAGAGATCGATGAAATCACCCTGGCGATAGAGCGAGAGGGCCTCGGCTGGCGGTATCCCCTCGATAATCTGAGCCTTGTACTCTTCGCCGCTACCGCGGAAGAGCTCCATCGCCTCCGAGCGGTCCCAGACCTCGCGCTGCACCTCGAAATCCGCGCGAGCGAACTCTTCCATTTTCGCCTCGATAGCCCGGAGATCCTCGTCGGTAAAAGTCCGCTCGTAGGCAAAATCGTAGTAAAAACCGTCCTCGATCACCGGGCCGATGGTCACCTGGGCGTCCGGATATAATTGTTTGACCGCCTGCGCGAGCAGATGGGCCGTGGAGTGGCGCAAAACCTCCAAGCCTTCTTTGTCCTTGCTGGTTACGATGGACAGCGCGCAATCCTCGTCAATGATGTGGCCGATGTCCAGCACTCGGTCGTCGATGTGTCCGGCGAGAGCAGCCTTCGCCAAAGCTGGCCCAATGTCTTCGGCCACCTGGCCTATGGTTACCGGGCGATCGTAGTGGCGCTGACTGCCATCGGGAAGCGTTACGGTAGGCATCGATACTCCACAGTGGTGGCCTATACGAGGGGCCACTTGCATCTTTTCGCCAGCGCGGGCCGGAGAACAATGATCGTCTAGGGTGATAGTTTATTAGAACCGCTGGTAGGCGCGAGTGGACTCGAACCACCGACCCCCACCATGTCAAGGTGGTGCTCTAACCAGCTGAGCTACGCGCCTCTATTTAAGCGGGCAATATACCGAAGGCATGCAACGGTGACAAGGCGGATGTTAGGAACGATAGTAACGCGGGCATCTTGCCCGCAAAGCAAGGCAGCGCCGCCCGGCCTGGCCGTATGCGGGCGGAGACGCCCGTGCTCCCAGAGTGCCAGTGGTCTGTGAGTCATGTGCTCAGTTCTCGCATTTGTTGAACAATGTTTTTTATCGGTGTTCTTTACTTAAGATAGAAGCAGGCGATTCAGATCATCGACGATGCGATCGAGCGCAATCGCCCGAACAGCAGGAGAGGCCAAAGGAGGTCACCATGCACGCTTACGACAAGCAAGGCCTGGTGGACAAACTGCAGGAGTTGCCGCCCGAGTGCATCGCCGAGGTTGAGGATTTCATCGATTTCTTGCGGCAACGTCGGCGACGGCTGGCGGTTGGCAAGCCATCCGAAGAGCGCATCTTCCCAACGATCAGTGTGGGAGAGTGGCCGCAGGGGTTGAGCCTGCACCGCGAGAAACTTTATGGCGACGACGGGCGCTGAGGCTGGCAGCGGCGATAAGGCGTTATTTGTCGATACCAATGTGCTTATTTATGCCAATGTGATCGAAGCGCCGCAGCACCAGGCCGCTCTAGCCGCGATCACCGCCGCCCGCGAGTCTGGCCGGCCGCTGTGGCTTAGCCCACAAGTGATCCGTGAGTACCTCGTAATCATGACTCGACCGCAGGCCTTTGTGGCCTTGCCGCATGAAACAGTATTGGAGCAGGTCAGGGTGTTTCTCGGTCAGTTTAGGATTGCCGACGAAACCTTCGTTGTCACCAAAACTCGCTGCCAGCTCATGGCTACCATCCCCATAGGTGGCAAGCAGGTGCACGACGCCAATCTCGTCGCCACCATGATCGCCTATGGCATCCCATCGCTGCTCACTCATAACACCAAGGATTTTGGGCGGTTTGGAGACAAGATCAGGGTGGAAGGGTTGGAATAAGCTATCCTCGCTAGCGGCTACCAATTTGGTAACGCCGAAGCTAGCTTGCCCTGCGGCTCGGCTTTCCGGATGGCACCAATCCATATTGATGGTGAGCGCCCGAACTGCGTCTTCCTACCCCACTTTGTCCGGCTCGCCCAATGCGTAGTGCTGAATGCGCTTGATCTCATCGCGAAGCTGCGCGGCCTCCTCGAATTCCAAATCGCGGGCATGTCGGTGCATACGCTGCTCGAGACCCTGGATGCGTTTGACCGCTTGCGCGGCCGAGAGTTTGGTATAAGGACTTGCCTCCTCGGCCACCCGCGCAAAGTGCTGCGGCGAATACGGTGCACCCGCGCTTTCCCGCTCCATGATATCCGCCACCGCCTTTTGGATGCCGCGCGGGGTAATTCCGTGCTGCGCGTTGAAGGCCTCCTGCTTGGCGCGGCGGCGTTCGGTCTCTTGGATCGCCCGGCGCATGGAATCGGTCAGCGCATCGGCATAGAGGATAGCCGTTCCGTGAATGTTACGGGCCGCCCGGCCAATGGTCTGAATAAGCGAGCGCTCGGAGCGTAAGAAGCCCTCCTTGTCCGCATCCAAAATAGCCACCAGCGAGACCTCAGGGATATCCAAGCCCTCGCGCAAGAGGTTGATGCCGACCAAGACATCGAATTGACCGAGGCGCAGGTCGCGAATGATCTCCACGCGCTCGACCGTGTCGATATCCGAGTGCAGGTAGCGCACGCGCACGCCGTGCTCGGCCAGATAGTCGGTCAGATCCTCGGCCATGCGCTTGGTGAGCGTAGTCACCAATACCCGCTCGCCGGCATCCGCGCGTTCGCGAATCTCCGAGAGCAGCTCGTCCACCTGGGTGGAAGCGGGGCGAACCACAACCGCCGGGTCCACCAGCCCTGTCGGCCGCACCACCTGCTCCACCACTACATTTGAGCATCGCGCCTCGTAGGAACCCGGTGTTGCCGAGACATAGACGCGCTGGGGCGCCAAGTGCTCGAGCTCATCGAAGCGCAGCGGCCGATTATCGAGCGCCGAGGGCAGCCGGAAACCATAGTTGACCAGCGTTTCCTTGCGCGAGCGGTCGCCGCGGAACATTCCACCAAGCTGCGGAATGGTCACATGCGATTCATCCACGAAGAGCAGGGCGTCCGCCGGCAGGTAATCGAGCAGACACGGCGGCGGCTCTCCGGCCGCGCGCCCCGAGAGATAGCGCGAGTAGTTCTCGATGCCGCTGCAATACCCGAGCTCCGCCATCATCTCGAGATCGAAGCGGGTGCGCTGCTCGAGGCGCTCGGCCTCCAACAATTTGCCGGATTGGTTCAGCTCCCGCAGCCGCTCATCGAGCTCCTGCTTGATCTGGTCGACGGCGTCGAGCAAGGTCTCGCGCGGCGTCACGTAGTGGGTCTTGGGATAGATCGTCAGCCGGGGCACGCGCCGGCGCAGCTCCCCGGTGAGCGGATCGAAGTGGGAGAGCGATTCGATCTCGTCATCGAAGAGCTCGACTCGCACGGCCTCCTCTTCCGATTCTGCCGGGAAAATATCGATGACATCGCCCCGCACGCGGTAGGTGCCGCGCTGCAGCTCCGCGTCGTTGCGCTTGTATTGCAGATCGGCGAGCCGGCGCAGAATATAGCGCTGATCCACGCGATCATTGCGCACCAGATGCAACACCATGCTCAGATAGGCCTTTGGGTCCCCGAGGCCGTAAATGGCGGAGACCGAGGCCACAATAATGGTGTCGCGCCGCTCGATAATGGCCTTGGTGGCGGAGAGGCGCATTTGCTCGATGTGCTCGTTGACCGAGGCGTCCTTCTCGATATAGGTATCTGATGCGGGCACGTAGGCTTCGGGCTGGTAGTAATCGTAGTAGGAGACGAAATACTCCACGGCATTGGCGGGGAAAAACTCCCTGAACTCGCCGTAGAGCTGCGCCGCCAGCGTCTTATTCGGCGCCAACACCAGTGCCGGTCGCTGCAGGCGAGCGACGACATTCGCCAGAGTGAAGGTCTTGCCGGAGCCGGTCACGCCCAGTAGTGTTTGATGCTGATTGCCGAGAGCGAGGCTTTGGCAAAGTGCCTCGATGGCACTTGGCTGATCACCCGCCGGCTGGTATCTGGAGCGGAGCTCAAAGCGTCGGGACATGGTGTCCTGCAGCGTTAACGCTTAATCCTGTATAAGTGGCAAATGGACGATCCAGGAGGTGGACCTTGGATACACGATTGGCAAAACGCGTGCAGCGGGTCAAACCCTCGGCAACGTTGGCGGTGACCGCGCGCGCGGCCGAGCTACGCGCGGCGGGACACGACATCATTGGGCTTGGCGCCGGAGAGCCCGATTTTGCCACGCCTGAGCATATCAGAGCGGCGGCGGCGGCGGCGATCGACCGCGGTGAGACCCGTTACACCGCGGTGGACGGCACCCCCGAGCTCAAGGAGGCCATCCAATCCAAGTTCGAGCGCGAGAACGGGCTGCACTACGAGCTCAATCAAATCATAGCCTCCAACGGTGCCAAGCAGTGCATCTACAATTTAATGGCCGCAATTCTAAATCCCGGCGATGAGGTGATCGTGCCGGCCCCATACTGGGTGTCCTATCCGGACATGGTGCTCCTTGCCGAGGGCGTGCCGGAGGTAATCGAGGCCGGCCAGGACCAGCGCTTCAAGCTTCTGCCCGAACAGCTTGAAGAAGCCATTACCGACCGCACCCGGCTGGTGCTTTTGAACAGCCCATCCAATCCCAGCGGGATGGCCTATAGCCAGGATGAGCTCGCGGCGCTCGGCGAGGTGCTAAAGCGTTATCCGGAGCTGCTGATCGCCACGGATGATATCTACGAGCATATCCTCTGGAGCGCTGAGCCGTTCGCCAATATCGCCATGCTTTGTCCCGAGCTTAGCGAACGCACGGTGGTCATCAATGGGGTTTCCAAGACCTACGCCATGACGGGTTGGCGTATTGGCTACGCGGCCGGGCCTGCGCCCGTGATCGCGGCCATGAAGAAGCTCCAGTCCCAGAGCACATCCAATCCGAGCTCTATTTCCCAGGCAGCCGCGGTGGCGGCGCTAAGCGGAGACCAGAGCTGCATTGCCCCCATGCTCAGAGCATTCAAGGAGCGCCACGACTACGTCGTCGAGCGGCTTAATTCCATGGTCGGGGTCGATTGTGCGGCCGGTGATGGCACCTTCTATTGCTTCCCCAACATGCAAGGTGCTATCCGGAATCTGGATGGGGTCAACGACGATCTCGAGCTCGCCGAATACCTTACCGGCGCCGCCGGCGTGGCGCTGGTGCCCGGCTCGGCCTTCGGGCTCCCAGGTCACGCGCGGATCTCGTATGCCACGAGCATGGTAAATCTGGAGAAAGGCATGGATCGGCTGGCAAAGGTCTTCGGGCGCCGCTAACTCGGTCGCAAACCTCGACTGCATTTATTGACGCCCGCACTCGGGCCGGTAGAATACGACACTTTGCTATCAACCACTCCCCGGTAGCTCAGTTGGTAGAGCAGGTGACTGTTAATCACCGGGTCGGCGGTTCAAGTCCGTCCCGGGGAGCCAAATAAAACCAAACGCTTACTGCTAGTCGCTACTTCATGATGGGTTCCCGTGTAGAGACTATGTAGAGGCTCGGCCGCAAAACGCGTCTATCGTGACTCTCCCGATTGCCAGTGGTTGAGTCGGCACAGTTGCTCCCATGCGGCCCTTGAGCGCACTTGCGTAGCGCCGTGATTGCAGCACCATAATGCACACCCGAGCCGGCCATTGCGAGTCTGGCGACTTCATGACGGTGGTCTTATCTCTGGCAACTTGCTCCCGCTTGCGCGCGGCTGCGTCCATACTAGGGATGCGTTGGGAAAGCCTCATGAAGTGCTGAACAAGTATTTACGGAGATCGGAAATGCACTCTCCTGGGAGCGCGGGCGTCTCGCCCGCACACGCCCGCAACGCCGTGCCACGCAGGGGAATGCGGGCAAGATGCCCGCGGTCCTAGGGTGGTTTTCACTGGAGCTGACGACGGTCTGCCTGCGATTGTGCGCATGCAATCGTCGTGAGGGTTGTCATGGCGAGTGTTCGTTGAAAATCCAAGGAGGCTTTTTTAGCGTATTCCTTAGTAGCCTGAGGTCCAAACGGTTTGCGTGGCACAGAGCTTCCGCTAGAAATCTCATGCATTGCTGTATATCTTGAGCACCAATATAGTCGGCAGACTGAGTGCCGGCTTCAGCCAAGACGGATGGCCGGCTAACCCAGGGGGATTTTTCCAATGGCAGATAGTCGGGCGAAGCTACGTCGATTCATTGAAGATCGTTGCTTGATCACGGATCGGCAGTTCATATTGAGCACCGGCCAAGCGGCCGGCTTCTACTTCGATTGCAAGAATGCAACGCTTGATGGGAGCACTCTAATCCTAATCGCGGACGAGTTTCTGGCGGAGATCGATCAATTGCCAGAAGTACCAACCGTAATCGCTGGGTTGACTATGGGAGCCGACCCGATCGTTGCGGCCGTGGCAATGCGGGCCGCTCAGGTGGGCAAGGCGACCAACCGTGCATCCATTGTCCGAAAAAAGCCGAAGAAACACGGGACCAGGAATCACGTCGAGAACGAACAGCAGCGCGGCTCAAAGGTTGTCGTTGTAGATGACGTTATTACGTCGGGCAGTTCGACCCACACTGCGTGCAAGAAACTAATGGAGTCCGGGTACACCATCGTCGGCATTATCTGCTTGGTGGATCGCCAAGCAGGCGGTGTCAAATCCTTGGAAACATCTATCCATTGCCCGGTACGTTCAATATTTACCAGTAGCGACTTTGGGCGGATTTCAGATGCTTCAGCAGACAGGTCGGCAACTGCTTGATATCCTGGGAGGCGGTTATAGTGGGCTATACTAAGGCCTTTACTGAAAAAGCCACATTTTTTATAATGGTAGGATGAAATGCA
>JAKDMQ010000380.1 GCA_030452265.1 Nitrococcus sp.
AGGCGGACTATGCTGATCTGATCCTTGCCTCTCGACTGCAGAGCTATTCCGGCACCAACGCGAGCCGAAACTATCCGAGTCTTGACGACCTGCCGGCCTACACCCGGTTGGGCCTAGGGGAGCTCGGAATCTCCGAGCGCGCACCGATTCTCGCGGAGGCAAACGAGGAAATCGCAGCGGTGCAGCGCCTGCTCGCAGCATAGCGCGCATCCTCGCGGTGCGAGCTCTATATCCTACGGCCGCAGGATAATCCCCCGCCATCTTGCCCGTACTATCGATTCGCGAGTTGTGCAGCCCCTTTGTGCCCTGATGACTCAGGCGGTGCATAGCGTCTGATAGGGGTCGGGGACGGCTATCGCCGCGATTCCCAGTTGCGCCATTCGCGGCGAGGGCGCCGCTCCCACACGATCCACCTAGCCTCGGTTGTTTCCCGCGCGACAGCCCACGCCTCCGGCGGTCGGAGGCCCCACTCGAGCGTGCGATCTCCTCGGATTGCGAAGTCAGTCTGTGCGCCGCCTCGCGGCAGCGAAATGCCGATCTCAAGTTCCGCTTCCCTGTGCCGAAACAATTGTCGTGCCGATCGTGGGCCTGAAACTGAAGCCCGATCTCGACCGCCCCAACTTTGACGGCACTCGAGCAACGCATGCTGATTCTGCTGGACATCGAGAAACTCGTGACGAGCCTGGACTTGGGACCAGTCAACGAATAACTGTACCGACGAACCGCTCTGGAGACCCATTATGAAGTTCCTGAACCTCAAGATCGGCGCCCGGTTGGGCGTGGCTTTCGCACTTACCCTGATATTGATGACGATCGTGGCGGGCATCGGCTTGACTAGCTTGAAGGCAGCCGACAGTTACATGAACGAGATCGTGAACAGTAACATGGCCAAGATCGCCTTCTCGCGCGACATGGTGGAGCAGGTGCAAATCGAGGAGCGCGTGGTGCGCTCGGTGGCGCTGCTCGACGAGATTGCGCTCAAAAAGCGGGAAGCAAAGGAGATTCATGCCGCGCGTGAGGCCTACGTCCGCGCCTGGGAGGGGCTGAACAAGATCCCAACCTCCCCGCAGGGCCAGGCCATTCGGGACAGGATCGAGGCCTCACGCGCGGCCACTATCCCCATCATGGACGACGTAATCGATCTCTCGCTCGCCAACCGCGGCAACGAGGCCATCGATATGCTGCTCAACGTGGCCGGCCCCAAGGTTGGCGCATGGAAAGACGCGCTGCTCGACAACGTGGTGTATCTGGAGAAGGGCGCCGATGCGGCCTACGCAAGCGCGCATGCGGCGGACGTGCAGGCCGAGATCTTGCTTGCCTCGATCACCGGGCTGGCCATCCTGATCGGCCTCATCGCTGCCTGGCTCATCACCCGCAGCATCACCCGACCGCTGGTACAGGCCGTCGCCGCCGCCGATAAAGTGGCGGCGGGCGATCTGACGCTGGACTTGCGCGCCGAGGGCAAGGACGAGGTCGCCAGTCTGACGCGGTCGATGGGCCAAATGATCACGCAACTGTGCGATACCGTCGCCAGTGTCCGCGGCAACGCGGAGAACGTCTCCGTGGCGAGCGTACAAATTGCCCAAGGCAACAACGACCTCTCCAGCCGCACCGCGGAGCAGGCCGCGGCGCTGGAGGAGACAGCGGCCTCGATGGAGGAGCTCGGCTCGACCGTCAGGCAGAACGCCGACAACGCCAATCAAGCCAACCAATTGGCGTTGGGCGCATCGACCGTGGCCACCAAGGGCGGCGAAGTGGTAGGTCAGGTGGTCGACACCATGAAGGGCATCACAGACAGCAGCAAGAAGATTGCTGACATCATCAGCGTAATCGACGGCATCGCGTTCCAGACCAACCTCCTGGCGCTGAACGCCGCGGTGGAAGCGGCCCGTGCCGGCGAGCAGGGCCGCGGCTTCGCGGTGGTGGCCGGCGAGGTGCGCAACCTCGCCCAGCGCAGCGCTGAAGCCGCCAAGGAAATCAACAGCCTGATCACCGCCAACGTCGAGCGCGTCGAACAGGGCTCGGCGCTGGTTGACCAGGCGGGAACCACCATGAGCGAAATCGTGAGCTCGATCAAGCGCGTGACCGACCTCATGGGCGAGATCAGCGCGGCCAGCAGCGAGCAAAGCGCCGGTGTGGCGCAGGTGGGCGCGGCGGTGAG
>JAKDMQ010000381.1 GCA_030452265.1 Nitrococcus sp.
ACCGGGGGCAACGACGTGCTCCGGGGCACGAATCGCGCCGATGTGATCGTGGGCCTGAGCGGCAACGACGTGATCGCCGGGCGTAATGGCGACGACACGATCTGCGGCGGTAACGGCGGCGACGTCCTACGCGGCGGCAACGGCATCGACTCTTTGTTCGGCGACGCGGACAACGACACCCTGGCCGGCGACAATGGCGATGACGCGCTCGACGGCGGCGATGGCACGGACGCGCTGGCCGGCAGCCGCGGCAGCGACGCTCTGGACGGCGGCGCCGACCGGGATGCCTGCAGCGGCGGCCGGGGCGCCGACAGCGCGGCGAACTGCGAGGCGGTGGAGAGTGTGCCGTAAGCTTTAGCGAATGCCTCGGGGAGACCCCTCGATACGGCCGCAAGCGGCCTACTCGGGACGAACGGAGGAGGGTTTTCCGTTCGTGATGAGTAGCCCCGAGAAACTCCAACAGTTGAAGGAGCAGATATGATGCACCCATTTCGAACGCTTACATAAACGACGATGTTGCTGCTGATTTCAGGCATCGCACTGCCTGCCGGCGCCGCGCTCGGCCAGACTGCCGAAGACCTGGTTGGCACCTGGAAGTGGGTTTCAGGCGACGTCGTGCGCCTGGATGGCGGGAAGGTCCAGCCGTACCACGGTCCCTGCCGCCGCAATGACAAAGTTGGCGTGTTTGGCCGTTTCCAACCGGCCGTGGATGAGCCACGCCGGTGTTACAATGGTGACACAACGATCCACAGTAACACGTGGAGGCTGTCATGTCCGATCCCACCATCACGGTACGCCTGTCGCCCGAGAAGCGTCAGCGGCTCACCGAGTATGCGGCACAGGCCCGCAAATCGCGCAGCGCCGTGCTGGTCGAGGCCTTGGATGAGTACCTGGCGCGGCGCGACCGGGCACAGCATACCGATGCGATGAACCGTGAGCTCAAGCGCTTGGCGAAGCTCGAACGTGAAGACCCGGACCTGGCCGAATTCTATGGCGAGCGTGGCAACGATCCGTCCGGGGATCCGTGGTGAGCTATCAGGCTGGTGATATCGTTTGGGCGCGTTTCTTTGCGGATAAACTGCGCCCGGGCGTCGTCGTCGGCAACGACCGCTATGTGCGCAGCGTGGTGCTGGTCTGTCCTGGTACCGCACGCTGCTGGGGGGGCCGGTGCGCATCCGCCTCGAGCCCGTGGAGACTGGCCCGTCAGCAGCAACCGAGATTATGCCGCACCGATTGCAATCCTTGCCGCCAAACAAGCTGCAAGAAGTCGTCGGCCGCATGCCGGCCGCGAGGTGGGAGCAGTTGGAGGATGTGTTATTGGATCTGCTTGGGCTTCAGAGTGCCTGTCAGCGGCTCCTGCGTTAAGCGGCTTTGCTTGGAGCGAAGGAGAGCAAGATGAACTCGACCGATCAAACCGCTACTGCGCGCGCGCACGATGCCGAGGTCTTGCATAGCGTGCACACCAGCAACCTGCCGGCGCTGTTCGAGTAGTTGCAGATTACTCTGGTGGTCTCGACCTATCAGGCCGGCAAGGTCATCCTGATCCGCGGCGACGGCGGCTGCGCACGCCGGGTATCGCTTTCTACAGCCTGCAAAAAAATGACCGCCACGCCGAGCTCGCCGGCCTGCCGGCCGCGGTCAGCGTCGAGGATCTGGGCGCGCAGTTGAACGACTTCGGCGATACCGCCGTCGTCATCTCGCAACTCGATCTCGTCATCAGCGTGGACACCGCGCTGGTGCACCTCGCCGGTGCACTGGGCAAGCGGTGCGAACCCCAACATCTTGTGGCTAGGAACACGTTGGGGTTCACGTTGTTCATCCCAACCTACGAGCTAATCTCGACCCGATTGCGCCCGCGGCGCTTCGCCAGGTATAGGGCCTGGTCGGCGGCACGAATCAGATCCTCCGGCTTGTCTCTGATCCACGTGCCGTCCATGTGCGCGGCTGTGCCCACCGATAGGGTGAGTCGGAGCAAACGCCCAGGTGTCAAGACGTGCTCTGCCGTTTCGACGTGCGCCCGTATGCGTTCCATGATCTTGCGCGCCGACTCCAGCCTGGTTTCCGGGAGCAGTACGACAAACTCTTCGCCGCCATACCGGGCTAGGACTGCCCTTTGACCACATATCGTGCGGGGCGAGTTGGTAACTGACTATTCAATTCA
>JAKDMQ010000153.1 GCA_030452265.1 Nitrococcus sp.
GAATACCTCCATGTAGGCTCGACGGCGGCTTCCTTGCCGCCGACGGTCCCGCCAGAGCGCACCGCCCCGAGCGAACTATGCTTCCGCGGACTTCAGGTCGGAGCATTCGCCAGGCGCTCGCCCGCCCAGAGCGCCTCAATCGTTTCGCGCTCGCGCACGAGGTGGATCGTCGCCCCATCGACCAGTACCTCGGCCGGGCGCGGCCGGCTGTTGTAGCTCGAACTCATGACGAACCCATAGGCGCCGGCGCAGCGTACTGCCAGCAGATCACCGGGCACGAGGGCGAGCTCGCGATCACGGCCCAGGAAATCGGCGCTCTCACAGACCGGACCCACTACATCATAGCGCGTGCGCGCAACGTCCTCGCGCGGTACCACCGCCTCGATCGCCATCCAGGCGTCATAGAGCGCCGGGCGCAGCAGATCGTTCATCGCGGCATCGACGATGGCGAAGCTCCGCGGCTTGGCGTGCTTGAGGTATTCCACCCGCGTCAACAGCACGCCGGCGTTGCCGACGATCGCCCGCCCCGGCTCCAGCAATAGCCGTTGCGGACGCTCTCCCAGTCGGGCAAGCAGTTGTTGGGCGTATGCATCGATTGGCGGTGGTCGCTCGTCCCGATAGCGAATACCCATACCCCCGCCGACATCCAGGTGGTTGACCTCGATACCCATCTCCTGCAGCCGATCGATTAATTCCAATACTCGATCCAGGGCCTCGGTGACCGGATCCACGCGCGTGAGCTGGGATCCGATATGGAAATCGACTCCGATAACCTCAATGCCGGAAAGGCTCGCCGCCCGCTGGTAGACTCGCTCGGCCGCGTGTATATCGATACCGAACTTGTTCTCGCTCAGACCCGTGGCGATGTAAGGATGGGTAGCGGGATCGACATCCGGGTTGACCCGCAGCGATACGCGTGCGCACACGCCCATAGATTGGGCTACTGCCGCCAAGCGTTCGAGCTCCGGTGCCGATTCCACATTGAAGCAGAGGATATCTACCTGCAAAGCCCGGCGCATCTCCGCTTCGGTTTTCCCCACTCCTGAAAACACGATTTTGGCCGGATCGCCGCCGGCGCGGAGCACGCGCTCGAGCTCGCCACCGGAGACGATGTCGAAACCGGAGCCGAGTTGGGCAAGAATATTGAGAACGGCCAGGTTGGAGTTGGCCTTGACCGCATAACAGATGAGATGATCGTGACCAGAGAAGGCCTCGTCGAACGCCCGCCAGGCGCTCTCGATGGCATGGCGCGAATAGACATAGCAGGGGGTGCCGAAGCGTTTCGCCACGTCCGGTAGTGCGATATCCTCGGCGTGCAGGCAGCCATCGCGCAGGGTGAAGCCGTTCATGTGTCGTCCCACGACGGGTTGTTTTATCGGGAGCCCGCCTCAGCCGGCTCATCGGGCAGATACAAAGGCCCCTTGAGACCGCAGCTCGTGCTGAGCAGCAGTGCTGCCACGAGCGTGATCCAGATGAGTGCGCCGCGCATGATCCACTCTCCGACGGCTATCCCGCCCATTATAGCGGCATGCCGAGCGCGCCCGCTTGCTTGCGGCGCCAAACATCAAGAATAGGCAAGCCCTATGCACGAGAAGCCGCTTGAAACCCGAGTGATCGAACCGGACGGCGAGGCGCAGGCCGCGGTGATCTGGCTGCATGGGCTCGGCGCCGATGGCAGCGATTTTGAGCCTATCGTCCCCGAACTGGGCTTGCCTCGAGAGGCGCGAGTGCGTTTCGTATTTCCGCATGCGCCTTATCGGCCAGTGACCATCAATCGCGGAATGAGCATGCGGGCCTGGTACGACCTATTGGGACTGGACGCGCAATCGCCCCAGGACGCGGCCGGCATCGAGGATAGCGAGCGCCGGCTGCGTGAGCTGATCGAGCAAGAGAACGCTTGCGGCATTGCCTCCGAGCGTATCGTGCTGGCGGGTTTCTCCCAAGGTGGGGCGATTGCCCTGTATACGGGACTGCGTTATCCGAAGCCGCTGGCAGGCCTCATGGGTTTGTCCGCCTATCTCCCTCTGCATCACACATTGGCCGAGGCGCGCCGCGAAAGCAATGCCACGACGCCGATATTCCTTGCCCATGGCAGCCAAGATCCAGTGCTGCCCATCGAGCTCGGCGGCTACGCCCGGCGCTGGTTGCAGGAGCGTGACTATACGGTGGAATGGCATGAATACGCGATGGGACATCAGGTCTGTCTGGAGGAGATTCAGGCCATTGGTATGTGGCTACAGCGGGTGCTCGGAGCGTAGCAAGATTCTCACCGCCGCGGAGCGCCCTCAAATTCATCGAGCATTACATCGGGCAGTGGCGCATCAAAGTCTTCGGTAAACTTGATTCGTCCCTTCATCAGGCCGAACTTGACTTTGTTAGGCGCCGACTCATTCAGGGGAACCAGACGAGCCAGGGGCGTGCCGGATTTGGCTATAGTAAAGCTCTCTCCCTTGCTGGCCTTATCAACCAGATGGGAGAGCCGTGTCTTGGCATCGTAGATATTGATCTGTTTCACGGGCTGCGCCTCTCTGCCTCAAGTGGACGCGAACCCATTATACAGCGGCAGACCAATCTTGGTTAAGATACAGACTGATACGACAACCTAGGGTGCCAGCCGCCGTCGCGCTTTCGCCACCTGCGCCCGCACTTGGGCCGGCGCCGTGCCGCCGATATGGTCGCGCGCGGCAACCGATCCTTCCAACGAGAGCACCGCAAAGACATCTTCGTCGATGGCAACCGAGAACCGGCGCAGCTCCTCCAAGGTCATCGCCGAGAGGTCCTTATCCTGTTCCACGCCATAGCGTACGGCACGGCCCACGATCTCATGCGCCTGCCGGAAGGCGACGCCCTTGCGGACCAGATAATCGGCGAGATCAGTCGCCGTGGCGAAGCCCTTGTGGGCGATCTCGTAGGTGCGCTCGCGCCTCACCACCAGAGCCGGCACCATCTCAGTGAAGGCGCGCAGGCTGGCGTGCAGGGTATCCACGGTATCGAACAGCGGCTCCTTGTCCTCCTGGTTGTCGCGGTTGTAGGCGAGCGGCTGGCCTTTCATCAGCGTGAGCAGCGCCTGCAGATGGCCATAGACTCGCGCCGTTTTGCCACGCACGAGCTCGGCGACATCCGGATTTTTCTTTTGCGGCATGATAGACGAGCCGGTGCAGTATCGATCCGGCAGCTCGATGAATCCAACGAGGGGGGAGACCCAGAGGATCAGCTCCTCGGCCATGCGCGAGAGATGCGTCATGATGAGCGCCGCGGCGGCGATGAACTCGATTGCGAAGTCACGATCGGAGACCGCATCGAGCGAGTTGTCGCTGGGCCGATCAAAGCCCAGCTCGGCACAGGTCTGGTCGCGATCGACGGCAAAGCTGGTGCCGGCCAGCGCCGCGGAGCCCAGCGGCATGATATTCACGCGCCGGCGGCAGTCGACTAGCCGCTGCTCATCGCGCACCAGCATCTCGTACCAGGCGAGCATGTGATGGCCGAAGGTGATGGGCTGAGCGATCTGAAGGTGAGTAAAGCCCGGCATGAGGGTTGCCGCCTCCCGCTCGGCCAGATCGACCAAGCCGGTCTGGAAGGCGCGTAGCGAGGCGATGATCTCATCAATGGTCTCGCGCAGCCACAACCGCATGTCAGTGGCGACCTGATCGTTGCGCGAGCGTGCCGTGTGCAGCTTTTTGCCGGCTTCGCCGATGCGCTCGGTCAGGCGCACCTCGATATTCATGTGTACGTCCTCGAGGGACACCGACCAAGCAAAGGCGCCGCGCTCGATCTCGGCCTCGATTTCATCGAGGCCGTCGATGATCGCCCGATACTCTTCGGCGCGGAGTATGCCGGCGCGGTTGAGCATCGCGGCATGCGCCTTGGAGCCGCGGATATCCTGACGGTAGAGCCGGCGGTCAAAGTGTTCCGAGGCCGTGAAAGCCTGCACGAAGGCATCCGTCGCCTCGCTGAAGCGCCCGGCCCAGACGTGGGTCGACTTCTTGTCGCTCATGGTCCAATCTCGTAGAGATCCGGCTGAAAGGCACACTATATCAATTTCATGCGGGGTTGCGGTGCGCGGTCTGCCTCGGCACGGCCAGGCTGTTAACGATTGATCTAGGCGTACATCGCCCCGAGCCAGCGCGCGGCACACTGACGGCTAACTCCGAGGGGACTGGGCTTGGCAGCCAGGGAAAGCTTCCTGCCTAATTTCTGCGCGATTCGCAGCGTATTCGCCATCGTGGTGGTGGGTGAGCTGCTTGCGCTAGTGATCGTGCTAGCCCGGCCGCCGGGGACGCAGACGTGGCAGGATTTGAGCCTACTATCACTGTTCGTGCAATGGATCGGTCTGTGCAGCGCGGCACTCCTGTGCCTGCTACGCCGCTGGCTTAGCCGGCTTGGGAACGCGGCGGCGGCCGCTGCAAGCTACGGCCTCATTGTCGGGATTACGCTCGTCGTGAGCGAGTTTGCTTACCGCCTGGTCTATGGGCCCGTGATTGGCTCCGGTCACGTTCAGTTCGTGCTGCGCAGTGTGGGGATCGCGGCCATCACCGCGGCCGTGGCATTGCGCTACATGTACGTTCAGTACGAGTGGCGCGCTCGCATCCAGGCCGCGGCCGAGGCACGCATCGATGCACTGCAGGCGCGCATGCGCCCGCATTTCCTGTTCAATAGCCTCAACACCATCGCCTCGATGATCCCCAGTGTGCCCACGGAGGCCGAAAAGCTCGTCGAGGACTTGGCTGATCTGTTCCGAGCCAGTCTGGGACGGCGGGACCGGCTGGTCACGCTGGCCGAGGAGCTCGAGCTGGTGGACGGTTATCTACGCATGGAAGGGCTGCGCTTAGGCGAGCGCCTGAGGCTCGAGTGGGGTATCGCGGCTTTGCCGCGCGATGCGCTGATTCCCCCGCTTTCCTTGCAGCCCTTGTTGGAGAATGCGGTGTACCACGGGATCGAGCCGCGATTGGAGGGGGGAGTGCTCTCGATTCACGGCACGATCGAGCATGGAGTGGTGAGCATAACCGTACGCAATCCCTCACCCGGACCGAGCGATCGCCTGCGCGCCGGGTTCGGTATGGCGCAGGAGAATGTGCGCGAGCGGCTGCAGTTGGCTTTCGCACAGCGCGGGCGGTTGCACGTTCATGACGATCAAAGTGTCTACCATGTCACGGTGTGTTTCCCGTATCAGCGGGTATAGAGCATTTGTGATTCAGCTATCCCGATCAAAAGGACCAACTATTTGCCGAATATTGAACGTCAGACTACTGACATCGGGAGCAACATCGGGGACGTGCGATGAAAATCCTCATCGTTGACGATGAAGCACCGGCGCGCGGTCGATTGGCAAACCTGGTCCGCGCGGTGGGAGGGCACGAGGTAGTAGGCGAAGCGGCGAATGGGGCGCAAGCGATCAATTGCTGCAGCAGCTCGCAGCCCGAAATCGTCTTGATGGATATTCGCATGCCAGGAATGGACGGCCTGGAGGCCGCGGCTCGGCTGAGCCGCTTCGAGCAACCTCCCGCGGTTATTTTTGTGACCGCCTATGGCGACCACGCGTTAGCCGCATTCGAATCCGCCGCCATCGATTATTTGGTCAAGCCCGTACGGCGCGATCGTCTTGCCACGGCACTCAGCAAGGCGCGTCGACTCAATCGAGCCCAGTTCGAAGCGTTGCAGCTATCGGCCGAGGCGCCCGGACGGCAGCATATCCTATGCCGACGACGCCGCGGCGTAGAGCTTGTTCCAATCTCCAATGTGCAGTATTTCAAGGCCGATCAGAAATACGTTATCGTTAGGCACTCAGATGGCGAGGATCTCATCGAAGATTCTCTGCGCCAGCTCGAAGAGGAATTCGGCCAGCGTTTCGTGCGCATCCACCGCAAGATGTTGGTCGCGCGCCTGCGCCTTGTAGGGCTCGAGAAGTGTTCGGATGGACGCTGTTATGCCGTGCTCCTGAACAGCGAGGAGCGCCTCGAGGTCAGTCGCCGCCACCTGCCGCAGGTGCGTGGTCTGCTACGCGGGGTCGGAGGCTGAGGCCGGGCGCGATGGTGGACCTGCGCACGACCGCTCGGCCCGGTCCGAGACCAATTGCGGGATATCCCGATTGTTTCTCGCCCCGCTGGCGCCATCTATCTAACGTTTGCCGAAAGCTTGCCCAAAGTTGAAAGTTGAGGGATTTCATGTCGAGACGACGGCTTCGCATCGCCACGCGTAGAAGCCCGCTTGCCTTATGGCAGGCCGAGCACGTCGCGGCGGCGCTGCGCCGCCACTATCACGATCTTGATGTCGAGCTGGTGGCGATGACCACGCGCGGTGATCGAATCCTCGACACGCCGCTTGCGCGTATCGGTGGCAAGGCGCTATTCGTCAAAGAGCTCGAGCGTGGAATTTTCGAGGGGCGGGCGGACATCGCGGTCCATTCGATCAAAGACGTTCCCGCGCAACTGCCCGAGGGCATGCACCTGCCGGTGGTGCTCGAACGCGAAGATCCCTGCGATGCCTTCGTCTCTAATCGCTATGATAACCTCGATGCATTACCGCTGGGGGCGCGGCTCGGTACCGCGAGCCTGCGCCGGGAGTGCCAGCTGCGGGCCCAGCGCCCGGACTTACGTGTGGGCACGCTACGTGGCAACGTGCAAACGCGGCTTGGCAAGCTCGACAGCGGCGAATTTGATGCGATCGTATTGGCGGCGGCTGGGCTGCGGCGGTTGGGGCTGGCCGAGCGTATCCGCTGTACGCTCACCCCGGAGCAAAGCCTACCGGCCGTCGGGCAGGGGGCTTTGGGGCTCGAGTGTCGGATCGACGATCATGAGATCAACGACCTGATCGCACCCTTGGCCCATCATCCGAGCTCTCTTCAGGTCGCGGCCGAACGTGCCTTCAATGCGCGCCTTGAAGGCAGCTGCCAGGTTCCGATCGCCGCCTACGCCCTGCTCGATGGGCAAAACATCTGGTTGCGAGCGCTGGTTGGCTCCCGCGATGGAACTTCCGTGCTGCGCGGTGAGGTCCGCGGGCTTACGTCCGCGGGAGTCAACTTAGGCCGGCAACTGGCCGAGGAACTGCTCTCCCGCGGCGCTGCCGAGCTTCTTGCGGCGGTCGACGAGGAGTAGGCCGGATACTTTGCCTTGGATGCACTACACTTAGCGAACGAGCGGGCAAGGGAACCGGTCGTTAGATGCAATCGCTTGGCTCGACTACCTCAAAACGTATAGACAGATAGAGATTACGACACATGGGCGAGGAGAAAACGGATAAAGGTCGTGCGCACGACGCACCGGCGTCACCCGGGCGTTCTACCCCAACACAAGGTGGCAGCTTAGGTGGCGCGCGCTCGGGGTCACCGACTCCAAAACGCGATGGCGGCCGCGGCGCTCCCCCAGCACGCACCGGTAAAGGCTTAGCGGCATTTGCGCTGCTCGTGGCTCTGCTGGTCGCGGCCGGCGCCGCGGGTGGCGGCTACTGGCTTTGGCAGCAACATCAGCGGCTTAAGGCGCAGCACTCGCAGTACCTCGCCGCGGATGGCGTGCAGAGCTACCTCCAGCCGCTGAAGGACCAGCTTGCCGCCTTGTCCGGTGAGGTGCAACAGCTCGCACAGCAGCCCGCGGGCCCAAGTGAGCAGGCCTTGGCGCGCCTGGACAAGACGGTCGATGACCTTAGACAGGCCCAGTCGCAGGCGCAGCAGCGCTTAGCGAAACTCCAGCAAACCAATGCTGAACTGGGCCAGAATGCGCACGAGATCAGCCAACGCCTTGATGATCTCGCGCCCGCGAAGCGCGCCGTCTGGGCGGAGGCGGAGGCAGGCTATTTGGCCTTCGTGGCCGAAAACAGGCTCCGGTTCTACGGTGATGTCGATTCGGCCCT
The DNA here is from genome assembly GCA_030452265.1 of Nitrococcus sp. GTDB lineage: Bacteria > Pseudomonadota > Gammaproteobacteria > Nitrococcales > Nitrococcaceae > Nitrococcus. The sequence goes on from JAKDMQ010000153.1 coordinate 7,843, forward strand.
CGCGGCACTCAAGAAGGCGGATGAGCTGCTGTCGGAGCTCGGTGGCGAGACGATCGAGGCCCGCCGCGGCATCGCCCGGGCGGTTGACAGCCTGCTGGAGGTTAACCGGCCGGCTCGCCTCGAGATCTCGCATGCCTTGGGAGAGCTCGTGGAGCGTTTGGATGATCTCCCGCTCGAAGTGGGACCGCGCAATGAGGCGGGCTCGTTGGTTCCGGCAAGCGCTGAAGCTCCGGCGAGCGCTGATGCGAGTTGGAAAACGCGGGTGGCCGATGCCTGGGATGAGCTACGCGGCAGCCTGTCCAAGCTGGTCGTCGTGGCGCATGACCAGGAGGTCGTGCCATTGGTCACTCCACAGGAGCAATTTTTTCTGCGTCAGAATCTAATCCACGAGCTCGAGACGGCGCGATTCGCGGCGTTCAGAGGCGATGAGGCGCTCTATAAGCAAAGCCTCGGCCAGGTGAAAGACTGGCTCAAGACCTACTTCGACACCCGAGATGCGGCCGTGAGCGATACCATTGACAAAATCAGTAAACTGGCATCCGAGCCGGTATCGGTACCGCTGCCGGACATCAGCCCCATGCTGCGTCCCGTGAAGGAACTTGGCCTGAGGAGCGCGCAATGAAAAGGCTGTTTTTGATTCTGGTAGTTCTCGTGCTCAGCGTGGCCGCAGCCCTTTGGTTTGAGCATAACAACGGCTACGCGTTATTTAACGTCGGATCCTGGACGATACAGATGAGTCTGTTCATCTTCGTCGGCGGTCTGTTAGCGCTCTGGATCGCGCTTACTTTTCTGGCGGGGTTGCTACGGTGGATCTGGTACATGCCGGCAGGAGTTCGCCTCTGGGCCGGGAATCGGCGGCGGATCAAGGCCAGAGAGAAGCTGGTTGGTGGTTTGATGCTGCTGGCCGAGGGCCGCGACAAGGACGCCGAGAAGGCCGTCCTACAGCGTGCCGGTGCGTTTGATATGCCTATGTTGAGCTACCTAGTAGCCGCCATAGCCGCTCAACGTCAAAACGCTTGGGAGGCTCGTGATCAATATCTAGCCCTCGCCGAGCACGGGGAGGGGAAACGAGCCCAGATTGCACTT
>JAKDMQ010000382.1 GCA_030452265.1 Nitrococcus sp.
ACGTCTACGGTGCGCTCCTCGACATACACATTGGTGCCCCATACATAGTCCAGCAGCTGAGCGCGGCTGAACACCCGCTCCGGGTGGGTCATGAAAAACCGCAGCAAGCGGAACTCGGTAGGCCCAATCTCTAGAGTATCCTCGCCGATCCATGCCCGGTGCGCCACCGGATCGAGCGCTAGCCCATCGACCTTGACTTGGTCATCCCCAGGTATTGACGCGGTTCGTCGCAGCACCGCCTTGATGCGCGCGAGCAGCTCGCGGGGCGAAAATGGCTTGGTGACAAAGTCGTCCGCGCCCACGTCAAGGCCCCGAACTTTATCCTCCTCCTCACCGCGGGCCGTCAAGATAATGATAGGAATCTCACGATGGGTCGGATGCTTTTTCAACCGCCGCGCGAATTCGATGCCGCTCATGCCCGGCAGCATCCAATCGAGCAACACCAAGTCCGGCGCGTGTACTTCGAGCAAGGCAAGGCCTGCCTCCCCGGAGTCAGCCTGATGTACGCTGTAACCGCCGCGGGCCAGCAACACCATGGCGACCATCTCCCGAATGGCCGCCTCGTCCTCGACCAGCAAGATTTTAACTGCCACGCGCATTTGCCCTTGAGAGACTGCCGTATATTACAACCTACTAGAATGACAGTTTTATGACAGTCTCACGCGGGCGGCTGCGATTTTTAGGGCGGTCCGTCTCACCCGGCTCGCCCCAGGGATCAGCGCTCCAGATGCTCGAGCTTATCCGGCTTACCGTCCCAGGCTTCGGCATCCTTGGGAGCGTCCTTCATCTCGGTGATCACGGGCCATTCCTGGGCCAACTCGGCGTTGAGCTCGAGGAAGCTACGCTGCTCGTCCGGCAGGTCGTCCTCGGAGAATATCGCCTCGGCCGGGCACTCAGGCTCGCACAATGTACAGTCGATACACTCATCGGGGTCGATCACCAGGAAATTGGGCCCCTCGTGGAAGCAATCGACCGGGCAAACCTCCACGCAGTCCGTGTACTTGCACTTGATACAGTTTTCGGTGACGACATAGGTCATGACGTTCTCCGCAAGCTTACTCTACTAAGCATGCTAGGTAGACGCCTCGCGCTGCATCAACCTACAGCTTTAGGGGGAAATCGGGCCTGTCGACATCCACCCACGGCGTCGCCTATAGGTTGGGGGTGAGCCTGCGAACCCCAACGTTTGCCCCTTAGCTCGAGTGATTGATCAGATAGGCGAGATCGCTGGCGATGGCCGCGATGCTTTCATCGTAGCGGCCTATCAGGCGCATTTGCCCCGTTTGATCGAAGACGAAGAAACGGGTGGTGTGATTGACTATATAGTCGCCCGAGGCGTTGGGTTGCGCGTAGACATAGGCAACGTGGTAACGACTTGTCAACTTGGGCAGGATCTCGGGATCGGGCCGCAGGGCGGTAAATTGTGGGCCGTACGATTCCATGTAGCGTTGCAGCACCGCTCGAGTGTCGCGCGTTGGATCCACCGTCACGAAGAGGATCCGCAGCTCCTTGGCTTGCTCGCCCAGGCGCTGCGTGACGGCTTGGAGCTTGGCAAGGGCGGTGGGGCAAATGTCCGGGCAGTGCGTATAGCCGAAGAAGATTGCCACCACCTTGCCGCGCAGGTCTTGCGCGGTCAGCTTCCCGCCCTCGGCGGTTGGCATTTGAAAGAGTGCCAGATCCGCCATATGACCGCTTACGTTGGTCATATGAAATTGATGCGGCGCTTGGCTGCAGGCGGCAAGCACCAGTGCGCAAACAAACACGGTGGCCGCCCGCCTCAGCAGGCGCGGTATGCTCATGTCGTATCTCATCATAGCAACCATGGCGGCCGAGTCTCTGGCCGCGAGTTGATCACGTCACGGGGTGGATTGTGGCACGCTGTATCTTGCGATTACGCGGCTATGCTAGCGCATGTCTTCGTGCTGAGTCGAGGCGGGTGTTTTGACTAACAGGCATCATTTTGGGCCGCTGCGCCGGCAGTCGCGGCTCGGCCTGGGCCCAAAGCAGGCCCGCGTAGATGTTCTATACTGGATGCGGGTCAGGTAACTCCACAGTCGGTTGGCTCCGGCACAGAACTAACGAGGTGCGTCATGCGGGAGATCGTTGAGGGCATTCATATGTGGTCGCGGTTGGCCCAGCCGCAAAACTACAATTTCAACG
>JAKDMQ010000383.1 GCA_030452265.1 Nitrococcus sp.
CGCACCGTTCCTTGGGGACTCACCATGCGTTTCGACTCGAACAAGGTGTTGGCGTGCAGCGGCAGGATCTCCGCCCCCGGGTTGGATTCGGTAATAGCCGCCAGGTTCGCCGGTTCGTTGTCAACCATGGCGATCACTCGATAACCCGCGGCGCAAAACGCCCGGATGCCCTCGACTTTCGCCCCGCCGACGTTGCGGCCCGCGGGATCCGGGTTGAGGTGGAGCAGGTCGCTGCGAAAACGCACCCGGTATTCTTCGCCCAAGGCATTGAGAGAACGCAGTGTCGCCAGGCGCAGCCCCTCTGGGCGGCCGCTGTTCAGCGCGACCTGGGTGCGCGGCTGCATCTGGAACCAACGAATGATCTCCATTACTCCGCGATAGGGTCGATGCGCTTCCAGCAGCGCCTTCGAAGACCAGCGGTGGCGACGGTAAAATTGCTCGATGCGCTCGATCTCCTCCGCCCCAATGCTACGCCGCTGCAGGAGTCGGTGCAGGCGCTTCTCGTGGATGGTCAGATCCTCCAAGCTCAGGTCGACGAAATGGCGGGTGTCGTGATGGCGGTCGTAGGAGTGCAGAAGGTAGAGCAGCAGATAGCGCATATCGAATATCGTGCCATCGATATCGAAAACGATGAGCAGTGCATCCCTGGGGTTGCGGGTACGGATACATTCGTAATGGGCCGCAAGCGCTCGCATCCAGTTTTGCATGACGGTTTCACCTCCCTTGAGATTTGATCCGAGGAAGGATAACCGCCTTATGTTACCGGATGATGAAAGCTCGGATGGAGTCACACCTAGTATTGCGCTAACCCCTAACTTCTGACCCCTAGCTTTGCATCATTCTATAATTCCACTATACTCGAAATATGGAATCCGAAACCGCGGTAAAGCTGTTATCGGCGCTCGCGCAGGAGTCGCGCCTGTCGGTGTTCCGCTTGCTCGTGCGCGTCGGGCCGCAAGGCCTGCCCGCCGGTCAGATCGCGGAGCGGCTTGGCGTACCCGCGAACACCCTGTCCTTCCACTTGAAGGAGCTGAGCCACGCGGGCTTGGTGAGCGCGCGCCCGCGAGGCCGTTTCGTCATCTACGCGGCGGACTTCGCGACCATGAACGGGCTCATCGCCTATCTCACGGAAAACTGCTGTGGCGGCAATCCCTGCGACTCCGATGCCGCGCTCGCCTGCTCGGCGGCCGAACAGAATGGTCCTGATATCCCAGCGGGCGACTGGACCGCCGGTTCTTGCGGCGGGACAGGTTGGTAATCTCCGTCCTCGCAACCCTTGGAGCGCGTCCGTGGCCGACAAGGTAACGATTTTGTTCCTGTGCACCGGCAACGCCTGTCGCAGCCAAATGTGCGAGGGCTGGGCGCGGCATCTGAAGGGCGATCTCATAGAGGCCTACTCGGCCGGTATCGTGCCGCACGGAGTGGACCCGCGCGCGCTTAAGGTCATGGCCGAAGCCGGGGTCGACATTTCAAGCCATGCCTCGAAGCACCTCGACGACCTCAAGAGCATTGCCTTCGACTACGTGGTGACCGTCTGCGATGCGGCCGCCGAGCGCTGCCCGATCTTTCCCGGTCAGGTGAAGCAGCTTCATCGCGGCTTTCAGGATCCGCCCCGCTTGGCCCGCGGAGCGAAGAGCGAAGACGAGGCGCTGGCCCATTACCGCCGGGTGCGCGATGCAATCCGCGCCTTCGTCGAAAGTCTGCCCGCGGCGCTGCCGCGCTAGGAGATGCCCGTATGCACGAGCGCGTCAGCCGCAAGCTGTCCTTTCTCGACCGCTACCTGACCCTGTGGATCTTCCTTGCCATGGCGGCAGGGGTGGCGATCGGCTTCTTCATCGACGGTGCTGCGGCCTTCATTCAGCACTTCGACGTCGGCACCGCCAACGTGCCCATCGCCATCGGCCTGATCCTGATGATGTATCCGCCGCTGGCCAAGGTGAAATACGAGCTGCTGGGAAAGGTGTTCGCCGACACCAGGATCCTGGCCCTGTCGCTGGTGCAGAACTGGCTGCTCGGCCCGGTGCTGATGTTCACACTCGCCATCGTCTTTCTACACGACTATCCGCAGTACATGGCCGGCGTGATACTGGTCGGCATCGCCCGCTGCATCGCCATGGTGCTGGTGTGGAATCAGCTGGCGCGCGGCAACAGCGAGTACG
>JAKDMQ010000384.1 GCA_030452265.1 Nitrococcus sp.
CTGTGCGATCAGCACGGGTATGAGGTAGGCCAGATAGCCGAGCAGGTAGAGGGTGAAGTCGGCAAAATAAGCCCCTACCATGCCGCCGCGGTTATGGATGGTTCGGGTGGCAACGCTGTAGCTCCAGCCCGGATCGGCCGGACTATAGCTAATCAGCGCCAGCAGCAGGTAACCGGCGATGGCAAGCAGGACCAGCAGGGCGGCCTCGCGCAGTCCGCGGCCGACCTGCTGGGCGAAGTGATAGGGCGGATTGTCGAACCCCTGTTTTGACACCATTGCGGCCATCCTGGCTGAGAAATGAACCGAAAAACGACCTCTAACTCTTTATGAATAATGGAATCGACGCAATGAGGCAACCCCCGCCACCGTATCAAACAGCGCTGGGTTCCGCCGGCGCCGAACTTCGCCCTAGAAATGGCTCGCGGATGCAACCGTACTACGCGCCATCCGCTCCTGAGATGTGCGCTCGATCGAGCGCCTATTGGCACACCGTGCGATGGGGTTTCTCAGCCAGCCAATTGATATCGTGCAACATGCCACCTGCCGCTGGCATAGGCTGTCGAAAAGCATTATACATGAGCCGCAACAGCGGTTGTCCTGCCTCGGTCGCGACCGGGGCTCGCCCAGTGCGCCGCATGCACATGCGCCGCCCGATCACCGCGCAGAGCGCCGTCAATCAAGCCGTGCGCGGCTGAGCGGGCTCGCTCGAGCGCTTCGTACCGACCAACAGACCCTAGCCAACGTCACGCCGTGCTGGCATGAAGCTCGATATTCTGCATTCGCTGGAAGAAATCCCTTCGCTCGAGTGGAATTCACTCGATGGCACCGCCAATCCGTTTCTCAGACACGAATTCCTCGCCGCACTCGAGCGCCATGGAGCCGTCTCGCACCGAACCGGGTGGATACCGAATCATCTTATCCTATACGACGACCACGGATTGGCCGCGGCGGCGCCTGTCTATCGAAAACTGCATTCCTGGGGTGAGTTCGTTTTCGATTTCGCCTGGGCCGATGCCTACCAACGCTATGGCATGGAGTACTACCCCAAGCTTGTCTGTGCCGTGCCCTATACCCCGGCCACCGGGCCGCGAGTGCTGGTACGCCCAGGGTTGGATCGACTGGCAGCCGTCAGCGAGCTTGCCAAATGGGCGCAAACACTCATCCGCGGCGAGCACCTGAGCTCGGCTCACTGGCTGTTCCTGGAGCCAAACACCGCGCGTATTCTCGCCAGCGCCGGCTACAGCATTCGCCTCGGCTGCCAATATCATTGGAGCAATGCGGGATACGGCAGCTTCGAGGCGTTCCTTGCCGAGCTCTCCTCGAAGAAGCGCAAAAGCATCCGCCGCGAGCGTCGTCGCGTGATGGAGGCAGGTATCGAGTTTCGCACTTACGCGGGGCATGAAGTTCCGGCCGATCTGTGGCGTAGCTTCCACCGCTTCTATCTCAATACCTTCCATGCCCATGGCAATATCCCACTGCTAAGCCTCGGTTTTTTTCGCGAGATTGGCGAGCGTCTGCGCTCCCGGGTAATCCTCGTGGAAGCGCAACGACGGGGGCGAGCCATCGCGGCCGCGCTTTATCTGCGAAGTCAGACGACGCTCTACGGGCGTTACTGGGGCGACAATGGTGAAATACACGACGGATTGCACTTTGAGACCTGTTACTACCAGGGTATCGACTACTGCATCCGTGAGGGCCTGCGCCTATTCGAATCCGGCGCGCAAGGCGAGCACAAAATAGCGCGCGGCTTTCTGCCCACCCCCACTTACTCCTGCCACCTTCTGCGGGATCGGCGCTTTCGGCTCGCGGTGGACGATTTCCTGCGCCAGGAGCGGAAAGGTATTGAAGTGTATATTCGCGAGCGGACCCGGGAAGGACCCTTTCGTCTCGATGCTCTGGAGCGAATCCAGCTAGCAGGCGGCCGCTGAGCGCCGCGCCCGCTCAGGAGGTGACTGCGCTCGGATAGCAAGGCACGGAGGTACAGGCTTGCAACGCCCCCTGCCTCAGGTGCCGGCAGCGTATAGCCCCACGTCTTGTAGTAGACTCCCTAGGGTTCCGCTCAACTTCGCCTGCAGTCTTCGAGCTAGGTGGCCTGCAACGCACCCCATAGAGCAAGATCTCGGGCAGGGAATGAACACTTGGACCATGCCGCGTATTCC
>JAKDMQ010000385.1 GCA_030452265.1 Nitrococcus sp.
ATCAGAAGGTGGTGGATGCGCTAACGCTTATCCACCCTACGCGTTCTCGGAATTAGATGTTTCTAATCAGCATATTAGAGGTTAAGTAAGTGCCATTCTGGTCTGACCCCTATTTTCCACCTATTTTCGCATCAGGTGAACTTAAGATAGAAGCCACCGTGTTGTGAATAGCGTTGCCACGCCGCATCCAGCCACTGGCTGGATGCGGCGTGGGCCTTTGCCGGGGATAACGGTGACACGTTACGATTTACCGGCAGCGTTTCGTTGGGCAATAATCGCGCGGAATTACCCAAAGACTTCCCGAAGTACATCCGGGCGTTGGTTGGCAATTTGAATGAGCGAGGCAGCAGCACGGCTCGGTTGGCGGCGCCCCCTGCTCCCAGTCTTGAAGCGTGCGCACAGAAACACCCAGAAGCTCGGCAAATTGTGATTGGGAAAGACCGGACTTCCGCCGAGCCTCCACAACGGCGGGGAGCTCTACCGTGCGAACTTTCCCGACCTTTCCAGCCTTGATGCTCTTGACCGCATCCAGGGTTTCTTGCCAGATGTCGCGATTGAGATCTCGCTCAATGAGCTCTTTTTCATTCATAGGCATCGACCAACTCCTTCTTCAGAGCGCGGAGAATGTAAGCAGGCGCATTCTCCAGCCGAGACTTGGCGTAGATGATGAGCAACCAAATCAAACCTTCGCCGAGCTGGTTGTAATAGATCACTCTGACGCCACCGCGCTTGCCTTTGCCAGGCCGCGACCACCGAACCTTGCGAACGCCTCCCGATCCGGGAACAACATTCCCGGCCTCGGGATTCGCGGCCAACCAAGCGGCGAATTCAACACGTTCATCTTCCGTCCAGTAATCCGGCTAAAGCCGCGTAAAGACTGGAGACTCGATAAGCGTGAACATGGCTGACATAATACGGCTATGCCGTATGCTTAGCAACCGGCGTCAACGAGCCTTGGCCTTTGGTGCCCAACGGAATAGGGAAGTAAAAGGGGCCTGACCCGAATGGCACTTACTTAAGATTGTTACGCGAATATAATCAACGCGTTGTCTGAAAAGTAAAAGGGGTCAGACCCGTTTTACTTATCGATGCTGGATTGGGCGGTCATCTCTACAAGATGCGGGTTGGCAGACCCGGCCAGGGCAAGCGCGGTGGCGTGCGTACGGTTGTAGCGTTGCGCATCCAGGACAAGGCCTTTTTTGTCTACGGATTTGCCAAGAGTGCCCGCGGCAATATTGAGGCCTCCGAACTCAAAGCGCTTCAACGCCTGGCATCCGAACTTTTGGGTTATGAGGAAAAGCAATTGCGGCTTGCCTTGGCAGCCGGCGAACTGCAAGAGGTGAACTAATGACTGATTCCATACTGGGCGCCGTCCATGAAACCGCCCGGGGCCTGCATCGAGCGGGCGCAATGAACAAGCGCACGCTGCGCGATTTCGATGCACTCTGCCTGCCGGAGGTTAAACAATTTAATGCGGCGCAGATTAAGCGTATCCGGGCGCGGAGCCAAGCTAGCCAGGCAGTGTTCGCGGCCTACCTCAATACCAGCCTGTCCACGGTGCAGAAGTGGGAACGGGGAGAAAAGCACCCGAACGGACCCTCATTGAAGTTGCTGAATATTATCGACGCGAAGGGCATCGATGCATTGGTTTGATCAACGGGCGTGCCAGTGGAACGCGCTAATGACATCGGCGAATTCTTGACGGACGAAGCCGAGCCGGTGTTGGAGCAGGCTCTGTTCACTGGCCAAACCATCGGTCGACCATTGCTGGAGGATGCACAACTGCGTGCGTCGGAAGTAAAAGGGGGGCAAGGCCGGCACACAGCGGCGCTCGCGCCTCACGCTGCCGTCAGTTTAGCGACCAGCTCTGCACGATTGTGTACATCAAGCTTTTCGTAGAGCCGCCGGGTGTGGGTGACGACCGTGTGCGGGCTCATGTTCATCTGCCTGGCGATCGTTGCATTGGGAGCGCCCGTGGCCAGCAGCAGGCCGATCTGCATCTGACGTTGCGACAACAAGCCCGGCATCTCCCCGAGCCGGCGAACGATACGTAGCGCTTGCGGCTCCTGATGACGGATATGAATGCCGACCAAAGTCGCAGGCTCCGGCGCGGTTTCCGGCAGTCCATCCTGATTCAAAAGGTAGGCTCGGAAGG
>JAKDMQ010000154.1 GCA_030452265.1 Nitrococcus sp.
TCACGGCGCCTGGCTGGCACGCAGATCGCGCAGGTTGGTGATCACCTGCTCGAGCGCTTTGTCGAAGAGCATATTGTGGTCGAGAATGACCGCTCGTCCGCTGCTTAGCTCCTCGGCCATTTCTTCCAATTTCTTATCAGCCAGCTTGAAGCCGGCGCGATTGACAAAGATCAACCGCCGGCCGCCGTTCAGACGAGCCGAGAGTTTGGCGCGGAGCTGGCGCCCGGCGTCGGTGGAAAACGCAAACCACGTTCCAAGATCCACCCCGGTCAAGTGCTGCAAACATTCCTCTAGCCGGTGCTGCTCTTCAGTAGGCGGCAGAGTCTCGGCCGCGACAGATGGCTCATCGGCGCGCTGCGAGACCGGCGCCGGCTCGGCCGATCCCGCTTCGCTTTCCCGTTCGGCGGCGTCCTCGGATCGCGCTGCCGTGGGTGGCGCCAGGCAGCGGATGTGCTCAGCCTCCAATTCGTTGAAAAATCGCGTCATCTCGAAGGGGTTGCAAAAAACGGCGTTCAGCCCTTCGCGCAGATCCTGCAGCAAGGCCGGCATGAGGGTCAGCATGCGCTGGCGCTCCTCGGGATCGCTCTTGGGCTGGACGCTCCAGATCAAACGCTCCATCAGCTCGAGCTGCGATTCCCACGTTTGCCCCTGTGGTCCATCCTTGACGCAGGTGATGCTGAGCACCTTGAACCAGGCACCTTCCAGAATCTCGCGCACGACGCCCGGCACGGACTTACCGTGCAGACGCCGCTCGATTTCGGCCTGTACCCGCACGCGCGCATCCTCGACCTTAGCCTTGCCTTGCGCCGCTTGCTGAGTACGCGCCTCCACGGTCTGCGCCCGCTCCCTCTCCTGCGCGAGAAATTGACGAAAATCCCGCAGGACGTGCTCGAACAAAGCGACGTCCTCCTCGAACCCCTCGAGAACTCGATTCATGACCTCGTTCATCTTCCGAAAGAGAGGGTCGGTGCTTGGATTCTCGCACTCCACCCAGCCAGTGGCGGCTTGGGCCAGCTCATTGATCAGCGCGCGCGCGGGATGCTGGCGGTTGTTGAAGAAGCTGCGATCCAGCATCGCCACTTTGAGCACCGGAATCTGCAACCGCGCGATTATGGCCTTAATCGAGGGAGCAAGCCGGGAATCATCCAAGATGATGTCAAAGAGCATGCTGACGACATCGATCGTATTGTCCGCCGACCGCTCGATGCGCCGCTGCAACCCATTGGAGTCAACGCGCAGCGAGCTTCCCAAAAGCGCCTTGAGCTCCTCGGCATTGAGCGCCTGCGCAGCGCTCGTGCCGGGGCTCCCAGCTCTGGGCTGCTGCTGCAGCGCGGAGAGCGCCTGAACCACATCCGAGACGCCGGCTCCCGGCACTGTCTGTGCTCCCGGCGATTCGCCACCGCGCATCTGAGCGAGCAATTGCTGCAGCAGATGCAAGGTCGCGCCGTCTTGCTCGTCCCCGCTTCCATGGTCGAAGCCCGTGTCGGCATGGACCCCGCTCTCCGGGGCTTGCCTAGCGCCGGTCGCTGGAGGCTCGCCCGTACCACGCAGCGTCGGCAGGATACCGGCGTCGATAAGCAGCCGATTGGCCGCCTCATAGAGTGCGGGCAGCTCTAACAGCGCCTGTTTCTCAAAAAGCTTGAAAATGATCAGCTTAGGCTGAATTTCGATGTCGAAACCCGCTATCGCGACGACGAAGGCGTCGACCACCTGACGCGGGTCGAGCGGGTTATTGCGCTCCTCGACCTTGCACTCGGCGACGAGGCTATCCAACCGAGCTCTGAGCTGGGCCAGGGGAAAAGCGCAGCGCGTGCGGAACTTGCTTACGATCGCTTCGGCGGCAAGGCTCTCCTCAATCACGGTCTCGTCCATGAGCTCGAGAGAATAGCCGAGCCGTGGCTCTGCGGCGGACTCTCGAACAGCCGGGGGGCGAGACTGTCTCAAGCGGGTAAAGGCATTCTCCGTCTCCCGCACAAATGCCTGCTCGACCGCTCGGCGGCTCAGCCGAACCTGGCGCATGGTAGCGAAAAACATGGCTTGATCGGCGTTGCTGCCCGCCTTTTCCGCGCGGTCGAACAAAGCATCATCGACGTGGTCAAGGGCTTGGCGCAGCATGCCTTCCAGGCGCGTGCGGACCAAGCTGCAAAGCTCGTCTAAGACTTTGACGCCCGTTGTCGGCGTATAATGGGTCTTCAAGCAAACGACGTTGTTTTGCCCAACCATGCGACACACCCGATATACTGAGAGAAGCGAAATTTGCTCCCTATGGCACCCGTTTTAGAGGAGTAGTAGACAATAGTATGTGATCCAGTTCACACAATATGTATCGCTGCCCGGGTCCAGGAGCCATCGCATCGCCAGCCAACTGCATAGGCGTGGACCCAGAGCCTGTTGGCATTCACCAGCGGCGTCGTGGGTGAAGACCCTTGTATACTGTCACGCGCAAACACGCATTCCTGTCCAGATTGGCCACAAACTAAGACGCAAGGAGAGATAATAATGACCGACGTATCCTCGCTGCTCGGCGCTGAGGCCGAGAGCCTCCTCTCCTACCGTTGTCGCGGTATTCCAACGCAGTTGCTGCAGCTTCCAGGGCCCGACTACGTCGATCGCGTGGTTGCTCAGAAGTATCGCAAGGCAGGCGTTCTGCGCAATCTGCAGGCCATTTTCAACCAAGGCCGCCTCAGCGGCAGCGGCTACCTGTCCATCCTGCCCGTAGATCAGGGCGTGGAGCACTCCGCGGGGGCCTCTTTCGCACCCAACCCAGAATACTTCGACCCGGAGAATATCGCCCGTCTCGCTATCGAGGGTGGCTGTAACGCCGTTGCCTCCACGCTGGGCGTTCTGTCGGCGGTGTCGCGCCGCTACGCTCATCGCATCCCGTTCATTGTCAAGCTCAACCACAACGAGCTGCTCACATACCCGGAGCTCTATGATCAGACGTTGTTCGCCTCGGTGCAGCAGGCTTTCGACCTCGGCGCGGCGGCCGTTGGCGCGACGATCTATTTCGGCTCGCCGGAGTCCCGGCGCCAGATCCAGGAAATCAGCGAGGTCTTTGCTCATGCCCACGACTTGGGCCTGGTCACCATTCTTTGGGCCTATCTGCGCAATCCAGCATTCATAAAGGACGGCGTTGACTACCATGCCGCCGCCGACCTGACCGGGCAGGCCAATCATTTGGCGGCGACCATCGATGCCGATATCGTCAAGCAGAAGCAGCCCGAGAACAATGGCGGGTTCCGGGCACTCAGCTTTGGCAAGACCCACCCCAAGGTTTATGAGGAGCTCGCCACCGATCACCCGATCGAGCTCACTCGCTATCAGCTCGCCAACTGCTACATGGGGCGTGCAGGGCTGATCAACTCGGGCGGTGCATCGGGCGGAAACGATCTGCAACAGGCGGTGCGTACGGCGGTAATCAACAAGCGCGCGGGCGGCATGGGTCTGATCAGCGGCCGTAAGGCCTTTCAACGTCCCATGCGACAGGGGGTGGAGCTGCTGCACGCCATTCAGGATGTCTACCTGGACAATGAGACGGTGAGCGTGGCCTAAAGCGACGGGGCGCCCGTGCTGGACCCTGAGCACGCGCGCCTCATGCTCTAATCCGCTGTTCAGCCACACGATCACGCCGCTACTCGCCGATCGGATCGGGGATAATCGATGCCGCAAACGCTGGCACAAGCTTTCACTCGCAACTTTCTCGGCCACTCGCCAAGGTGGTACAAGCTCACCCTCACTGGCTTTCTCATTGTCAATCCCGTCTTGCTGATCGCAATAGGCCCCTACGTGGCGGGCTGGGCTCTGGTGCTTGAGTTCATCTTCACCTTGGCCATGGCGCTCAAGTGCTACCCGCTGCAGCCGGGTGGGCTGCTGGTGCTGGAGGCCATAATAATCGGCTTGGCAAAGCCGGAGCAGGTCTATCAGGAGGCAGTGCAGAACTTTCCGGTTATCTTGTTGTTGATGTTCATGGTGGCGGGCATCTATTTTCTGCGCGATCTGCTGCTCGTCATCTTCACCCGCATCCTGCTCGGGGTCCGTGCAAAACCCTTGCTCGCGCTGCTCTTTTGCAGCATATCGGCCCTTCTCTCGGCCTTCCTGGATGCGCTCACGGTAATCGCGGTCATCATCACGGTGGCAAGCGGATTCTATGGCGTCTATCACGGTGCCGCCTCCGGGAAGGGCCACTCACAGGCGCACGATCAAGCCGATGACGACTCGATTCATCGCGATCAAAGGGCGGATCTTGAACAGTTTCGGGCGTTCCTGCGCAGCCTCATGATGCACGGGGCCATCGGCACGGCGCTCGGGGGCGTCATGACCATTGTCGGTGAGCCGCAGAACCTGCTGATCGGTCATATCATGGGATGGCAGTTCATCGAGTTTTTCCTCCGCATGGCGCCAGTGACCATCCCCGTGCTCATCGCTGGGCTGCTGGTGTGCCTCACCCTGGAGTGGCGTGGCTGGTTCGGCTATGGCACCCCGCTGCCGCCTGCCGTGCGGCAGATTCTCGAGAATTTCGAGGCCGCCGAGCGCGAGCGGCGTGACCGCTCGCAGCTGGCGATGCTGATCGTCCAGGCGCTGGCGGCGCTGCTACTGGTCGTGGCATTGGCTCTGCATCTCGCCGAAGTCGGCCTCATCGGACTCACGGTAATCGTGCTTGCCACCGCCTTCAACGGCATCACCGAAGAGCATCGGCTCGGCCACGCCTTCGAGGAAGCGCTGCCCTTCACAGCGCTGCTGGTGGTGTTCTTCGGCGTCGTCGCGATCATCCATCAGCAGCACCTCTTTACACCGATCATTAAATGGGCGCTGGCATTCCACGGAGACCTCCAGAAGGTCGCGTTCTTCATGGCGAGCGGCCTACTCTCTGCGGTAAGCGATAACGTCTTCGTCGCCACCATCTATATCACCGAGGTCAAATCCGCGTTCGATGCCGGCAAGCTGACCGCCGAGCAGTTCAATCACCTGGCGGTGGCGATCAATACCGGCACGAATATCCCGAGCATCGCAACGCCCAACGGCCAAGCCGCATTTTTGTTCCTGCTCACCTCCACACTGGCGCCGTTGATTCGGCTATCCTACGCTCGGATGTTGTGGATGGCGCTACCTTATACGATCGTGCTGAGCGCCACGGCGCTGACCTTCGTATGGGCTTTGATCTAGGGTCGTAACTATTCGCCCGGGAGCACGCACATGAAGCTGTATAGGTTCGATAAGGCTTCTGGCGGCCGCCTCCTGGGACCGCGTGCGTCTCGCCCGCATATACGGCCCGGCACGGCCGTTCTCCCTCGCCTAGCGGGCAGGATGCCCGCGCTCCCAGTACGCCAAGCGCGATTACCAGAACTGCTTGCTGGGGCCCTCTGCAACGAGGTGGGTGAGCAGTTACCTAGGGCCTATTAACGCGTCTCCTGGGTCGCCACGGCGACGCCCGTTTCGCCTCACAGACGCTTGCAGACACACTCCCACGAAGGCGGGCTAGAGATGTGTTCTACCGATCAGATTGCCGCCGACGTCACACGAGCGCTCGCCGAGGATATTGGCGACGGGGATCTCAGCGCTGCGCTGATACCAGAGCACGCCACCGGCACGGCTACGGTCGTCTGCCGGCAGGCAGCCGTCATCTGTGGCACGGCCTGGTTCAATGCCGTCTTCCAAAGGCTCGATCCAGCGATGCGCATCGAGTGGAGCGTGACAGACGGAGATTCCGTTGCGCCCGGGCATACGCTGTGCCGGCTTAGTGGCTCCGCGCGCGCGCTGCTCAGCGCCGAGCGCACGGCGCTCAATTTCCTGCAGTTGCTCTGCGGCACGGCGAGCACCGCCCGCGCTTACGTCGATGCTGTCGCGGGCACCAATACCCGCATTCTAGACACGCGCAAAACCCTACCGGGGCTGCGCGCCGCGCAGAAGTTCGCGACCCGCTGCGGTGGCTGCGTCAATCACCGCCTGGGGCTCTTTGATGCCATTTTGATCAAGGAGAATCATATCGCCGCGGCGGGCTCGCTCAAGGCTGCCGTGCGAGCGAGCCGGAAGCATCAGCCGGGCAAAGCGATCGAGGTCGAAGTCGAGAACATCGCACAGCTCGATGAGGCGCTGAGCTTGGGGGTGCAACACCTTTTATTGGACAACTTCTCCCTGCCCGAGCTTGCAACCGCGGTCCTGCGCACCGCGGGCCGCGCACGGCTCGAGGCATCCGGCAACGTCGCGCTAGCCGACCTAGCGGCGATCGCGACCACGGGTGTGGATTACATTTCCGTGGGCGCGCTGACCAAGCACGTACAAGCCATTGATCTGTCGATGCGCATCGTTTGAAATGCGCTCAGACTAAAGCCTGTTGATTAGCCGCATTCTCAGTTAGTTGATTGGAACCTGATGATCGGCCCGCGGAACGACTTCTGCAATCATGCCATGCGTACATTGCCTTCCAAATTCCGATGGCCCGTATCGCAAACCTGATCTCCACAGGGCGCTATACCCCGGCGCAACGAGTCACCAACGAGGAGTTGCAGGCCCGCTTCGCGGCGCTTGGCGACGCCGAGCGCATCGCCAAGCTCGCGGCAAGCACCGGTATCCGCCAGCGCTGGTATGCCCCCGAGGATTGGGCGACCTCCGATCTGATCCTGCCCGCTGCCCGCCAAGCCCTGGAGCGCGCCGGCAGACGGCCAGAGGAGGTCGATCTGATCATCGTGGGCACGGACTCCCCGGACTATCTCACCCCGGCCACGGCGACCGTCGTGCAGGCCAAGCTCGGTGCGTCCCGCGCCGGCACCTTCGACATCGGCTGCGCCTGCGCCTCCTTCCCAACCGCGGTTGCGACCGCCGCCGGTTTGCTGGCGACGAACCCGGGGCTGCGTACCATACTGGTCGTCGGTGCCTATCTCATGCACCGGCTGGCCGACCCGGATGATCCCTTGATCTTTCTTTACGGTGATGGCGCCGGGGCCGCGGTGCTCGAACCTGGCGTCGAGGCCGGCTTTCTGGGAAGCGCCTTCCGAGCCGACGGACGTTACGCCCGACACTGGGGGATCTATGCCGGCGGCACGGCCGAGCCCGCGTCTGAGGCGGCGGTGCGCGCAGGGCGCACCCGTGTGCGGTTGCATAAGCGCTACCCACCTGAGATCAATTATGAAGGCTGGATAGAGCTCGTTCGAGTGCTCGCAGCACAGTGCGGATTTGGCATTCATGAGGTGGCGCAGGCACTGTTCACGCAAGTCAATCGCCAGACAATCCACGATGTCTGCGAGGCATTGGGGCTGTCGCTCACCCGCGCCCATACCGTAATGGACAAATGGGGCTATACCGGCTCGGCCTGTCTGCCCATGGCGTTGGATGATGCCATCGAGCAAGGTCTAATTGGCGCGGGGGATTTGCTGGTGATGATCGGCTCCGGTGTAGGGTACAACATGGCCGGCGTGGCGCTGCGGCTCACCGATCGCCTGGTGCAACGCACGCCATGATCCTCTGCCGGCGGTTAGGCGTACCTGCAGGACGCGCAGCCCCTTGCTCTTGAACTATCGGTTAATACCACCGATCGTAAGCAGTATCTCAGGATGATCTTAACGATCCGGCACGATAGAGCAGGACATGGCCCATGCACAGAGGACCGGGGAATGAACCAGGGCAGCGATGAGGCGAAGAAGGCGGATGCGATCGAAGGCGTTATCGCGCGTGTTCGCGAACGCGGCCCGCCCGAGACAATAGAACAAATAGAGCGCTTCGTGCGCGCCTATTTTGCAGACCTCGCGCCCGAGGATATTGCCATACGCGGCATCACCGATCTCTACGGTGCCGCGCTCGCTCACTGGAGCCTCGGTCTCGCTCGCAAGCCGGGGCAGCCCCTCATCCACGTGTATAACCCCGACCCAGAGCGGCATGGCTGGGAGTCGAGCCATACGATTGTCGAGGTCGTCACCGACGACATGCCGTTTTTGGTGGATTCCATGACCCTGGCGCTCAACCGTCTCGGGCTTACAATTCACCTCATTATCCATCCAGTGCTGACCCTGCGGCGCGAACGCCGGGGAAACCTGCAGCAAATTTGCGCGCCAAGTGATCAACAGGCCACTCAGAATGAGGCGTGGATGCACTTCGAGATCGACCGCCAGGCCGAGCTCGAGCTCCTGCAGGAGATTCATCGGGAAGCCGCGGCGACCCTGGAAGACGTGCGGGTATCGGTCGAGGACTGGCAGCCCATGCGCGAGCAGCTCGCTCGAGTGATCCGCTCGCTGCGTCGCAACCGCCCGCCGGTGGAGCCGGCTGATCTGGAGGAGGTGCTGGAGCTCCTGCGCTGGATACGCGATGACCATTTCACTTTTCTCGGTTATCGCCGTTATGATCTGCGCCGCAGCCGCGCGGGCGATGAGCTGCGGGGGATTGCCGATTCCGGGCTGGGGCTACTGCGGCAGACAAACGGTCACCGTGTCTCGAGCAGCTTCGCCGTTTTGCCCGAAGACGTACGCAGCCGCGCCCGCAACCCCGAGCCCTTGATTCTGACCAAATCAAACAGCCGCTCTTCGGTTCACCGTCCGGGCTACTTGGACCACATAGGCATCAAGCGCTATAACCAGAAGCGCGAGGTCATAGGCGAGCATCGCTTTCTCGGGCTTTTCACGTCGTCGGCTTATAATCGCAGCCCACGCGCGATCCCGCTGCTGCGGCGCAAGGTGGCGCGCGTCCTCGAGCGCGCCGATTTACGCCCCAACAGTCATGCCGGCAAGGCGCTGGCCAACATCCTCGAAACCCACCCCCGCGATGAGCTCTTCCAGGCTTCCATCGACGAGCTCTTCGAGATCACCCAGCGCATTTTGCACCTGCAGGAGCGCCAGCGCGTGCGGTTGCTGGTGCGCTACGACACCTACCGCCGCTTCGTCTCCTGCCTGGTATTCGCCCCGCGCGAGCGCTACGACACGGAGGTCAGCCAGCGCATGCA
>JAKDMQ010000386.1 GCA_030452265.1 Nitrococcus sp.
CGTTCTGCATCTCCCAGCGGGCAGGATGCCCGCGGTCCCAGTACACCACGCGCTGTTGCCAGGACCGCTAGCTGGGGCCATCTGCAACGACGTGGGTGAATAGGTACGACTTTTTTGAACTACGAGGTACAACAGCGGTCAAACCACTAGCTATACATCTGAAAACGGCTGGACGATCAATAATAATCTCAGGGACGAACTATGCCGCAAATTTTTCGCCCCCGAGCCAATGGACTTGTTGCGGCCGGCTTGTTCGGCATCGCTTTTTCCGTGGCCGTAATCATCGTCGCGGCGCTCATCGTCGGCAGCTCCCCTTACTCCACTGCCGTCAATTACACCCCGGAACAGCCCGTTCCCTTCAGCCATCAGCACCACGTGGGCGCCCTCGGCATCGACTGCCGCTACTGCCATACCAGTGTCGAGCAGTCCAGCTTCGCGGGCATCCCTTCCACCCATATCTGCATGACCTGCCACTCGCAGATTTTCACCGACCAGAAGATGCTGGCGCCGGTGCGCCAGAGCCTGATGCGCGGCCAGCCGATCTATTGGGTGCGGGTCCACGACCTGGCGGATTTCGTCTACTTCAACCACCGCATTCACGTGCAAAACGGCGTCGGCTGTGAGTCCTGCCATGGCCGTGTGGATAAGATGCCGCTCATGCAGCAGGCCAAACCGCTGTCGATGCAGTGGTGCCTTAGCTGTCATCGCAATCCCGCGCCCAACCTGCGCCCCTTGGACAAGATCACCGCCATGGGCTACCAACCGGGCCAAGACGGCATTTCGGGCGAAGTGCTCATGGAGCGCTACGCCATCGACCATCCCAACCGCCTGAGCGAGTGCTACACATGCCACCGCTGAGCCCAAGCGATATCAAGTGCATTCGGGAGCGCTTGGCCGCCGAGCGCGGCCCCCGTTTCTGGCGCAGCCTCGAGGAGCTGGCCGACAGCGGGGAGCTCCGTGCCCTGCTGGCGGACGAGTTCCCGCGCCTGGAGCCCCTGTGGGCGGCATCGATCAGTCGGCGCAATGTGCTCAAGCTGATGGCCGCCAGCATGGCGCTGGCCGGGCTCACCGCCTGCGACAGGCAGCCCGCCGAGCTGATCGTGCCCTATGTGAATAGGCCGGAGGGCATGGTGCCGGGCGAGCCGAAGTACTACGCCACCACCCAGCCGGTCGCGGGCTACGCTCACGGGCTGCTGGCGGAGACGCACGAGGGCCGTCCCACCAAGGTCGAGGGTAACCCGGATCACCCGGCCACCCTGGGCGCCTGTGATGTCTTCTCCCAGGCGTCGGTGCTCTCGCTCTACGACCCGGATCGCTCCTCGGCGGTGCGCTATCGTGGTCAGGTGGCGAGCTACAGCCGCCTGCTGCTCGAGCTCAGCGATCGGCAGGCGGCCTGGGACGCCAATGGCGGCCGCGGGCTGTGCCTGCTGACCGAGACCCTGACCTCGCCGAGCCAGTACGCACGGCTGCAGGGCCTGCTGCAGCGCTGGCCCGAGGCCCGCTGGTACTCCTATGAGCCGGTCGACCGCAGCGCGGTGTTCACCGGCACCGAGCTGCTCTTCGGCGAGCCGCTGGAGCCCATCTACCATTTCTCGCGACCACGGGTGATCGTCTCGTTAGACGCCGATTTCTTGGCCTCGATGCCCGGCTTCCTGCGCTATGCCCATGATTTTATCTCCCAGCGCCGCCCCCGCGACGGCATCACGCTGAGCCGGCTCTACGTCGCCGAAGCCACGCCCAGCATCACCGGCGCGGCGGCGGATCATCGCCTCCGCGTGACCTATCAGCAGATCGATGCATTGGCCCGTCAGCTCGCCCGCAAGCTCGGCCTCGACGTGGCCGCCCCGGTGCAGCCGGTGGACGAGCACTGGGTGAGCGTGGTGGCCGACGATCTGAAGGCGAACCTGGGCAACGCGCTGGTCGTGCCCGGCGATCAGCAGCCACCGGCGGTGCACGCCATTGCGCAGGCCATCAATCATCACATCGGCGCCTACGGCGGCGGTGTCGCGGCCATCGAGCCGGTGGACTACAGCCATCAGGCCCAGCCGCTTGAGGCGCTGGCGGCGGCGATGCACGCCGATGCGGTGGAGGCCCTGGTGGTGCTGGGCGGCAACCCGGTCTACACCGCGCCCGCCGATTTCGACTTCGG
>JAKDMQ010000387.1 GCA_030452265.1 Nitrococcus sp.
GCCGTCCCGGGGCCGTGGGGGGGGGGGCCCCCCCCCGCTACCATCCCCTACAACTCTACAAGTGTTTGGGGGGGGGGGGCGCCGCTCCCACAAAGGGAAATAGCGGCGAGGCGCCGCTCCCACCGACATTACTCCACGCCCCCCATGCCTACCCCTCGGTTGGTTGGGGTGAGCCTGCGAACCCCGACGTTTGTCCCGACGTTTGCCCCAACGCAGCTCCTGGAGGTGTTGGGGTTCCTTCGTCACGCCAACCTACGCGGGCTTCTCCGGCAAGAAGACCCGATCCACCCGGTCCCAGTGAAAATCCTCAATCAGGCGCTCCAGCCGCCGCTGGGTGCGGGAGAGGTTGACGTAATGGCGAAAGCGTGTGCGCGCCGGCAGGCCCGCCGGGCGCGGCTGTTCCGGGTCAATCTCCCACGGATGCAGGTAGAAGATGAACGGCCGCACTTCGCGCTGGTTGATCCGGCGCAGCGACCAGCGGCTGATGGCGTAGGGAAGCAGGCGGAAATAGCCGCCGCCGGCGGCAGGCCAATTGCGCCCGGCAATTCGTGCCGTTGCCACCGGGAGCTCGAGGAACCCACTGCCCGGCCGCGGTTGAAACGGCCAGCGTGAGGCCCGTGGCGCGCCGTAGTGATCATGCGCGATCGGATAGAGGCTGGAGCTATAACGGTGACCGGTCTCGAGCAGGCAGTCAACGGCCCACGGTGTTCGCTCGTTGATTGAGAAGCTCGGCGCCCGATAGCCGATGACGCGGACGCCGCTGCAATCCTCCAAGATCCCCTTAGCGCGTTCGACATCCACACGAAAGGCCTTGGCATCGAGCGCGGTAACCCGCTGGTGATCGTAGCCGTGGCTCGCTAGCTCATGTCCTGCGTCAACTATGCGGCGCACCATTTGCGGGTAACGCTCGGCGATCCAGCCCAGAATGAAGAACGTGACCTGGAGTCCGCGCTCGGCAAAAAGCTCGAGCAGAATAGCCATGTTGCGCTCGATCCGCCGCGGCCAGTCGTCCCAGCTCTGTCGGGAAATGGTGCCGGCAAACGCCGAGACCTGGAAATAGTCCTCCACGTCCACGGTCAACGCGTTGCGCAAGTCGGCAGGTTGTTTTCTCGGCGCCGCGTCGCCTGGCGATTCCATTCGCACTGCGCTATCCATATCACGCTACTCGTCGCTGTCGCCGTTCGAGCCAATGCGCCACTACCGAGGCGATGCGATCGGCGGCACAGCCATCCCAACGCTCCGGTGTTCGCCCCGATTTGCCACCGGTGGCAAGGATTTCGCTCACGCTTGCCAAAATGCGGGCGTGATCTACGCCAACCACTGTATTGCTCCCCTGCTCCACCGTAATAGGCCGCTCGGTATTGTCCCGCAAGGTCAGGCAAGGAATACCCAATGCGGTCGTCTCCTCCTGAATGCCGCCTGAATCCGTGAGCACGCAGGTGGCCTCACGCAACAAACCCAGCATGGCCAAGTAGTCAAGCGGCGGCAGATCATGGACATTCGGGTTTGCAAGCAACTCGCGTGACCCAGTCGCTTCGATGCGCGCGCGCGTACGGGGGTGGACTGGAAAGACCACCGGCACCAAATCCGCAATGGCGGCTATGGTGCGTAGCAGCTTGCGCAGCGTCGCCGGATCGTCCACGTTCGAGGGTCGGTGCAGGGTCAAAACCGCATACGTCGATGGGCATGCTCGGCCCCTCAGCGTCTGGCTCACTGGAATAGCCCGGGGAAGATTGCGCAGCACCGAGTCGATCATGACGTTGCCGACGAAGTGCACCCGCTGCGCTGGGATACCCTCGCGCGCGAGGTTGCCGGCGGCCTGCGCTTCGGTAGTGAACAGCAGCTCGGCGAGCTGATCGGTCAGCACTCGGTTGACCTCCTCGGGCATTGTTCGATCGAAGCTGCGCAGTCCGGCTTCCACATGAAACACAGGTACGCCTTTCTTGGCGGCCACCAGGGCACATGCGAGAGTTGAATTGACATCCCCGACGACCAAAACGGCGCCCGGCGCGACTTCATCCACCACGGGCTCGAACCGGCGCATGATTTCAGCCGTCTGCACCGCGTGTGAGCCCGAGCCCACACCTAATGAGATGTCCGGCAGCGGCAAGCCTAGCGCCTTAAAGTGCTGGTCGTTCATCGCT
>JAKDMQ010000388.1 GCA_030452265.1 Nitrococcus sp.
ATTACGAATAGTCCTCATCCAGCGCCATAAGAAAATGCAACAAATCCTCGAGGTCGGCGGGTTTCAGCGCGATGCCCGAAAGCCTCGGGTCGGCGTTGCGCACATCGCCGGCACGCGCCTCGGCGGAGACGTTCATGTAGCGATTAAGCACCGCGTCGAGATCCTCGAGTGCGCCATTGTGCATGAACGGGTTGGAATGGGTGAGATCGCGCACGGTCGGCGTCTTGAACGCGGCCAACGCGTCCTCCAGCAGCTCGGCCTCCGGCGCTGTGCAATCCACTGCTCGTGCGGGTTCAATCAGGCACAGCACGCCGCGTAACGTCTCCTGTGGCGCCGGGAAGTCCGGGTTGGCGAAAATATTCCAAGCACCCAGATCGGCGACCTGCGGCGCGCCGGCTTGCGATGGACCGCGAAACGGCTCCGCATAGCTCGGATGGCTCGCGGTGGCTGGCAGATAGAGCTCCGGGTTGGCAGTGCGCTCCGCCAAGCTCGGCACGTCAAGCGCCAGGAACGCACCGTCACCGTGTATGCCATCGTATTCGCCTTGCGTCACGCCGGTCACATGCATGCCGAAATCGGTGAAATCAGGCGGGGTATGGCAGGCAACGCAATTGCCGATGCCGCCGTTTGCGACCTCGGTGGGATTTGCCGTGGTACTGCTCGGCTCGCTCAGAAAGATTCGCAACCCCGCCAGCTCGCTTGCGCCGAACTGGAAGGGGTGAGCGTGGGTGGCGTAGGTGTTATCACCACCCGGTTCGATGAAGGTGGGGCTCGACAGCCCGTCGAGCGCGCTGCGCAGGCGGCGTGCGTATTCGAGCGCCGTCTCGCCGGTCTCGGGGCCGCGCGGTAAGTTATTGACTTCCAGGAAGCGATCGTAAGGCGATCCGTTGTAGTAGCCATCCTCGCCGCGCGCGAAGGTCAAGCTCTCCAGATAGGCGGCAACCAGCTTGCTGACCACGGTGATGATCTCCTCGTCACTCGCCGTGGCGACGTCGACCTGGAACTCCTCCGGCAAGAGGTATTCCGGCGGCAGACTGGGATCGCCGGCCAGTAACAGCGCGTAAGAATAACCGCCAAATTCTTGCGCCAAGTCGCCCTGGCCGTCGTCCTCACGGATCACGCGCACGATTTGGGCCTTGGCATCCTCAGTTTCATTCGGTAGCCAGCCGAAGTCGCTCCCGGTGAACGTAGCGATGACCAAATCCTCCAGGGTGGCGAATTCGCCGTCCCAGTGGAACAAAAGGCCGACCGGACGGGAGATCATAGAGTTGACAATCTCCTCCGCGTTACGCTGCGTTGTGGGGGGTAAGCCCGCGCGCGTCGGATTTGGCGAGCGGGTCGCGAAATCGGCATAGCTGCGCATACCGGTTTTGGCTTCGGCGTCGAAGAGCTCATCCACAAAATGACAATTGCGGCAGTTCATGCTTTGTCCGGCGAACGGGCCCTGTTGACCCGCAAGGCCCGAGACGTCGTCGAGCGTCGGATCGCCGACATTCGGGCCCAGCTCGGTGTTGATAACGCCGCCGCTATTCTCTACAAAAAATTGCGCGAAGCGGGTTTCCAGGAACAATCGCTCGCCAATAGTGACCTGCGCCGGATCGGCTGCGGCCGCGGTTTCGGCCTCAGGCTCGGTTTCCGAGTCATCATCACCGGAGTTGAGGTTGTTGTTGAATGGACAGCCGGTCAATAACAACGACAGCAGCAGCAACACGGCCGCAACCCAAAGTTGCTTGATCATAATCTTCTCCTGTTTTTATGAGTCGAACGTCCGCCCTGTGCCCTGATCTCGCGCCGTGTTCCGGCCGGCGGACGTTCGCTGACCAATGCTGGCCACACCGGCGATGCGATTTTGCTCATGCAAGAATCGCCGACGGGCCATGCAACGCTTCGATGCATTCCAGCGTGTGCCAATCCATCCGCGTGGTGCTGGTGTGGCAACCGCGCAACCGCCCGGAAGTATCCGAATGGGGCGGCACGCGGGATCACGGTGCCGATGGGCGAGCGAACTGGGCAAGCGACGGGGCGCGTGGCGGCGGCCACGCTAGGCTAAATCCGAGGGCCGCCGTCGGCGCGTGCCGTGAAACCCCGCTATCGCCGCCAGCTAATCGGTACGTGGGGCAGCGCAATGCAGTCATACGA
>JAKDMQ010000017.1 GCA_030452265.1 Nitrococcus sp.
TCGTGGAAGGCGGCGGTTGGCCGGCGGCAAACCCGCCGGCCGCGCGTCGCCATTATCGCTCGCAAGCCATGACCCCCATATTACGACCGCGCCCCCCGTTCGATGCGCTTTCATCATCCGGTAACACAAGGCGGATATCCTTCCTCGGAAAGCCAAATAGACAGATCCAAAAATTCGTTGTCTACAGCCAATGGACATGCTCCGTATTGGTCCTCGCGAAAGAAGCTAATTCGCAAACATCCCGTAAGCAGTGCGACAGCAAGGTGGCTTCGTGACAGCTACTACCCCGGCGCTTTCACCCGACATTATCCCGGTGCACGATCGGGTCCCCGGCCGTGTGCGACTGATCGTGCCAGGGCTTTACGGCGAGCCGTCGCTGCAGCGCCGGATAGAGGAATCGCTGCCGCGTCAGAGCGGGATTCGCGCTGCCTGTGCCAGCACTGTAACGGGAAAGGTCCTCATCGAGTACGGCCCAGGCCTGCAGCTTCAATGGCTCATTGGGCTGGTTGCTGACTGCTTGAAGGACATCGGTTCGACTTGCATCGCCACCCGCGCGGCGCAGCGCAAGGCCAATCCAGGTCATGCAAGCCGGAGCACTGTGGTTAGCCTTCCCACCCCACGTGGGGAGCGTACCGGCAAGCCCGCCGCTTTGCCGCGCGGTGAGCGTGCGCCGCGGGTGCAGAAAGCGTGGCACACCCTCTCCAGCGAAAACGCACTGACTGGACTTGCAAGCTCACGTCACTCCGGCCTCACGCAGGATGCGGCCAAGGAGCGATTGGCCTGCTTCGGCCCGAACGAGCTGCCGCAGCCGACCGGCCGCTCAGCGCTTGCGGTTCTCCTGGAGCAATTCGCGAGTCTGCCGGTGGCGCTGCTCGGGGCTTCGGCAGCGGTTTGCGTGATGACCGGGGGCGTCGTGGACGCCCTGGTAATTCTCGGCGTCGTGGGCATCAACGCGGTGGTCGGCTACGTCACCGAACGCCAGGCCGAGCGGACCATCGCCTCGATGGCTCATCTGGAGGCCGGTGCGGCGGCGGTGTTGCGGGATGGCGATGAACAGCGCGTCCCCGCCCGCGCGCTCGTCCCCGGCGACATTTTGCTACTGGCGCCCGGTATCCACGTGGCCGCCGACGCCAGGCTGCTCTCTGCCCACCGCCTGAGCGTGGATGAATCGGCGTTGACGGGGGAGAGCTACCCCGTAGCCAAGGACGCCGTCAATCTCTGTCCCGCGCACACGCCGCTGGCGGAGCGCAGTAATTTCGTCTACATGGGTGCTACGGTCACCGGGGGCAGCGGCCGCGCTGTAGTGACGGCCACCGGATCGGCGACCGAGATTGGGCGCGTACACACCATGGTGAGCGAGACACAAAGCCCTGAGCCGCCCATGCAGCGGCAGCTCAACCGGCTGGGCACGCAGCTCGGTCTGCTCAGCGGCGCGGTCTGCGGCGCGGTGTTCTTGATCGGGCTGCTACGGGGCTACGGGCCTCTCGAGATGCTCAAGAGCGCCATCTCGCTCGCGGTAGCCGCGGTTCCGGAGGGACTGCCGAGCGTCGCGACGACAACGCTCGCCATGGGCATCCAGGATATGCGCCGCAAGCAGGTATCGATTCGCCGACTGGATGCCGTAGAGACGCTGGGGGCGATGCAGATCCTCTGTCTGGACAAGACCGGCACGTTGACCGTCAACCGAATGAGTCTCGCCGCGATCCGCGGCGCCGATACCAGCGTGCAATGTGGCGACGGCGAATTTCGCATCGACGGGTCACCGTTCGCCCCATGCGGCTCCGAGGCGGTGCGGCAACTGCTGGAGGTGGGGAGCCTTTGCAGCGAAACCGAGATCGACGGCGGCGACCTCGAACCGGTTCTAAGAGGCTCGCCGACGGAGAACGCGCTGGTCCGAGGCGCCTTCGATGCCGGCATCGACGTGCGCGTGCTGCGCCAAGACCATCCGCGCACGCGGTTGGAGTTCCGCGCGGAAGGCCAATCCTATATGCGGAGCTTCCACGCTCGACCTGGCGGCGGCAAGCTCCTAGCCATCAAGGGCAATCCGACAGACGTATTGGCACTGTGTGATCGTTACCGCGACGAAATCGGCACCCACCCGCTCGACGAGGAGCGACGCCAGGCCATCCTGCGTGAGAATGACCACATGGCCGGCGACGGTCTGCGGATCCTGGGGGTAGCGCACGCTCTGGTTCCCGACGATCGCAACCACACGGCCGAGCAGCCCGTCTGGCTGGGCCTGGTGGGTATGGCCGATCCCGTCCGCAGTGGTTTGGACGACCTGATGCGGACCTTCCATCAAGCCGGTATCGCAACCGTCATGATCACCGGCGATCAGTCCGGCACTGCCTTTGCAATCGGCAAGCGGCTCAACCTGGCCAACGGGAGCGAGCTGCGCGTCCTCGAATCCAGTCACCTCCAGGAGGTGGAGCCCGAACTCCTGGCCGGGCTGGTGGGCGACGTCCATGTCTTCTCCCGGGTCAGCCCAGGGGACAAGCTCAGGATTGTCCAGGCACTGCGGCGCGGCGGCCGGACGGTGGCCATGACCGGGGACGGTATTAACGATGCGCCCGCGCTCAAGGCGGCGGACATGGGCGTCGCCATGGGTCATGGCGGCACCAACGTGGCCCGTTCCGTGGCCGATGTGATCATCGAGGATGATAACCTTCACACCATGATCTCCGCGGTACGCCAGGGCCGAAGCATCTACGACAATATTCGCAAGGCCATTCGCTTTCTGCTCTCCACCAACTTTAGCGAGATCGAGGTCATGCTGGCGGGTACCGCGCTTGGCATCGGTCACCCGCTCAACCCGATGCAGCTACTCTGGATCAATTTGGTGACGGACATTTTCCCGGCCCTGGCGCTATCGCTGGAGCCGACTGGGACAGACGTGATGAGTCGGCCACCCCGGAGCCCTCAAGAGCCCATTATTACCCGTGAGGCGCTTGTGCATACGGCGCTGGAGTCGCTGGTGCTCACGGGAGGGACTCTGGGCGCCTTCCTCTATGGGCTGGGGCGCTACGGCCCGGGCTTGCGCACCGGAACCTTGGCTTTCACCACGCTGACCACGGCCCAGCTTCTTCATGCCTTTAGTTGCCGGTTCGATCGCGACTCGCTGTTCGGTCGTGAGCGGCGACCGCGCAACCGTCGTCTGGAATTCGCGGTCGGCGTCTCGTTGGCGCTGCAAGGGCTGACCTTGGTTGTGCCTAGCCTACGCCGCCTGCTTGGGACCACCGCGCTCGGGGCCGTGGACCTGGGCGTCGTCGGCGTCGGCGCCGGACTGCCGCTTTTGGTCAATGAGTCAATCAAGACGGCGCGTTATCGGTAGGCCGTGGCTCCAAGCGGATGGCGAACACGGAGAAAACGTCATGAAAAAAGACTTCGTCTTCACCTCAGAGTCGGTCACCGAAGGCCACCCGGACAAGCTCTGTGATCAAATCAGCGACGCGGTGGTGGACGAATTCCTACAGCAGGATCCCTATGCCCGTATCATTGCCGAGTGTGCCGTATCCAAGGGCGTGCTGTTCATAGCGGCGCGTTTCGCCGCCAACGCCGCGGTCAACATCCCGGAGATAGCGCGCCGGGTGATCCACGACGTGGGCTACCAAGATAAACGCTTCAATGCGCGGGACTGTACCATCATGACTAGCTTCAGTGAGCAGCCGCTGAACGACAAGGATCGGGTCAACGAGTACGCACTTTCGCATGCCGAGCTGGAGCGCCGGCTGGTCTGCCAGAATCAGGTGACGGTCTTCGGTTACGCTTGCGATCAAACCCCGGCTTTGATGCCGCTGCCCATAGCGCTGGCGCAGCGGCTGTCACGGCGCATGGCCGCCGCTCGCCTTGCCGGGGACATCCCCTATCTCTCACCGGATGGCAAGACCCAGGTAGGGATCGAGTACCGCGCCGGTAATGCGCACCGCATCCACAGCATAACGCTCATCGCGAGCCAGCAGGCGAGGGAATGTGCGGATCTGGTAAACCTGCGGCGGGATCTGATCCGATACGTGATTGAGCCGGTTTTGGCTGAGGCAGGCATGCCAGCGGATGAGAACACGGCGATGTTCATCAACCCGGACGGCCCGCTCATCGGCGGCGGCCCCTCGCTGCATTCGGGTCTTACAGGGCGAAAGAATGCTATCGACACCTATGGGGAATATGTCCGCCATAGCGGCGCTGCGCTCAGCGGCAAGGATCCGATGCGCATCGACCGCGTGGGCGCCTATGCGGCCCGGCACGCGGCGAAGAATGTGGTGGCGGCGGGTCTCGCTTCGCAATGCGAGATCCAGCTCAGTTACTCAATAGGTCAGGCGGGGCCGGTGAGCATGGTGGTAGAGACGTTCGGCAGCGGCAACGTCGATGATCGGGAGATCGCGGAACGGTTGCGTGCTGCACTGGACTTTCGCCTTGGTGCAATCATGGCACGCTTTAACCTGCGCGGGTTACCAGGCATGGCTGAGGGCGGCTTCTACCGGAAGCTCGCCGCGTATGGCCACGTCGGACGAGCGGACATGGATCTGCCATGGGAGCGAACGGAGGTCGCGGCGGCCATGCGCCTGCAGTTCGACAGTGCCGATTGAATACCGTCATGCGCAGCATTGCCTCGGTGTCGGTCTTCAGTGCGGATAGGACCGCATCCTCATAGAATGGCGCCGATCAGCGCGAGCGCCGATCTTTCCAGCGCCTTTTCCAGCAACATACCGGCGGCAATCTTACCCAGTTTCATACCGGTCCGGCGAAACCGCTTGTTGGAAAAGGGGACCATGCGCTGTGCGCCCGCGGGTGTAAGCATTGATGGTACCGGCCAAGTATCGAATCCCGCCAGGCGCACCGATGTGAACAATTCTTGCGCCGACGTCTCGCCCGGCTCGAACTTGATCAGCACGCTGCCGGTCACGGTATTCACCGTAGTCTCCGCCACCCCGGGACGGTTGCGTAGCAATGCCTGCAATGCGAAGGCACGCTCCGCGTTACCCCGGATGCCCGCGCACTTGATTCGAATACGCCCCGGAATATGATGGACATAGCGCTCCATGCCGATAGCCCCCATTTCTCAACCGTTGCCGGTATTGAAACAGAGGAATGTGACGGTTTAATGATCGAAATATTACTCTTTTGTGTCGCAACCGGGGCGGCTCGAGGGCGCCCCGGTTGGCGCTTTTAGCTGACCGGCTGCGAGTTGTCTTCGGCGGGACGTGCCGGCGTCTGCTTGCTGGGCCAGGCGGCGCTGAATAGGTCCTTCACGCCGCCCACGAGGCCCACCAGTACGTTACGTACGGTGTTGACGGCGGCGTTGACGGTGGTATTGCCGACCGAGCCGGCCGCCTCGACCGCCCCGGCGGCGGCGTTCCTTGCCACTTCAACGACGACATTCGCATCGATCTCGCCGGCCGCCTGCACGGCGCCATCGACCGCGCGCCGCGCAACGACGGTCAGGTTTGCGCCGGTCTGCGCCGCACGCTCCACAATAGTGCCGACCACCTGGCTAGCCACCGCCGTGATATCGCCGCCGACGTCGCTGACGGCCATGATGACGCCTTTCGCCACGCTCATTGCGCTCATCGGCAGGCCTATCCCGACCCCTTCCATAGCAGCCAGGGCGCCCTTGACGACATCGTGCGCAACGGAGGTGGCATCACCCCCCACCGCGCCGTTGGTCCGAAGCGTGTTGGCGACCGCCGCCCTGACGCGCGTCACGATCTCGGCCTGGATCTCATCGATTTTGAGACTGCCGGCAATACCGTCTCGTACCGCGGCGCCGTTGGCACCCAAGGTCTCACCCACCTTGCGGACGGGGGGCAGCGTTTCTTCCTTGGCCGCGGTCGCTTGCTTCTCCGCCGCCGCCTTGGCGCTGGCGCTCGAGGATTTGGTCCGCTTCTGAGTGCCTCCGCCGGAGGTCTTCGTGCTCTCTCTTTCCGTCATCGTTATCTACCTCTATAGAACTGACTGACCTGGGAACGAGGCGGGCGAAAACCACCCGCCCCCACTGCAACGAAATTCCGTCGATCTCAGACCTCGGCGGGCACGGCCGGCAGATCGCAATTAAGGGCATACCAGAACAAGGTGACGGCCGGCGCGGTGATTTGCCCGCGCACTGTCTGGGAGATCCCCATGATCACGAGTGCTACGAACAGCGCGTTGCGCATCCTGACGCCACTGGCAGCCGCCTGCCTGGCACTTGCCAGCCGGCGACTCGCGGCCGAGATGTCCCGAGTAACCCCTTGCAAAAAGTAATCAGGATGCAGCCGAGCGTCATCAATCTGGAACCAACCGTTCTCCGCGGCCCAAACGTAAATCGGCTCCGAGCTCAGGCCCGGATGCAGCAGCGTCACCCCGCCGATACGCGCATTGACTCGCACTTCGCTGATCCCCGGAATCGCCTCCAGGGCGGCGCGCAGGCGGGTAAAGTAACCCACATCGCCCCGCCTGGCCGGCAGGCGAAGCCGGGTACGGCCCGGGATCGAATGATGCAGCTCGGCTCGGGGCGTCATTCGCGCGCGTACTTCGTTTCCGCTTCTTGAACGGCCTCGTTGACCGTGGCCGCCACCTCGGCCTGCACCGGCGTCAGTTTCACCGCCATTGCCTGCCCGGATGTCGACTGCCCGGATGTCGACGGTGCGGATGCGGCGTATCCGGCCGTCGCGTATTCCGCCCTGACCTCGGCAACGAAATCTTCCACAACCTCGCCGAGCTCAGCCCCGACTTCCCGCCCCTTTTCGTAGAATACGATGCCGGATTTGACCGCTGCCCGCATAAGTGGACGGCCTGCCCCGGAGGCTGCCGCCAAGACCACCGGCGCCAGAATCGCGGCTCCCACGCCAAGCGCGACTCCGCCGGCCACCTCACCCGTGATAATTTCTCCAAACAACAAGTCTCCCAACGACATGTCAGTTATCTCCATTAGTTACAAAACGAAAAAGTGGACAAGCCCTTGCTGGATAGCCTCAACGAATGGCCGTCCGGGCCTACGCAACTCCTTTCGGGCACATCTGTCTAGCGCAGTGCCCAATGCAGCTGGCGCTCCAGCGCCGCCAGGTCTGCCTCGGGATAGAGCCGCCGCAAGGCTCGCTTTAGAGCCTCTGTGGCTTGCGGCGTGCGTAGCTCACGATCGTCGAATGTCACCAGAAGACTGCCGGTAAGGCGGTTGGCCTCGACGGAGTGGATTCCGGCAACCGCTTGCAATTCGCTCTCGATCCGACGCGCGAGGGCTCGATCGCCCCGCACCGCCCCAACCTTCAGACGCACCTGGCCGGGGGCATAGTGGACGAGGCGCACATCAACGCTCGTGTTCTTCATTTCGGGCCACTTCACTGTCTGACTCATATCCGTCATCGGATCGTTACAATTATAGACGTGCAGACCTTACTTTCGATCCCATTTTTTTATTACAGTTTTATTACAGTTTTGTTACAGCGGCTGAATGGCAGCACTCCAGCTCATCCGCAATCGCGGACCAGGCAGCGCCAGCACCAAGCCCTACGTTCACGAAACGGTCACCAAATCGTCATACAGCGGCAAAACAACATGTCCATAATCGAAACGCTGGCGGCTGAATCAAGTCGAGTATTGTCCATTGAGCGGACGGGCGAGGCATGTCAAAGAACTTTAACGCGCAATACTAGATTTGCCTTCCATCTCCAAGCGCTTACGGGCGAACAACGACAAGCAATCGGGCACAGGCGCGCTCGAGTCGAGTCCAGTCCTCGGGCATTGCAAGATGCGCGAGTGCCGCGGTTGGGAAGGCCCGGGCTTGCGATTCAGCTGGGATGGCTTGTCCCGCTAAATGTGCTACTAGATTTTCGAGGCCGGGGTTATGACCGACGATCATCACCCGGGCCTCGTTGGGATCGCACTCAGCAAGCATTTCGAGGAGAGTGCCCACATCGGCTTCGTAAATAGCCTCCCTCCAGGAGACGGTCTCTACGGGGATACTCATTTCGCGGCACAGGCAGCGAGCCGTCTGTTTGGCTCGGTTCGCCGGTGAGCAGAGAATACGATCGGGCAAGAGCTTCTGCTCGTGCAACCAACGACCCATGCGCTCGACTGCTTTTCGCCCGCGTTTGGCAAGCGGACGATCGAAGTCGCCGGCTACATTGCCGCCCCAGTCCGATTTGCCGTGGCGAAATACAAGCAACTCGCGTGACATGGATAATTCGATTCCGCAAGGAGTCGCACTACAATCGAAGATGCGCCGATAGCGTCCAACAGAACCTTGGTGATTACAAGCATTCATGGTCGCCGACACTGACTGCTTTGAAGCCGCCGAACCAAAAAGGCATGCCAGCGACGATGCGCCCAAGGTGATCGCAGCGGTCGATCTGGGCTCGAACAGCTTTCACATGAAGGTTGCACGGGTCGTGGACGGCCGGTTTGCCGTGATCGACCAAATGCGCGAGCCCGTGCGGCTCGCCGCCGGGTTGAATGAGAAGACCGAGCTCGACCAAGCAGTTCGTGAGCGCGCCCTCGGTGCGCTGGAGCGATTCGGGCAACGGCTGAGAGACATGCCATCCCACAATGTGCGCGCGGTCGGGACGAATACATTTCGCCGCGCGCGCCGGGTCACGACCTTTCTGGCCCAATCCGAAGCCGCCCTGGGCCATCCCATCGAAATCATTTCTGGGCGCGAGGAAGCGCGGCTCATCTATTTGGGCGTTACCCGAAGCACGGCACCGACCAAGGGTAAAAACCTGGTGGTCGACATCGGCGGCGGCAGTACCGAGCTGATCATTGGACGACAGTTCGAGCCGCTCAGTATGGAAAGCCTGTACATGGGCTGCGTGGGTATAACTCGAGAGTTCTTTGCCGATGGCACAATCGACGCACAACTTATGCGCGGCGCCGTGCTTGCGGCGAGGCAAGAGCTCGAAACCATCGAGGAGTCCTACCGATGCATCGGCTGGGATGCCGTCTTCGGTTCTTCCGGCACCATCCGCAACGTCTGGCAAGTCATTCAGAATGAAGGTTGGAGCCAACAGGCGATCACGGCTAACGGACTCGGTACGCTGCGCGAAGCCCTGATCGAGATGGGGCGAGCCGACAAATTGAACTTGCGCGGCTTGCAACCCGAGCGCACAGCCATATTCGCCGGCGGCGTCGCCATTCTCGTTGCCGTATTCGACGCTCTGCAGCTCCGTCGCATGACCTGCGCGGATGGTGCGCTACGCGAAGGGATTCTTTACGATCTCATAGGCCGGCTGGACTACAGGGATGTTCGCGGCGCAACCATCGAGGATCTGTCCCGGCGCTACCGGGTGGATCAGGAACAAGCACGTCGGGTCGCCGAAACGGCGAGCTTTCTCCTCGGCCGTGTCGCGGATTCCTGGGATCTGCACGACCAGCGCCACGGGCGGCTCTTGCGATGGGCCGCGCGACTGCATGAGATCGGATTGGATATCGCCCACAGCCAACACCACAAGCACGCCGCCTACATACTGCAGAACGCGGATCTGTCGGGGTTCTCCAAGCAGGAGCAAGGGGAGATCGCGGTGCTCGTGCGCGTGCACCGCCGCAAATTTGCCACCCAGGCCTTTGATGGTCTAGCACACGGCCGGCGCGCTCAGCTCTATCGGCTCGCCGTGCTGCTGCGCCTCGCCGTCGTCATTCATCGCGCCCGATGCGACGTGAACCTGGAGGGATTGGAAGTGGAAGCCGGCGCCGACTCCCTCTCTCTCACCTTCCCCAGCGGCTGGCTGGCCGCGCATCCGCTAACAGAAGCTGATCTCACGCAGGAGGGAGCTTACCTCGAGGTGGCCGGAATGACATTGCGAGTCGCCTAAGAGCGCGTAACGATCCTGCTGATTTCCGCGCGCGCCGGCGTTCGCGCTGATACATTTCCGCGCAACAGCAATTCAGCTTGTAATTCATTAGCACGCAAAAGCATCCTGGGGTGCGCAGGGAACGCCTCGAATTGGCATCGTGGTAGCTCCGCGTGACCATGGCTGTCTGAATGTCCGGGCTGCGCGCGGGGGAGCATGTCTGTCATAAAGTTGTAACAACACTGTAGTAGCCTAATGAGCAGGGAAACGCTTCCGGCGCTTGTTCAGCTCGGGGGCAGGTGGCCGGGGCTATGTAAGTAGGCGACGGTTGCCCGTCCCGCGATCCCTTGCGCGAAAATACCGCCTCAAGACCCTCGCCGTCCCAGCATGATGTGAAGTACAAGAGATTCGTATCCGGCTCCACATCCAGCCTAGTGCGGCGCCAATGACACGAGAGAAAAACATGACCATCAAGCGGTCGAGCGAGTATCGGCACGCCCCGCTGAATGCCGTCGCGAACGAGGAACCGACCGCGAGCACCACGGCGATCACTGAAGCGGCCGGACGCACCGCGGGTCCGAGCGGTAAGGCGGTGGTATCGGCGCCGAGCCCGGCGCGGCGAACACCGCGAACAGGCAAGTCACGCGAAGTGGCCCGTGAGAATAAGGCGCCGCAAACGGGCGCAGACGAACCTGTCGGGATCGATCTCGATTCACCCGAGTATTATCTCAATCGCGAGCTTACTTGGCTCGCGTTCAACCGGAGGGTACTGCACGAGGCGGGCGACGAGCGCACGCCCCTATTGGAGCGTCTCAAGTTTCTTGCCATTGCCGCTTCCAATCTGGATGAGTTTTTCATGAAGCGTATCGGAGGATTGAAGCAACTCGTGGGAGCCGGTGTGCGCAAGGCCACCGTCGACGGCAGATCGCCGGGCCAGCAGATCGAGGAATGCTATGCGGTGATTCGAAAGTTTGAAGGGGAAATCGAGAACCTTCTGCCCGAAGTGCTCGCGGAGCTGAAAAACCACGGAATCACCATTCTCTCGTACCAAGCGCTGACAAAAGACGAGCAGAGGAAGATGCGCGAGCATTACATTGAGAACATCTTTCCGCTGGTAACGCCGCAGGCGATCGACTCCGCGCATCCGTTTCCGTTCATCTCGAATCTCTCGCTGAATCTCCTCGTGAGCCTGTCATACACCGCGGATGATGACGAGGAAGCTCGCGCGCGGGTGAAGGCGCCTATTGGCCCGGATATACCACGGTTTCTGCCCGTTGGTGACTCGAAACGCTTTGTCGCTCTCGAGCAGGTCATGTCACATAATCTCGACTTGCTGTTTCCCAAGATGGACGTGCGAGCCTGCGAGCTGTTTCAAGTCACCCGCAATGCAAATACCGATCACGACGAGGAGCGCGCGGACGATCTTCTCGCCATGATCGAGACGGAGCTGCGCGAGCGACGCTTCGCCCCCATCGTGCGCGTTCAGGTGGAGCGCAACATGGACTCGTTTCACCGCGGCATGCTCGCGGCGGATTTCGGGCTCGACGAACGGACCGATGTCTTCTACGTCGATGACGGCATGCTGGCAAAGCGCCATCTCATGGAGATAGCCATGCTGCCCGACCAGGAACTGCATTATCCCGTCCATTATTCGGTGGATCATCCGAAGCTGGATTCGCCGAAGATCTTCTATGCGATTCGTGACCAGGGCCCAATTCTCGTGCAGCATCCCTACGAGTCGTTTTCGAGCTCAGTAGAACGGTTCTTGCTTGAGGCGGGCAGCGATCCCAAGGTCCGCGCCATCAAGATGACGCTTTACCGCACGTCGGGTGA
The DNA here is from genome assembly GCA_030452265.1 of Nitrococcus sp. GTDB lineage: Bacteria > Pseudomonadota > Gammaproteobacteria > Nitrococcales > Nitrococcaceae > Nitrococcus. Next base: position 11,592 of record JAKDMQ010000017.1, read on the forward strand.
AACCAGGATCGTCGATTACCTCATCGAGGCCGCGCAGAATGGCAAACAGGTGGCGGTGGTAGTCGAGATCAAGGCTCGTTTCGATGAAGCAGCCAACATTCGCTGGGCGAGTCGAATGGAAGAGGCAGGCATCCACGTTACCTACGGCGTGGTCGGGCTCAAGACGCACTGTAAGCTCATATTGGTAGTTCGGCGCGATTACAGCGGGTTACGCCTCTACGCCCACATCGGAACGGGAAATTATCATTCCGGAACGGCGCGGCTCTATGACGATCTGGGTCTTCTCACTTGCGACGAAGACATCGGCCGCGACTTGATCGAGCTGTTCAATTATCTAACCACCGGCTACACGCCGAAACGAAATTACCGCAAGATTCTGCCGGCGCCGAAGGTTTTGAAACAAGCTCTGATCGCGAAAATTCGTCGCGAGATCGCGCTTCATAGCTCTGCGCAGCCCGGCCACATTCAGATGAAAATGAATGCCCTGGAGGATCCTGATATTACCCGTGAGCTGTATCTCGCCTCGCAGGCGGGGGTGCGCGTGGACCTCATAGTAAGAGACACCTGCCGGCTGCGCCCGGGGATCCCCGGTTTGTCCGATAACATTCGCATCATCAGCATCGTCGGCCGATTTCTCGAGCACAGCCGTATCTATTACTTCCACAACGGCGGCGACCACGAATACTACATCGGCTCGGCCGATTCCATGATGCGCAATCTCGAGCATCGTGTGGAAGTACTGATTCCCGTGGAGGATACTGCGCTGCAGGCAGAGCTGTACCAGATTCTCAACCTGCATCTCGACGACCAACGCAACGCCTGGGACATGCACTCCGACGGTACCTATGTCCAGCGCCGTCAGGGCGGCGAAAACGGGGCGGGCTGCCAAGAGCAACTCATCGCCGCTGCGCAACGCCGCCATATGGGAGCGACGCGGCTGAAACGGCGCAAACCGAAAGTGATAGTACGGCGCAACGTGCGCCTGCCATCGGCTTAGTCCAGACTCCGACCGCTGGGTTCCGCCACGGCGCACTGAGACATCCGAGCCACGACAGCACCTGCAGGAACTGCCGGTTGCGCTTCGCCGTCACTCCCGGGCACCGCTCTCTTTTCTTGCCTCCGGGCTGCTCGATCAGCCGTCAAAAGCGCGTCGCCGCTACTGGCCTCAGGACGCTCTGTTTGCCCTCGTCACCCTTCGTTTGCCGCCATAGCGATACGCACGGAATCTTGGACTTGTCGCAGCGTCCGGCGTACTTGCGGGTGATCTCGGCAACCTCCTCCATCAGCGCGTCGTTCAGGGTGATCGGTCTCAGGCCCAAGTGCAGAAAGTGATCGTTGGCGACGTGTAGATCGTTCTCGTGGGTCTCGATGCGAGGGTTGGGCACGTGGTCGATTTTCGCGCCGGTGCGATTCGAGATCATCTTGGCCAGATTGCGCACGCGATGCGTCTCGGTCATCTGGTTGAAGATCTGCACGCGCTCACCCGTTGCCGGCGGGTTTTCCAGTGCCAGCTGGATGCAACGCACGGTGTCCTGGATGTGGATGAAGGCACGCGTTTGGCCGCCGGTGCCGTGCACGGTAAGCGGATGGCCGACCACCGCCTGCATCAGGAAGCGGTTGAGCACGGTACCGTAATCACCGTCGTAGTCGAAGCGGTTGATGAGGCGTTCGTCGCGCTTGGTCTCGGCGGTCTGGGTGCCCCAGACGATCCCCTGGTGCAGATCAGTGACGCGAACCTTGTCATTTTTGTTGTAGAAGAAGAACAGCAACTGGTCCTGCGTCTTGGTCATGTGGTAGATGCTGCCAGGGTTGGCCGGGTACAAAATCTCGTTGTCGATCAGCTCGCCGTCCCCGACGTCTAACTTGATCTTGAGGTACCCCTCGGGGATCTTCATACCGTTGGTGCCGTAGCCGTAGACGCCCATGGTGCCGAGGTGGGCGATGTGGATGTCCTGTCCACTCTCGACCACCGCGGCCAGCACGTTGTTGGTGGCATTGAGGTTGTTGCTGACGGTGTAGCGCTTGTGGCGGCTGCTTTTCATCGAGTACGGAGCCGCGCGCTGCTCGGCGAAGTGCACGATCGCATTGGGGCGCCATTCATTGATGAGGTCGAACATGCGCTGATAGTTGACGGCAACATCGAAGTTGTGGAATACGATGCGCTTGCCCGAAACTTGGCTCCATGCGCGGAGGCGTTCGCTCATCGGGCGGATGGGCGTCAGCGAGTCGCATTCGAGCTCGATGTCGATGTTCCGGCGCGACAGGTTGTCGACAATCATGACGTCATGGCCCTTGGCCGAAAGGTGCAACACCGTTGGCCAGCCGCAGAAGCCGTCGCCGCCCAAAACTATGACTTTCATGCGTCCGCTCCTGTTGTCGTCAACCAGCGCGGCAATGAAGGGCAGGCGCATGGCTGGCTCCTTTGTGAGTGGGGCCAATCCACGCTAACGCGACGATGTTACCGGCTGTTGACAGTTACATGACCGAACGGTGGCTGGCGCACTGCGGACCGAAATGTCCCGCGGTTGCCACCGCGGAGTCTCTGGCTCGCGGCGGCCGAGCAACGGGCCCGGGACTATGTCGACGAATCAGGCCTGCGGCACGGTTCCGCTGGCGGCCGACCAAAAGGGTTAGCGGGGAGAGGAGCGGATTATCAACTCCCGTTGCCCGCGCCAAAAGCGCTGCTCGTGCTGATTCGCGAGGGCGCCAAAAAAAGAGCCCTCGAACGAGGGCTCCAACAGGGGCGAGGAGGTCATTGTTGTTATCACTTAGGTTGCAAAGTGATCTCGTAGAGGCGTTCACCGTTCGCGTTGATGACCTGCGCGGTGAGGCGACCGTCCTGATGCACGCGGATGACACCGAAGTTAAAGATTTTGACCGCCTCTTTGTAACTGGATATGGGCTCACTGCTTGGAGGGGGGTAGAAGAACAGGCGCTGCGGGTTCAGCGTCGTATCAAAGTCCAGATTGGGGAACACGCCGGCGTTGAACGGACCAGTGATGAGCTCGTGCACTTGAAAGCTCGGATCGTCAAGAAATGGCGTGTAGACAAAGACCTCGGCGAAGTGCACGTCGGTGGTGATCCAAACGGTGTTACCGATGCCATGGTCTTTCATGTAGCGCAGGATCTGTACCAGCTCCTGCTCAAAGCCTGTCTCCGAGTGGAAATCCGCCCAACCGTCGCGCTCCGTCGCGTCGCCCGTGGGGATGGACATAGGGATGCTGGAGACGATGATCTTCCAGGTCGCGTCTGACGTCGCCAGCCGTTGCTTTAGCCACACCAACTGCTTACGCCCCAACACCGACTTTCGCAGCTCCGGATCATCAGCCTCGCGGTTGGCGTCGCGGTACTGGCGAGTGTCCAGGATGAAGAGCTCCACGTGCTGGCCCCAGCGTATCGTGCGATAAAGGCGCTTCGGAGTCTCGTTGTCCTCGCGCACCGGGTTGTAATCGAGAAACGCCCGCCGCCCGAGTGGTAACAGATCCTCACCCGGGGTGTAGGGTTCTTCATCACGGGTATCATGGAGCGGCCCGAAGTTGTTGACCACCTCGTGGTCGTCCCAGATAGCGTAAAAAGGCGTGTTGGCCAGGAGTTTTTGATACTCGGGCTCCTCGCGGTTGTACTTCCAATGCGCCCAGAAAGTCTCAATGTCGGCCGAGGGGCCGAAGCCGCCGGGGATCTGGCGGTTCCCATAATTACCGATCTCCTCGCACACACCGTCGGCGTAGATCAGGTCTCCGAGTCCAATGAAGAAGTCGAGGTCGATGGCATTGAGCGCGGTGAAGCCGGGAAAACCACGCTGCACGTCCCGGCACACGTTTTGTCCGCCGATGTCCCCGGCCCAGGCCAGGGTTACCGCTTGAGCATCGTCGGCACTTGGCGCGGTGTGGAAGTGGCCAGTACCATTACTACCACGCCTTGCGGACGCCGCCGGCGCCACGTCCAGGTCACCACTGAACCACACCTGATAAGTGTAGGCGGTATCCGGATCGAGCCCCTCAACAAAAACCTTGCCCGTGTAATCGGAAGCCGCGTCCACGGGTGTGGCATAGTGGCGCGGTCCGCCGCCCCCGCGCACGATGCCGCGCGCACGTGCCATGACATGCATGACCGCCTCCTGGTTCGTGCGTGACCAAATCACCGCACTGTCGGTGGTGACGTCGCCGGCCGCCACCCCGTGCGTGATGGGCGGGAATTGCGAGCCCGTGGCCCGAGCGCTCGAGCCGCACAGGGCGTAGGCGCCGATGATCGTGATTGCCAGCACTATGCGCAGCGGCACGAGGGTCACATGTTGAGTGCTCATTTCAGTCTCCTGTAGATCTCTGTTGATCGCGGTGCGGGCGCTTTACCGATCACACCTTATTGTTGGCCTGACCTCGCCCGCACAGTCTTGCCGGCGCGGTATGACAGCAGCGTGACGCTTTGATGAAGAATTCATAATTTCTCGCGCCTGCGGTGGTCGATGTGCCATTGCGCTCCTTTGCATGCGGCTCGATAGGTAGGGTGAAGAGTCCTCAACGGCTTCTAATTCAAGGGGGCACGACGATGATGGTTAAACGCACGGTGCGAGGCGCGCTGGCGCTACTGGTCGGCGGGGGTGTTCGTTTGCGGATCCATGCGGCTGATCGCCCTTCGCCGCGAGAACTAATGACCCACGGCTGGGCCACTCAAGGGCCCGGTGAGCCCCGAGACGGCGGTAGTAGTCGACAGGGAGGCCGGCGAAATGAGCGTTTATGCGCCCGTGAACAGCAAGTATTTCATCCTGCCCCCCCGCCACGGCATGAATTTTAAGGTTGGCCGTATTGGCGATAGAGCCTGCCCACCTTAGCATTTCGCCCGTCGAAGAAAGCTCCCTCGTCAGCCATCCATGGCTGACGAGAGGTAAACCAACCCGGGCGGAAGGTAGACGCCGGGACTGGTTGTCGGCAAGCGTTATTGTTATCCGATTAACGCCCTCGGGCGTTTAGCCTTTGCCATCCAAGCTATCTGTGCACGACTCTAGCCCCAACAGATGACAAGCATATTATCGGCACATGACAAGTATGTTATCGACGCGCAAGGGCCGTTTTGGTTCGTGGCCCTGCTTGCCTTGCGTTATGGAACAGACTCAACTTCCCGCCTTCTTATTTAATAACTCTGTAACATTCGGCCGCTACACTTGCGTTCCCGAGTCGGCCTGCCGGGGCGCTCGAAGTGATCGCTGGTCTGGGTGCCATGGGCGTTGCTCCGGTTCGGGAGCAGATCCGTGTCGTCGGCTTTAGCACGGTGCATCCCATCGCAAGTTATGTGCGCCCGTCGAGGTCGGACTCGTCATTATCATTTTTTTTGATTGAAGCTACGGCCGTGCTGGACGGCGGAACCCAGTGCTAGATCGTTTCATAAGGCGGTTCCCTCCCGGCGGCATTAACACGAACCGCCTCGCTTCCCTGACCACGGTGGTGTTGACGGTCGCGCTCGCCCATGAGCTGGCGAGAATCACTTGGCTGCTGTGGCCACAGGCACAAACCGGCCATGTGCCGCCTCCCGCTGTCGCGACACCGGCATCGAAGCCGGCGGTGGCGCTTGCCGCGGTGGCGGATCAGCATCTCTTCGGACGTGCTGAATCGCCCCGGGCGCCGCATGAGCGCATCATCGATGCGCCGGAGACCCGTCTCAACCTCGAGCTGCACGGTGTCCTGCATTCTTCCGAGTGGGCTTGGGCCATCATCGCCGATGGCGGCGGCGCGGATCGCCTCTATCGAGAGGGCGACGAGCTGCCGAGTGGAGCGGCGGTGGTGGCCATCTATCCGGATCGCGTCATTCTGCAGACCGATGGCCGCCACGAGGCGCTGCGGCTGCCGCGCAAGCTGCTGCAGTCGATGCCGGTTTCTGACTCGGCGGCTCCCCGTCCTGCCGCCAGCGGCGCGAACATGTTAGGTGAATATCGCGATCGGATTACGAGCCGCCCGGAGGCCCTGCTTCAGTACCTGCGCATTTCACCGGTCCGCAACGGCGATGAGCTGACTGGCTTCCGGGTGTGGCCGGGGAGCAATCCGGTCCTGTTTCAGGCCGCCGGCCTGCGACCGGGCGATTTGGTCACCGCGATAGGTGGAATGCCGCTCACCAGCCAACAGGCGGCGCTCAAGGCACTCAAACACCTGCGCGCCGGCAACAGAGTCACGCTATCGATTTTACGGGACGGCCGCCAGGAGATCATCGTTCTTGATTTCGGCTGATCCGGATTACCCAGGATAGTTCTAAAGGCGTAAGCCTTAGCTATAGTGATGTGGCTAGTCAGGCTTACAGGCTCTGCGGTTGCCTCGTGCGATGAGGTAGATGACCTCCTCACTTCCAGGCCAGAAAAACGAAAGGATGTCATCATGCGAGACTGGCCAAGCCAGTCCCACCTGAGATGGTCCTCAACTAGGTGGTGGTGTCTGCGCTACGATGACGCTCCGCCTGCACGTGTCCCACACCACATCGAGGTTGATGTCGAAGTAGCCGTGGGCGATGCGCTTGCGCATGGCGTAATCCCCGCGTCAGGCAGCCGCGGACGAGGCGCGCTCTACCGCCTGGGACGCCTCCGACCAGCGTAGTAGCTCGATTGTGCCGTCGGGGTGCTCGGCCAACGCGGTACAGCTCTCCACCCAGTCGCCACAGTTGCAGTAGGTCACGCCGTGAATCTCGCTGATCTCGGCGCGATGAATGTGGCCACAGATGACGCCGTCCAATTCCCGTTCTAGGGCGGCGTGGGCAACCGCGTCTCCGAAGTTGCTGATGTACTGCACGGCGTTCTTGACGCGGTGCTTGAGAAAGCCCGCCAGCGACCAGTGGGGAAAGCCCAGCCGCCGGCGGCAATAGTTGACTACAAGGTTGAGCTTCAGCAACCCGGAATAGGCCACGTTGCCAGCGACCGCGAGCAGCCGCGAGCACTGTACGACGCTGTCGAACTGATCGCCGTGCAATACCAGGAAGCGACGGCCGCTGGCGGTGGTGTGCACGAGTGTGTCGGCTATACGCACATTTCCGAAAGCTGTACCGCAGTGGTCGCGTAGCAGCTCGTCATGGTTGCCTGGCACGTAGACCACACGCGTGCCTCGACGCGCTTTGCTGAGCAGCGCGCGGATAACGTCGTTATGGGCCTGGGGCCAGTACAACCGTCTGCGCATGTACCAGAGATCGATGATGTCGCCGACCAGATACAGCGTTTCGCACTCGATGGCGCGCAGGAACTCCAGCAAAAGGTCTGCCTGGCAGCCGGGAAAGCCCAGGTGCACATCGGAGATCCAGATACTGCGGTAACGGCGCGCTCGCGGGTGAGGCAAGGTGGTCATAAGTCTACCCCCAGACTAAAGACTTCGACCGAGAGTGCACCTGAACTATTTCACGCGTGTGATCATCAAGTTATATTTTGATGACACGTATCCGAAAGGTCATAAATCGGACACGTTGCTGTCATCCGGATGTAACGTAGTGCCGCGAAAATCCGGCCATGCAGCGAATTGCCTTGGTCACGGATGCCTGGTGCCCACAGATCAACGGGGTTGTCACAACCCTGACGCACACCGTTAGCGAGCTGGAGCGGCTCGGGCACGAGGTGCTGGTAATCCATCCTGGCCAGTTCCGCACCGCCCCGCTGCCCAGCTACCCAGAGATCAAGTGCGCCTTGCTGCCCGGCTGGCGGTTGCGGCGGCAGCTCGATGCCTTCGCGCCGCAGGCGATCCACATTGCCACCGAGGGGCCGCTTGGGCTGGCGGCGCGGCGCTACTGCCGGCGGCACGGGTTGCGGTTCACCACCTCGCTGCACACGCGCTTTCCGGAGTACGTGCGCCTGCGCCTGCCGTTCGTGCCGCTGGCCGCCGGTTACGCCTTTCTGAGCTGGTTTCATGGGGGCGCTACGCGCACGCTGGTGAGCAATCCCGCGATGGCCGAGGAGATGCGCGAGCGCGGTATTGCCAATCTCGCGCTGTGGTCCCGCGGCACGGACACCGAGACCTTCCGTCCCGACGAGCCTTTTCCTCTGGAAGGCGAGCGTCCGGTGTTTATGTACATGGGGCGCGTCGCGCCCGAAAAGAACATCGAGGCATTCCTGAAGCTCGATCTGCCGGGCACCAAGTACGTCATTGGCGACGGCCCGTCATTGGCATCGCTGCGCCGCCGCTACCCCGCGGTTCGCTTCACCGGTTACCGAACAGGTCGCGAGCTGGCGCGCCACGTTGCGGCGGCGGATGTGTTCGTGTTTCCGAGCCGGACCGATACGCTCGGGCTAGTGATGCTCGAAGCCATGGCCTGCGGTGTGCCGGTGGCCGCCTATCCCGTACTAGGTCCGAATAGCGTGGTGAAGAACGGCGAAACCGGTTGCCTGCACGAGGATCTGCGGCGCGCGGCGCTGCGTGCGCTGGACCTCGACCGGCGGCGCTGCCGCGAGGCCGCCTGTGCGCGCTCCTGGCGTATAGTCACCCGCGAATTCGTCGGGCAGCTCGTCTCGGCACACGCGGCCGCGCTGAATACGGCAGGCGAGCTTCGAGCCTGACCGTATAGACCCGTAGAACCGGTGATGGTGGTGCGCCACCCTGAATCGTATACTCAGCCGAGAGGACAAATCCGGGGATGGGCTCGACGATCCTTGTCTACGCGTTGGCGGGTGGTGCGGCGCTGGCTATCTTGCGCAAGCTGCAGGTGCGGCTGCGGCTCTCCCGTGCGAAGCACCCGTCGCTGCAAGGCCATGTCAGGCTGGGCCGGTGGATCGCGCGGCGGCTGCCCTACTATGAGTACGGCGAGCAGAGGTTTTTCCGCTGCGACGATGCGCCCGAGGCGCTCGCCGCGCAGCGCCGCGCCGGCTTCGAGCGTCTCGTGCAGTACTTCCGCGAGCATGCGCCGCAATCAGTGGATCTAAGCCACACCCTGCAGTCGGGCGTCTCCGACGCGCGATTCACCAACGCCTATCGCGTCCCCTTTCAGTTCCGGCGTTACGTGCAGAGCCAACTGCCGGTCGGCACCGTGGTTACGGCCTCCTCGGGTACCCGGGTTCAGGACCTCGACGGCAATTGGGCCTACGATCTGTCAGGATCCTACGGCGTCAACGTGCTCGGCTATGACTTCTACAAGGAGTGCCTGGCGCGGGGTGTAGCGCGGGCGCAAGCACTTGGGCCGGTGCTGGGCAGCTATCACCCCGTGGTCGCCGACAACGTTGCGCGTTTGCAACGCATCTCTGGTCTGGACGAAGTCTCTTTTCACATGTCGGGGACCGAGGCTGTGATGCAAGCGGTGCGGCTCGCGCGCTACCACACCGGCCGCACCCACCTGGTTCGTTTCGCCGGCGCCTATCACGGCTGGTGGGACGGCGTGCAGGCTGGTGTCGGCAGCCAGCGCCCGGCACGCGACGTCTACACACTCAGGGACATGGATCCCGCCAGTCTCAAGGTGCTGCGCACGCGCAAGGACATCGCCTGTGTGTTGGTAAGTCCTCTGCAGGCGTTGCACCCTAACAAAGCTCCGCCCGGCGACGCCGCGCTGGTGAATAGCGAGCGCAACGCGCACTTTGACCACGCCGCGTATTCGCGCTGGCTACACGCGTTGCGTGACGTCTGCAGCGGACGTGGAATTGCACTGATCGTTGACGAGGTCTTCTCCGGCTTTCGCCTCGCTTACGGCGGCGCCCAGGAACACTTCGGCGTCGAGGCGGACTTGGTGACCTACGGCAAGAGCCTGGGGGGCGGTCTGCCCGTCGGTGTGCTCTGTGGCAGGCGCCGACTCATGAATCGCTTTCGGGACCAGCGCCCGGCCGACATCTGTTTCGCACGGGGCACATTCAACGCGCACCCCTACGCTATGACCTGCATGAATGAGTTCCTGCGGCGGCTCGACGAGCCTGAGGTCAGGAACCACTATGAGCGCGTGCACGCGGTCTGGGACACTCGCACCCGAGCCCTCAACGACGCACTGTGCAGCCGCGAGCTGCCGCTGCGCGTTGCCAATCTCGCCTCCATCCTGACCGTGCTCTACACCGTTCCGGGCCGTTATAACTGGCTGTTCCAATATTATCTACGGGCGCAGGGGCTGGCGCTCCCCTGGACTGGGACGGGGCGGTTGATTATGAGTCACGACTATTCGGAGGCTGACTTCGATGTCGTCAAGGAACGCTTTGTCGGCGCGGCACAGGCCATGCAGGCGGACGGCTGGTGGTGGCAAAGCCCCGGGCTGACCAACCGCACCATTAAACGCCAGGTGCTCGGTGAGATGCTCGCCGCGCGTCTCGGACGCTGTCCGGAGCGGCCTCGCTAGATTCGCCCGGCACGGCGTGTGGGGCCGTGCCGGGTGTGTGGCGTCGCTATGAAGTGCTCGCGATTTCGCTGGCCTTGGGGTAACTGTCGGGCTTGGTATTCGCAGAGCGCACGTCGAGCATGGGATCGATCAGCTCTCCCTTGAGCAGATGCAGCGGTGCCTTGTGATAAAGCTTCACGTCGTGGAAGGGGTCGGTGAGGATCTTCACAAACCAGGCGAGTCCGGTGGTTAGATCATAGATAAAAAACAAGTGCACGGTGCGGAAAACCAGCGCCGCGGCCGCGAGGCACAGCCACATCACCGAGAGATCATAAAGATAGCCGTACAGACTCTGGTATGGCGTGATCAGACCGAACAGGCTGGGTTGCGCCGCGAGTACTATCGGCGAGGCGCCCCAGATCGAGAGCAGCACGAGCTTGCGCTTGAGGTTGTAGCCGACCTTGATCCGCTCCTTACGGTCGTGGGTGACATTGTTGACTCTGTCGTAGCCTTTGGGCTCGAAAAAGAAGTGCCCGATCTGCCGCGAGCACATGGCAACGAACCAGCCCAGCAGCGCCGTTACCACCGGATCGATCAGCAGGTAGACATAGGCGGTAAGAAAGCTCAGCGCACTCAAAAGGTGCAAGGATTGGTTGACCCGGCTGTGGTGATAGTAACGATGGTCATCCCAGCGCTGTTTGCGCAGTTCCTGCAACAAGCTCATTTTGCGATCCCCCATTCGGTTTGTCTCAAGCGGCAATTATCAATGCCGTTCGATTACCGTTTGGCGACACCCGCGTTAAGGAACTATTACGGTTGCCCGCCGGTTATCCAGTGCGGGGCTTGACCAGCAGCGGCTGCCCCATCCGCACGACGACACCCTCGCGCAAATCAGGCACCAGGGCGAATCCGGGCCCGGCCAACACAATGATGGTCGAACCCTGTTGGAAGTAGCCCATCTCCCCACCGCGCTCATAGTGCCGCGGACACGGCAACCTCGCGCGCCCGTGATAGTGCAGATCAAGCGGCATGTCGAGTCCATGTACCACGATGCTGGCAACCAGGATCGCCCCCACCGGCACCAGCGCCACGCGGTGCGGCGAACCGTATAAATGCAGCTCCAGCACCGCCCGCGCATTGCGGCAGTAGAGACGTTCGATGCACTTCACGGCAATGGGGTTCACGTTCCAGGTATCGCCGGCGAGGTAGCGTACTTCGCGCAAATTGCCGGCCTCGGGCGCGTGGAAGCGGTGGTACATATTGGTCTTCAGGCGCAAGGTCACGAACACGCCGTCGCGGTAACGTGCCGCCAGGGCGTTATCGCCGAGCAGTTCCGCCAGGGTGTAGGGAAGCCCCTTGGTTTGGAACACCTCGGTGCCGCGAACCGCTCCAAAGGCTCCAATTACCCCGTCACAGGGGCTGATCAGTACTCCGGGATCAACCGCGACGGGGCGCGCGCCGGGTTTGAGCTCCCGAATGAAGCAATCATGCATGCTGGCGAAGCGTGCTTTGCGCGCCTCGTGCAGGCGCAGATCGCCGGCGAAGAGCTCCCACACCGCGATAGACACGTGCCGCACCAGCGGGTTGCGTAGCCGGCTGAACCAGCCCATGAACAGCGTCGCGCAGCGGCGCGGAATGCGATTGGTGAGCAGGAAATTGGCACGCTCGCGGGGCGAGAGCCGGCTTAGGGGTGTACGTGGTAACAACCGCGGCAACCACCAGTGAACGCAGTGCAGCGATGAGTCTAACGTCCCTTTGTTACATCGCGATGAAAGCCGCCGTGGCACGTACCGGCTGCTCCCGCCTTCCGCTACAATGGCGCCGGTTCCGAGCGCCCATGAATACGGCGAGTGTTGCCTGTCGTACGGAGAACGAGAATGATCTATTGGGGCGCCTTGCTCGCCGCCGTGTTGCTCAGCTTCGAGCGCATCAGCTATTTTTGGATCTCCCACTATCCGGATGCTTGGCGCGAACTGTGCCGGCGGCCCGCGCTGGCCGCCCTGGGCGGGCCTGTCGACGTCCTGCGAAAGCTGTTCTACGGCTTCAAGGCTTTGCAGATCCTGGTGTTCCTTGGTTGGTGCAGCCTCTTTAGTGACGGGCTGATTCCTTGGCCCACTGGCACGCTGCCGGCGTTTGCCGCTGGCGCGGTTCTGCTCGCAGCCGGCGCCGCTCTGAATTTGAGTGTGTTCTATCGGCTCGGCAGCACAGGGGTATTCTATGGCAAGCAGTTTGGCTACGACGTGCCGTGGATCAACGGTTTTCCGTTCTCGGTGCTCAAACATCCCCAGTACATAGGCGCGCTAATCTCAATCTGGGGGTTTTTTCTGATCATGCGTTTCCCGCACGACGACTGGTTCGTGCTGCCCGTGCTCGAGACGGCCTACTACGCTGTAGGCGCCTATTACGAGCCGTGAAGCTCTCGCCCGCCCGTGGCGGTGCAACGACCGGTTGTAGCCGACCTTGATCCTCTCCTTGTGGTCGTGAGTGGCATGGTTGACCATGTCGTAGCCCTTGGGCAGGGCGCCGGCAAAGGCGCCTGCGAAGCGAGCGGCGCGTCTTACGCGCTCCGTTTCAGTTCGCACAACCGGTTGCAATGGCCAAAGCACGGCATACCGCGCTCATCTTTTCAGCTCCGACCTTGCCGATGAATCGCGTCAACCTGGTCTTGTCTACTGTTTGGATATGATCGAGGTTAATTGCGGAATCTCGCTTGAGACCCTCATCGATACCAACGATCACTTCGCTCGGGGCTCCACGAATCGTGGAGGTGACCGGCGCAACCATCACCGTCTGGAGCAGATCGATGACCTCGTGTCGGGTCAAGACCACGATCGGACGACGTTTGTCCGGCCGGGAGAAGGCGTACATCCAGATCTGGCCGTGCCTTATTCGATTGGCCACTCCCCCTCATCCTCCCATTCTTCGAATTCCGGTCCGAGCCCTTCTTTGCCCGCATAGGCCCGCTGGTAGCCTTTGGCGATATCGATGCGCCGCCGCCGCTTCAGATACTCGCTTGCTGCCCGGCGCAAAACCGCCGACCTTCCGTCACGCTGTACTTCTTCGCTCTGATCGAGCTTGGCGAGCAAGTCTTCGTCCACAGTGACCTGTATGGTTTTCATAGCTGCATTGTATGTGGATAATCGGCGTGGAAGCAATCATGCGACCGCGACCCGCCCCATGAAGCATGTGCTGCCCGCGTGAGTCTGTCATAAAACTGTCATTCTAGCGTGCTGTAATGTACGGCAGTCTCTTGGGGGCGACTGCGCGTGGCCGTTAAGATCTTGCTGGTTGAGGACGACGTGGCCATTCGGGAAATGGTTGCAATGGCGCTGACCCGAGGCAATTACCGCGTACATCAGGCCGATTCCGGGGAGACGGGTCTGGCCCTGCTCAATGAGGTCGTGCCGGATTTGGTATTGCTCGATTGGATGCTGCCGGGGATGAGCGGCATCGAATTCGCGCGGCGGTTAAAGAAGCATCCGGCCCATCGTGAGATCCCTATCATTATCTTGACGGCCCGCGGTGAGGAGGAGGATAAAGTGCGGGGCCTGGAGGTGGGCGCGGACGATTTTGTCACCAAACCGTTTTCGCTCCGCGAACTGCTCGCGCGGATCAAAGTGGTGCTGCGCCGGAGCGCGCCAATACATGGTGATGACCAAGTCGATGTCGATGGGCTAGTGCTCGATCCGGTGGCGCACCGGGTATGGATTGAGGAGGAAACCGTAGAGATAGGGCCTACCGAGTTCCGCTTGCTGCGCTTTTTCATGACCCACCCGGACCAGGTGTTCAGCCGCGGCCAGTTGCTGGACTATGTATGGGGCACCAATGTGTATGTCGAGGAGCGCACCGTAGACGT
>JAKDMQ010000155.1 GCA_030452265.1 Nitrococcus sp.
AGGCCGCACACGGTGCCCGATTATTGTTTATGCAACATGCCTACTACTTCACAGTCTGCTGGATCGTGGTGGCTGCGTCAACGACCTCAAACTCCAGCAATTAGCTCATTGCAGCGTGCTACCAGCGCGTGCACCGAGCGGGGCGGTTTTGCTGCCGTGTGCCTTGCTGCCATGTCCTGAGCCGCTTTCCGGACACCGGGCTCGGTCAAGAGCCATCGGAGCTGTTCGGCAGGCTGGGAGGGCGCGCTCGGCCTGAGCAGCACGCCGGCGCCGTGTTGTTCAATCCGGCTGGCGACGCCGAACTGCTCCATCTGCTGCGCAATCAGCAGGGAAGGGGTACCGGCCAGCAGGCAAGCCAGCACGGTGTCGTGGCCTGCGTGGCAGACCGCGGCATCGGCCGTTGCGGCCGCTTGCTCAATATCGAAAGGCAGGCGGCTGATCTGGACGGCAGACGAGCGATACCGTGCCGCCTGCGCGCGAGACACGCCGGGCGCGAACACAGCGGCCTGGCAGCCTGCCTCGACCACCGCATCGAGGGCGGTTTGGAAATGCGGACCGGACGGTTTCAGGTACGCGAACACGCGCGGGCGATCGGCGCTCGGCCAGACAGGAGCAACGCCGCGGGTGCCCTCCGACACCAATCCCCAGTAGCGGGTGCCGGCGCGACGCGGGTAGTGATCGAGCTCCGGTACTGTACAGAGAAAGGCTTCGTCCGCGTCGAAAAGCTGTCCCAGTGAAGCCAGGGCCGGCTGGCCGAACTTGGGCAGCACTCGATTGATCGTCGCGAGTACCCGTTCCTCGGTGGCGGCGAGCTTCTGCCTTCCACCTTCGTCGACCGCTTGCAGAGGAAGCATCGGTGATACCGCCGGCGGCATGCAGAAGCCGACGCCGATGGTGGCCCGCCGGAAGCCAAGCCCTTGTGAGCCCAGCAATGCCGTCGGTGCATAGTCGTAGAGCACGAGATCGGGCTTCAAGAGGTCGAACAGGGCGCGCCATGCGCTGGCCATCGAGTGCAGCCCGGGGGCGCTCAGGTAGCCGTAGTGCCACAGAATCTCCGCGATAGAGCGTGGCTGGCTCGAAGCATACCGTGCCCGCGGCAGCCATATCGGCGCCTGAAATACCGGTACCCGGGCGAGAGTCGGGAGTTGACCCACGCGGGAGAGATCCCGCAGCACCAGCGACACCCGATGCCCCGACTCTCGCAGCCGCGATGCCAACGTGGCAAAGCGCGCCAGGTGTCCTAGCTGGCTGCCCAGCTCCCAGACGCCTACGATGTGCGCCATGGCCTGGCCTCTGGATTCCGTCTTTTGAAGGTGGCAGCCGCAGTGCGTGGCGCTTGATGCGCTCGCAAGTTCTAAATATAGTGGCAAGTTTACCAGTCAACTTTATCTTGCGGACTATTTCGAGCATCCTCGTGTAGACTCCGGGGCCTCGATCTTGCTCGCGCCCTAGTATCGGGCGCGCAATCTGGGTAACGGCCATGCGGCATATCATCTCCATACTCGTGGAGAACGAGTTCGGCGCTCTGTCACGGATCGCCGGTCTGTTCACTGCCCGCGGTTACAATATCGAGTGCCTCACGGTTGCGCCGACGGATGACCCGACGCTCTCGCGCATGACTTTGGTTACTATCGGTGATGACCGCATTATCGAGCAGATCATCAAGCAGCTGAACAAGCTGCTGGATGTGGTCAAGGTGTTGGATATCACAGAGGCGGCCCATATCGAACGAGAGATCATGTTGGTGAGGATGCAGGCCGTCACCGCGGAGGCTCGAGAAGAGTTCAAGCGCTTGGCGGATATCTTTCGCGGCCGGGTGCTCGATGTCACCAGCAAGACCTACACGATCGAGCTAACCGGTACCAGCAGCAAGCTGGACGCCTTCCTTGAGGTGATCGAAAAGCGCACGCCGCTCGAGGTCGTGCGTTCCGGTGTGATCGGAATCGCGCGCGGTGACAAGCAAATGCGCCTCTAGCGCCATGGCAAGGCCGCCGCGCGGCAACAACGCCGAGGAAAAGTGATGAAGGTGTACTACGATAAGGACGCTGAGCTCTCTCTCATACAGGGCAGCCGGGTGGCGGTCCTTGGCTATGGCTCACAGGGCCACGCCCATGCGAATAACCTGCGCGAATCGGGCGTTTCGGTGGTGGTCGGGTTGCGCTCGGGATCGAGCTCCATGGAGAAGGTCCGCCAGGCCGGTCTCGAGGCCGCTTCGGTCGAGGACGCGGTCAAGCAAGCCAATCTGGTCATGGTCCTTGCTCCGGACGAGCACCAGGCGCGCCTCTATCGCGAACAGGTCGAGCCCAATCTGAAGCAGGGGGCGAGCCTCGCCTTTGCCCACGGCTTCAACATCCATTTCGGACAAATCGAGCCACGCGCGGATCTCGATGTCATCATGATCGCCCCCAAGGGGCCGGGGCACCTGGTACGCTCGACGTACGGCGACGGCGGCGGTGTGCCCAGTTTGATTGCCATTCAACAGGATGTCTCGGGGCGGGCGAGAGAGACGGCGCTGTCCTACGCGGTAGCCATCGGGGCCGGTCGCGCGGGAATCATCGAGACCAGCTTCCGGGAGGAGACCGAGACCGATCTGTTCGGTGAGCAGACAGTGCTCTGTGGTGGCATCACCGCGCTCATCCAGGCGGGCTTCGAGACCCTGGTGGAAGCTGGTTATTCACCGGAGATGGCCTATTTCGAGTGCCTGCACGAGACCAAGCTCATTGTCGATCTGATCTATGAGGGCGGAATCGCCAACATGCGCTATTCCATTTCCAACACGGCCGAATATGGGGATTTCACCCGCGGCCCGCGGGTAATCAACGAGACATCGCGCCGGGCCATGAAAGAGATCTTGGCCGAGATTCAACGCGGTGATTTCGCAAAGGAATTCGTTTTGGAGAATCAGGCGAATGCGCCACGTCTAAAGGCTATGCGGCGCCAGGCGGGACAACATCCTATTGAGGTGGTGGGAGAGAAGCTGCGCGCTATGATGCCATGGATTGGTGCCAGACGCCTGGTCGATCGCAACAAGAGCTGATTCCTCTGCAGCGCGTGCTGCGCATCAAATATGTGACTGGCGAGTGGCCGCGGTGTTGCCGTGCGCAATCGGCACCAGCGGCCTAATTTGATTCGCCTCGCGATCCTGCCTGTGCAACTTTACGGCTGTACCGTACCGATGCCAGATCCCTACCAGCCCCATGACTGAACCCACCGACACCCGTAATGATCGGGGCATCCGGCAACGCCGGGGAATCTATCTGCTGCCCAATCTTCTGACCACCACCGCCTTGTTTTTCGGCTTTTACGCGATTGTGGCGGCGATGAACAATGAGTTTCAGAGTGCGGCTATCGCTGTGCTGATCGCAATGGTGATGGATGGGCTCGATGGCCGCGTGGCGCGGCTGACCAATAGCCAAAGTGATTTCGGAATGCAGTACGATAGCATTGCCGATATGGTCTCCTTCGGGGTGGCGCCGGCGCTAGTGATGTACCAGTGGGCACTGGCGGATCTTGCATCCTTGGGCTCTCTTTGGGGCAAGCTCGGATGGTTGGGCGCGTTCATTTATGCCGCCTGCGCCGGATTGCGCTTGGCGCGATTCAACACCCAGTCTGGTGTCGCCGACAAGCGCTATTTCCAGGGGCTTCCGAGCCCGTCAGCGGCGGCGGTGGTCGCGGGCATGGTCTGGGCGGGTAACCGGCTGGGCATGGGCGGCCTAGTCGTTGGCATCCCCGCTCTGGTGCTGACCGTGTTGGCCGGGATCCTGATGGTGAGTAATGTGCGTTATTACAGCTTCAAAGAGATTGATTTTCGCTATCGGGTTCGGTTTATCGCCATGGTGTTGCTGGTCCTCGTGCTCGCGGTGACCTCGGTACATCCACCTCTGGTGCTGTTTCTAGTGGCGCTCGCCTATATGTGCTCCGGTCCGGCGCTGACCGTGGTGCAACGGCGGCGCCGGCGCAAACGCTGAACGCGGGCGCTGGACAGTTACCGACCCGTACCCGGGCGGGCTTGCATGAGTCTGCCGGTGGCGCCGCGGCTTTCGTGGGATAACAGCGGAGCGCAAGCATGAACCAGCCCGAACGTCTCTTAGTGTTTGATACCACCCTGCGCGATGGCGAACAAAGCCCAGGGGCTTCCATGACCAAAGAAGAGAAGCTTCGTATCGCCAAAGCGCTGGAGCGGATGCGGGTCGATGTGATCGAAGCCGGATTCCCGGCCGCGAGCACGGGTGATTACGAGGCCGTGCGCGCGGTTGCGGAGCTCATTCGCGAAAGTCGGGTTTGTGGACTCGCCAGGGCGCGCGAGGCCGATATCGACCGCGCCGCTGCAGCGATCAAACCGGCCGCGGCGGGGCGTATTCATACCTTTCTCGCGACCTCGCCGATCCATATGCAGATGAAGTTGAAAATGCAGCCCGACGCCGTGCTGGAGCAAGCGGTTTGGGCGGTTCGGCACGCCCGGCGCTATTGTGATGACGTCGAATTCTCGCCCGAGGACGCCGGCCGCTCGGAGCCGGATTTCCTTTGCCGTGTGCTGGAGGCGGTGATCAAGGCCGGTGCCACGACGGTCAATATACCCGATACCGTAGGCTACAGCGTGCCCGAACAATTCGGCGCGCTGATCGCCTATTTGCGTGAGCGCGTGGCCAACTCGGAGCGGGCCGTCTGGTCCGTGCACTGCCACAACGATCTTGGGCTGGCGGTCGCTAACTCGCTTGCGGCTGTCACGGGCGGAGCCCGACAGATTGAGTGCACGATCAATGGGCTGGGCGAGCGAGCGGGCAATGCGGCCCTGGAGGAGCTGGTAATGGCGGTGCGCACACGCCAGGATTATTTTCCCTGCGATACCGCAATCAATACCCGTGAGATTGTCCCGACCTCCAAGCTGGTAGCCAATATCACCGGCTTCGCGGTGCAGCCCAACAAGGCGATCGTCGGCGCCAATGCCTTCGCGCATGAGTCGGGTATCCACCAGGATGGCGTGCTCAAGATGCGCGAGACCTACGAGATCATGCGTGCCGAGGACGTGGGCTGGGGGATGAACCGCATGGTACTGGGCAAGCACAGCGGTCGTAACGCCTTGCGCACGCGCTGCCAAGCACTGGGGATTGGTTTTGCTAGCGAGGCGCAGCTCAATGAGGCCTTCGCCCGTTTCAAGGAGCTTGCCGATAAAAAGCACGAGATATTCGACGAAGACCTGCAAGCGCTTGTGAGCGAGGCAACGGCTGCCTTGGTGAACGAGCGTGTGCGGCTCGTTTCCTTCCGCTGGTGCTCGGAAACAGGGGAGCGCCCGCTGGCGGAGATTACGCTTGTGTTAGATGATGAGGAGCGCAAGGCCAGCTCGACCGGGGATGGACCCGTGGACGCCGCTTTCAAGGCAATCGACAGCATCGTCAAAAGCGGCACCGAGCTGTTGCTGTACTCGGTGAACAACATTACCACTGGCAGCGATGCTCAGGGGGAGGTGACCGTGCGGCTCGACAAGGGCGGGCGGATCGTCAACGGCCAGGGCTCGGATACGGATATCGTCGTTGCCTCGGCAAAGGCTTACATCAACGCGCTCAACAAGCTCGCGCAGGCCGATCTGCGAACTCACCCGCAAATCCCGGCTTCTTGAAGCAGGCCGCTGGGCAAGTGCCAAGATAGCGAGACGCTGGGAGCTCGCAGCGCGCGGCCGCCGCCTCTTGCAAATCCCGGGTATTGAAACCCTCGCTAAACCAGGCGTAGACATCGCTCAACATCCGCTGCGCTTGCCTTGCCTTGTTGCCGCCACAGCCGGGCGAGGCTCAGCGCGGCGCGCAGCTCCAGAGATTTCGCCTGCTGTTGCCGCGCGACTCCGATCGCTTCATCGAAGCAGCGTTTCGCCGCCGACCCGGCATCAGGTGAACGCGACTCCGTCGCATTGACTTGCACAAGCGTCAATTCGTCCTGAAGCCGATGCAGATCCGCCTCGAACCACCGTTCTCCCGAACGCTCGACAGTCTCCATTGCCTCGGCGATTACCTCGAGACCCCGGCTCACTCTGCCCGCTTTAGCGTATGCGCTGGCAAGCAAGGCGAGCCAGTAGGGCTGTATCACCTTCGCTCCCGTCGCGCGCCAGCCAGCTCGGCGCATACCTGCGCAACAGCTCGACCAGCCGCTCGGCGCCGGGCGCTTGGCACCAGCGTCCCAGGACCTCGAGCAGGGGCAAATAGGCCTCGCCCGGCCCGTTGTGTTGGATGCACTGTCCATGGCCAAGCCACAGGCCGGTATTTGCTGGGCCTCCCGCGCGCGTCTTTCGCTGCCGAAGCTGTGCGAGAAATGCTCCGTGCAGTGCGCTCTTGCCGATACCGGCCTCGCCGCTTACGAACACGAGCTGGCGCTGCCCGCACAAGGCTTTGGCGAACGCCGCGTGCAGGCGCGCGCTCGGCCTCGCGGCCGACGAAAAACTCCGCCGCTTGCCAGGATGATTGCGGCTCGGGATCGGGCGAGGCGCGCTCGACCTTCGCGATAAAGCGATAGCCCACCCGGTGCACGGTGGCGATGTAGCGCGGCGCCTTCTGGTCATCCCCGAGCGCCTGGCGCAGCTCGCGCAGACAGCTGCTGAGCGCGCCGTCGCTGACGACCCTGTCGGGCCACACGGCAGCGAACAGCGCCTCCTTGGTGATGACCTCCCCGGCGCAGCGGACCGTAACGACCCGCCAAGCGATACGGCCCGAAACAAAGTGCCCGCTCGGATGGCACCGACGCCTCCTGCGTTTGAGCTCTCTCGCGCCGATTCTCCCTCCATCCGGCGCAATAGGCCAGCTTTTCCAGATAATTGGGACATTTGGCATGCGCTCAAAATCCTCATAGAAACCTCAGAACTTCCTCAGGACTTCGCCTGCGCGCGGCTAGTATCCTAAGGCGTGTGGATCGAGAACGGCGGCTCGACCCCGTTCGCTCCGCGGCGGCGGCGATCGTTCTTGCGGAGTTCTCATGGCAGGCACCGATTCGTTTTCCGCCTCCTTTCCGCCCGCCTGGGCCTTCGTGGTGCAACTGCGCCGGGGCAGCGCCCTGACGGCAGAGCGCATGGAAGGCCGTGTCGAGCACGTCGTCTCCGGGCAGTCCGCGGCGTTCACCTCGCTGGAGGAGATGCGCGCGTTCATGGAACGGATCATGGCGCAAGCCGAAGATGCAGGCGAGCCGCGATGAGCGATGCCACGCCATTGCGACGCACGACCGATCGAGCGCGGCTTCTAATCCGCCGCCCATGCTCGAAACGGCGCCGGACACTGCGCCCTACAAGCCCGCGCGTGTCATTGCGAGACACGAAATGACGACTGCCTCGCTTGCGCTGGCAATGACAGAAACACCGTTCACCACAGTGACAGGATTCAATGCAAACGGAGACAACAAACAATGAACACCCGACACCGACAACGCAACAGAAAATCCTGTGACGACGCCCGCGCCGCCTGGCGCGCGCAACTGGCCGCGGCCGCCCGTGACCCCGGGCTCAGGGCGCAACTCGCGCAGCGCGAGCGCGAGTTGTTCCCGCGCTTTGCGCAGCAGTACCGGCGGCTCATCGCCCTGCCCCGGCGTGCGCGGCGGGCGCTGCAGCGCAAATGGAGGCGCTCGCTGGCCGCGATGGCCCTGCTGCTGGCCCTCGGTCAGGGGCCGGCGCTGGCGGCCACCATCACGGTGGACGGCGCCGCTGGCTGCACCCTGGCGGACGCAATCACGGCGGCCAATACCGACACCGCCACCGGCGACCTGACCCTGCGGCAGACCACCATCCGCGGTGGGAATGTAACCCTGTCTGGCGACACGCTCTGCCGTCGCTCTACGGCTTTCGGCGAGGGCGGCGGCGTGCGCAACTTTGGCACCCTGACCGTCCTCAACAGCACGATTTCCGGCAACGCAGCCGTAGAGGGCGGTGGCGTATTCAACTGTGGCGGCCGCGTGACCATTACCGGCAGCACCGTATCGGGCAATGCAGCGAATGGCGCGAGCGGCCCCTTCGGTGCCACCGGCACTGGCGGCGGCGTATCAAGTCTGGGCGGCACCCTGATCATCGCCGACAGCACCGTCTCCGGCAACTCGGCGGGTAATGGCGGCGGCATCGCCTCCAATCCCAGCGCCGGTGAAACCACCCTGATCCGCAACAGCAGCATCAGCGGCAATACCGCGAGCCAGGCGGGTGGCAGTGTTTTCATCGGTGACGGCCTCGCCGAGATCGAGCACGGCACGATCACCGGCAACACCGCCCCGCCCCCCACGAACTTCTCCGTAGGCGGCGGCGTGGCGGTTGTCAGCGATGTACGCACCGAGGTGCGCGCCTCCATCATCAGCGGCAATGCCAGCACCGACGTCGACGTCGTCTACGGCACGACCAACAGCTTTGTCTCCGGGAACTTCAACGTCATCGGCGACGGCAACGCCACGGCCGCCTTCAACGCCAGCGGCGATGTGACCGGCGTGGCCGATCCGAGCCTGGGACCGCTCGCCGACAACCCGCCCGGCGACACCCGCACCCATGCCTTACTCACCGGCAGCCCGGCCATCGACCGGGTGAACGACGGCACCTGCCCGCCGCCGGATGAGGACCAGCGCGGGGTGGGTCGGCCGCAGGACGGCAACGGCGACGGCGGCCCGGCCTGCGACAGCGGCGCCTACGAGCTGCAGTCCGCCGAACCGATGTGCGACGGCAAGGTCGCGACAATCGTCGGCA
>JAKDMQ010000156.1 GCA_030452265.1 Nitrococcus sp.
CCTTTGCGCAAGAAAAGGAACTGATCCTCCGTCACCGGCGTATTGAGCGGCGCGCCGCGCCGGCGCCAGTCCGGGAGAAGCTCGTCCAGCGCCCGGGGCTCGATCACCGCGCCTGAGAGAATATGGGCGCCGATCTCACTGCCTTTCTCCAGCACACACACAGATAGCTCGCGCGCGCGCTCCAGCGCCAACTGCTTGAGTCGGATCGCGGCCGCCAGACCCGAGGGGCCGCCACCTACGATCAGCACCTCGTAGTCCAGGCTCTCGCGTTGCAAACGCCCCTCCTTCGATGTCACACCCAGGCGCCAATTGGCCGCCTGCCCGAGGCGCCAAGCTCAGCCTGATGTTGGCTGCCAGATCGGCGCACAGAGGGAAGCGCTGACCAATTCATTTCTCGTCATTCCGGCGCAGGCCGGAATCTAGTGCGGCCAAACAAGATAGACACCGGCCCCCGGATCGCGGTCCGGGGCAGGCTTCGCCGGTGTGACGAATAGAGCAGCGACTCATTCAGAGCCTCCAGGCGTAGGCGCGCAGTTTGAACTTCTGCACCTTGCCGCTGGAGGTCTTGGGCAGATCATAGAACACCACCGTCTTGGGCACCTTGAGATGCGTCAGGTTCTGCCGACAGAATTCGATGATCTCCTCGGCGCTGACGTCGGCGGCGTCCGGCTTCAGCGAGACGAAGGCGCATGGGGCCTCGCGCAATTGCTCGTCGGCTCTCGCCACCACCGCCGCCTCCATGATCGCCGGGTGCTCACAGAGAACAGACTCGATCTCGAGACTCGAGAGTTTCTCGCCGCCCGAGGTGATGATGTCTTTGGAACGGTCCTTGATCTCCAAATATCCATCCGGATGCCAGACCGCCAAATCCCCCGTATGGAGCCAGCCGCCGGCGAAGGCCTCCTCGGTGGCAAGCGCGCTCTTGAGATAGCCTTTCATGACGCCATTGCCGCGCAAGAGCACCTCGCCGATCGTATGCCCGTCTTTGGGCACCGGTTCCAGCGTTTCTCGATCGGCCACCATGAGCCCTTCCAACATGGGATAGCGCACGCCTTGGCGCGCCTTGAGCCGAGCACGTTGCTCGGGTGGTTGCGTATTCCACCGCGGCTGCCACGCACAAACCGTTGCCGAGCCATGGGCCTCGGTCAGGCCATAGACATGGGTCAGCTCGATGCCCATGGCCTCGATCGCGGCGACGACCGAGGCCGATGGTGCGCCCGCCGTCATCACTCTGACCGGGTGATCGAAGCGGCGCCTGAGCTTCGCGGGCGCGGCAAGCAGCGTGCTCAGCACGGCCGGAGAAGCGCAAAAATGGCTTACCCGGTGGCGGCGTATCGCCTCCAAGACGCCCTCCGCGCGCGTCTGCCGCAAGCAAACGTGGGTACCCGCCATGGCCGCGATTGTCCAGGGGAAACACCAGCCGTTGCGCTCGAACATGGGCAATGTCCAGAGATACACCGGCTGTTGGGCCATGCCCCAGACCAGGATATGACTGACTGCACTAAGATAGGCACCGCGGTGATGATGGACCACGGCTTTGGGATTTCCGGTCGTCCCCGAAGTGTAGCTGACGGCGATGGCATCCCACTCATCGGGCGGGAGCTCCCAGGGGAAAGCCGGGTCACCCTCGGCGAGCAGCGCCTCGCAGTCGAGCTTGCCGAGACGCTCGCCGGCGGGACCTCGAGGATCCTCCACATCGATCACCAGCGGTGGAGACGGCAACGTATCGAGCGCCTTCTCAACGGTCTCGGCGAATTGCGTATCGGTAATCAGCACCTTGGCTTCGCTGTCCTGCAGAATAAAAGCGATGGTGCGAGCCTCCTGGCGCACGTCGAGTGCGTTGAGCACGGCGCCCGTCATCGGGATGGCGAAATGCGCCTCGAGCATTTCCGGCGTGTTCGCCAGCATGAGCGCTACCGTATCGCCGCGCTCGACACCACGGGCGCGCAGCGCCGAGGCAAGCCGGCGTGCCCGCTCGTAAGTCTGTGCCCAGCTTCGCTCGAGCTCCCCGTAGACGACGGCGTTGTGCTCGGGGAACACCGCGGCGGTGCGCTCGATTAACGCCAGCGGCGATAGCGCCGCGCAATTAGCATCATTGCGCTCGAGCTGCTGCTCGAAGATACTGCCGGAATCCTTGTCCATCTTTCCCCTCCCAGCCGACGTAGAGTCTCCCCAGATTTGCAGCTAACCCAACATTGGTGCAAGTTGCACCGTATCCGTTCTCCACGGCTCCAACATCATCCCGCGGGTACTGGTCGTCTCGTCGTCCTTGAGGGATAAGGAGCTTTGTCTCGAGCTCCGGTGAATCGCGGAAAGCCGACCGCAACCAGAGCAAAACAGAATGATATCAGATAGACAGGCGCCAGATCGCCAACCGCGAGGCCGGCCACGTGCTGGTCATGCGTGACAACCGCCCGGCGCAGTCATGCTCTCGATGAAACACTACAGTGCCCTGGCCCAACTGCGCGAGTTGATGCGCGATGTGCCCTACCAGTCGTTGATCAAGACTTGGCTGGCGGAGCATGTCAACCGCCATGGGTCATGAGCAGAGGGTGGTGGCGCCGTGTTTAAAGGCGTGACGCCATCCACAGGAGCCCTACCCCGCTAGCAAGCGGTTGCTAGCAGTAAATTGACAGTTCTTCCTCATCTCGCTTTTGATCTGGGTCGGCGATGGATTCAACGGCTTCAATGGATTTGATGTACTCGACCGGCAATTCGTGCTCTTTTGCTCCACGCAG
The DNA here is from genome assembly GCA_030452265.1 of Nitrococcus sp. Classification (GTDB taxonomy): domain Bacteria; phylum Pseudomonadota; class Gammaproteobacteria; order Nitrococcales; family Nitrococcaceae; genus Nitrococcus. The sequence goes on from JAKDMQ010000156.1 coordinate 2,739, forward strand.
CACATGCTCTTTATACCAACCGTATAGCTTCATCGATGCATCTATATCCGTAGCGTAATAGGTTACAGCGATGAGCAATCGGTCGTTCCCCGTAAGCACCGCCACGGACTTTTCATCGTATCCGTTCCACAGCCCTTCCTTACGATCCAAAGCCTTTTTTTCAGGGGCAAGTATTTCGAATACCACGCCATAAACGACGTCATTTGGATTGTTGGTGTGCTCGATGTCGCATTTTGCGGAGCCGTCTTTGCTTCTTTTGTGGAATTTCAACTGATGCTTCTCAAGGCGCGCAACGGCAACACATTTTGCAGACGGAACACGATGCACCAGCCTAGGTGTGGACATGTTGGAGCCATACGCAAAATAGAGAAGCAATGTCATGGTTTTGCACCGCTAGAAACAGATCCAAACAATGGTGTGATAATACGGAACCACAAATGGCATATAGCTCGGCCCGTATCTAAACACCAAGCTTGGGAAACCCGGGGAATCGTGGAACAGACCACGGATTTACTTGCAGCGTACTCCGTCAAAGGCAGATCATCAATCGAGTCTGGCCACTGTGAATCGACCCGATTGAATCCCTAGGGGCTGACAACTCCTGAGCCCGCGCCGGGGAGATTTTTTGTGGACCGCCCAATGACCCTTGTCTCTGCGTTATTGAAAGCGCGGCAAAACTTCCAATAACTGATCCAACTGTTATTATCAAACAAAAATCATAATGCGGAGCGACCATTTTTTTGAGATAAAGATGCCAACAACAAATCCAAATACACCCAGAAAAATGCCTATAGCAGCTCGAACAGCAAGTGTCGATATCTATCGTGGCGACGAGCACCCCTTGCTCGACGTGCAGGCCGATCTCCTGGATGGCCTCGATACACGGATCGTCGTGCCAGTAAAGGAAGACAGGGGGTCAAGCAAGACGGGGCAGGTCTTTCAATGATACAGCTCCGCAGTTTCCTTCTGCTCTTCCCACTGCCCGGCCAAGAGTTGTGACTTACCCCACCCCTCGGCTCATTACCAATTAAGCTCGAGGGTGATCTGCCCGAAACCGGGCACCACTGAGAGGCGCAGACCCGGCGCCCCGCTGCCACTCTTAAAGCGTTGGTAGTCCTGCCAACCGTCCTCCGCGGCGCCTGGCTCGCTCCAGATATAGAGCTCGCCCGCGGCAACTCCCGTGACGAAGGACACGAGGGCGTCGCTGGACCGGCCGGTCGCGTAGGTGGCGGCACCCGCGGCGGCGTTGAGGCCGAAGTTCGCGAGGTGAAGCAGCCAGGACTTGCGGCCCTCGGCCCGCATGGCGTTCGCGCGCAGCAGTGCTTCGGCCCGCTCCAGCTTGTACAGGCGCTGCGCGCGCGTGGCACCCGGCAGGCTTCGGATCGGTGCGGCGCCAAAACGCGCCTGAATGGGTCGAATAACGGTCAGATCGGCGACCCCGAGCGCCGCCAGCACCGCCTGCGGGATGTAGGCGGCGCGGTCGTCCGCCTCGTCGGTAAGGCCGGCGCCGACCGACAGGCCGACCATGGCACCCCCGTTGATGACGAGCCAGCTCCAATACCAGACCTGCGCGTGCAGCTCGCTCGCATCGAGCCGTTGCTCGATGAAATCGAGCCGCCGCTCGATCTCGGCGTCGGAGAGCGAGGTGCGGGTAGCGCCAGGCTGCCCGGCCGCGGCCGACACGCAGGAGACGGCGATAATCGCCGCGAGGACGTATGCGATGAGTTTCGGCATTCCCTCTCCCGCTGCCTGTGCGGCGCGTAGCGCCCGCGTTTTGGCATATTGAGATCGGTCAGGGTTCCTGCGGCGGCCTCCGCTGCCAGCGCAACTCTCTCCGAGAAGCTCGGAGTGGGTGTATGGTCAGACCGAACTCTTGGCAATCTGCGCCCATTCCAATATATACGTGTGCGCAGTTATGAAACAGCCTACTAAGCCACCCCGGCAGCACATTCGGCGCATTACGGCCCTAGTCGGCCTAATGCGCCCTACGGCTGACTGACATTGTCCATGTTGCCGCTGGATATGGCTGCCGGGATCAGCCAACCCGCGTAGGGCGCAATAGCAAAGCGTATTGCGCCGCATGCTTCTGCGCGCAGCGTCTAAACCAATCAATGGAAGCAAACCAATAGTGGTATTCGCTTATACCACTAACTGCGTATAAGAACTTCAGCGTCCATGCGCTAGGCTTCACGTTGATGCGCTGCTGGAGAAGGCCCGCCATGGTCTATACGCCAAGAGCTTGGTTGTGAGCGCGCTCGCGCTCGAGCGTATGCGGCTCGAGGGCAATTTACGCGGATCCATTCAGCGCCAAGAGTTGGAGCTGCACTACCAATCCATCGTCAACCTCAGTACGGGGGAGATTTACAAGTTCGAGGCCTTGGTCCGCTGGCGACACCCGCAACGGGGCTTGATCCTCCCGAGCGAGTTCATCCCCATCGCCGAGGATAGCGGCGTTATCGTGCCGCTAAGCGAATGGGTACTCCAGCAGATGTGCGACCAAATGCAGGCGTGGGCGCGGCATGGGCTGCCGGCGCTCATTGGTGCGGTCAATATCTCGGCGCGGCAAATTCGCCGTCAGGGCATAATGCGTGCGCTGGATAGGTTTTTGCGCCAAGCGCGATCGGCATCTGGCCACATCGAGATCGAGCTGACCGAGAGCAGCCTGGTGCAGGACATCGAGCACGCTACCGCCATTCTGCGCGGCCTACACGAGCGGGGCATCAGGATAGCTTTGGATGATTTCGGTACCGGCTACTCCTCCTTGCGTCTGCTCAAAGAGCTTCCCATCGACGTGGTGAAGATCGATCAGTCCTTTATTGCCGATATCACCACCGATGCGGATGCCGCCGACATCGTCCAAGCCATCATCAACATGGCGCACAGCCTGAGACTCGAGGTGGTAGCGGAAGGTGTAGAGACTCCGCAGCAGGCGGCGCTACTCAAGCACTGGGGCTGTGATGCGGCCCAGGGTTTCTATTTCAGCCCACCGCTGCCCGCGCAAGGCTTCATCGAGCTCTTGCAACAGCAGGTTTCTTAGCGGAGACGGCTTTTATGTCTTCAGATAATCGCGGATTTTGGGGGATCTGCTCAAGGAATAAGCTTAGCACTCGTGGCGAAGCCATGACTCGGTTGCGCTCACGCCCCCGCGTCTAACGCCGGCGTTTTGGCATATAGAGATCGGTCAGGGTTCCGGCGGCGGCCTCCGCTGCCATCGCAACCGTCTCCGACAAGGTCGGATGCGGGTGTATGGTGAGGCCGATATCATGGCAATCCGCGCCCATCTCGATCGCGAGCGCGACCTCCGCGATGAGATCACCCGCGTTGGGCCCGACCAATGCGCCGCCGATGATGCGCTCGGTGCCACCGTCGAAGATGAGCTTGGTCAGGCCCTCGTCACGGCCCAAGGTCAAGGAGCGGCCGTTGGCAGCCCAGGGGAATGTGCCCACCTGATAATCCAGCGCCTGCGCTTTGGCTTGCTCCTCGGTCACGCCCACCCAGGCCACCTCCGGGTCCGTGTACGCCACCGCCGGGATGACCCGCGCATCGAAGGCGCTTTTCTCGCCCGCACAGACCTCCGCGGCCACCTTGCCCTCGTGCGTCGCCTTGTGCGCCAGCATGGGCTCGCCAACGATATCGCCAATGGCGTAAATGCCGGGCACGCTGGTGCGCATCTGCTCGTTGACCACGATACAACGCCGATCGTTCACCTGCACATCGGTTGCATCGAGGTTCAATCGATCGCTGTTGGGATGGCGCCCGGTGGCTACCAGCACCCGATCGAAGCTTGCCTCGGCGGGGGCGCCTTCACCCTGCAGGGTCACCTTGACCGAATCCGCCCGCGGCTCGATTCTCACGACCTTGGTATTGAGGTGGATTTTCTGGTAGCGCTTGTCGATGATCCGCCGCAGGGGCTTCACGACATCGGCATCGGCCCCGTTCATCAGGCGATCGAGTAGCTCCACCACGGTGATCTCGGCACCGAGTGCCTGGTAGACCGTGGCGAGCTCCAATCCGATGATGCCGCCGCCGACCACCAGCAACCGCTCCGGTATCGTTTCGAGCTTAAGCGCCGCGGTGGAATCCATGAGGAGCGGGTGCGACAGATCGAAGCCGGGCGGCGCAACCGGTCTAGAACCCGCCGCGATGATGCAGTTGCGAAAGCTGAGCGAGCGCTTGCCGCTGGCCGAGTCCACCACGACCCGGTGATTGTCCAAAAATCGGGCGCTACCCTGGATCACGCTCACCTTACGTTGCTTGGCAAGCCCTTTGAGTCCGCCAGTCAGTCGCCCGACGACTTGCTGCTTCCAGCGGGTGAGCTTCTCCAAGTCGAAGCGCGGATTGCCGAAATCGATGCCGTTAGCGCCGAAAAACGCCGCCTCCTCGATAATCTTGGCCGCGTGCAGCAATGCCTTCGAGGGAATGCAGCCGATGTTGAGGCAGACGCCGCCCAAATCTGGATAACGCTCGACGAGAACGGTCTCAAGGCCAAGGTCGGCGGCACGAAAAGCCGCACTGTAGCCGCCCGGACCGGCGCCGATGACCAGCACGTCGCAATCCACCGATCCTGCCGCGCGCGGTGTTGTGGCCGCGGCTTCGCTCTCGGTCGGCGTGCGGGTTTGTGGTGCAGGAGTGGCATCGTTCGACTCCGCGCTATCCGCATCATCCTTCGCCGCGACCTCGGCTGTCAGGATCAAATCGCCTTGCGAGACCTTATCGCCGACCTGCACCTTGATCTCCTTTGCCACGCCGGCAATCGGCGAGGGAACTTCCATCGAGGCCTTATCGCTCTCCAGCGTGATCAGGGAATCCTCGGGCTGGATGCCATCACCGGGTTTGACCAGAACCTCGATGATTTCTACGTCCTCGAAATCGCCGATGTCCGGGATGCGAACTTCCGTTGGCTCTGCCATCTACGTCACTCTCCTACTATGAAACAACCACTAACAAATTGTTTTTGCTTTGGTTTGAATGAGCGATTGTCATCCCGCGTACGTTGGGGTGACGGAGGAACCCCAACAATTACGGTAGCCACGTCGGGGGCAAACGTTGGGGTTCGCAAGCTCACCCCAACCTACCGAGCTCGAATAACCACCCAATTCCGTCATGCCGGCGTAGGCCGGCATCCATTCTCCATTCTGAAACCGCAAGATGGATTAAGCACACCATCCCTGACGCGCGCCCTAGCGGGCCAGATGAAGCTGTTCAAAATCGCTTCTGACGATTTTGTCCGGCCTGCGCCCGGATGACGATGCGAAACGCAGCTACAGCAGAAGGCGGCGCAGATCTTCCAGAGCTTGTGACAAAAAGCGGATGAATCGCGCCGCCTGTGCGCCGTCAATGACCCGGTGATCGTAGGATAACGACAGTGGCAGCATCAGGCGCGGCACGAACTCGCCGCCCTGCCACAGCGGTTTCATGGCGGCGCGGGAGACGCCGAGTATCGCAACCTCTGGGCTATTGACGATGGGCGTGAATGCGCTGCCGCCGATGCCGCCGAGGCTCGAGATGCTAAAGCAGCCCCCCTGCAGGTCGGTGGGGGAGCGTTTGCCGTCCCGGGCTTTCTGGGACAGCGTCGCGAGCGCTCCCGCAAGCTCGAACAGGCCCTTTTTATCCGCATCCTTGATGACAGGAACCATCAGTCCGGCGCGCGTGTCCACAGCCACGCCGATATGGTAGTAACGCTTTAGAAAAAGCGCGTCCCCGTCGGCGTTCAAGGAGCTATTGAAGTAAGGATACTCTTTGAGCGCGGCGACACAGGCTTTGATCAGGAAGGCGACCAACGTCAGGCGCACGTCGTGGCTTTTCGCCTCGGCCTTCATGGATTGGCGAAACTCCTCGAGCGCCGTGATGTCGGCTTCATCGAACTGGGTGACGTGGGGAATGTTGAGCCAGCATTTGTGCAGATGCGCCCCGGAGAGCTTTTGGATGCGCGAGAGCTCGC
>JAKDMQ010000157.1 GCA_030452265.1 Nitrococcus sp.
GTAATACTGCGGCGTTTGCTGCTCCAGCTCGTGTTGCTGCAGTTCTTGTTGCAATTCCAGCCACTCCAGGCGGGTTTTGTCGGCTACCGAGGAGAAACGATCCCAGATCCAGTTTTCCACTAGCTGTAGGTCCATGCGCAGCCAGCCCTTGAGATCGTCATCTCTCGCCGCGGAGTAGCGTGCAGCGTCCTCGACATCTCGCCGCAGAAAGCCGCCTACGCGCTCGGCTTCCTCGCGCGTGAGCTCGCCGAGCTCGACCGCCTGTTCCTTGACCGTCTCGAGCGCTTCATGCAGTCCCGTGTGCTCCATGGCGCTGCGCAGGCGGTCAAGCATTCGCTCATAGGCGTGGACGTGGTGATGGTCGCGATTGCGCTCAGTCATGGTCGTTCCTCGCTGGGCTGTTCCCTTTATTCTGCGCCCGGGCGCGGGATTCACCAAGGCGGGCCATGCGGCCTGCGCCGGGGTGACGGACTCTGCCCCGCTGGAAACTCCCAAGCCGAGTAGGATCGCGTGGGAGCGGCGCCCTCGCCGCGATTCCCTCGCGGGATTGCTCTGGCAGGTTCGCGGGGAGGGCGCCGCTCCCACAGGCTCTGTGTGCCGCCGGGAGCAGGGCTGTAGGGCGCATTAGGCCGACAGGCCGTAATGCGCAGAACGTTCTGCGCGACTTGTCGGAAGTGGAGAAGCATGCGGCGCAATACGCTTCGCTATGGCGCCCTACGCGGGCTGGGGTGAATCGTTGTATTTGCAGAAGCGTTGTCTGCTCGGGGCGGTGCGCTCTGGTGGGACCGTCGGCGGCAAGGAAGCCGCCGTCGAGCCTACATGGAGGTATTCACGGCGTGTCCCGCCAGAGTGCACCGCCCCGAGCTGCGGCACGGCACACTGACAATAGCCGCTCGATCCGGCCGGTGGTGCAAAGCCGTGGCGCTACGGTATCCTTGCCGTTTGCCGCCGAGATGCACCGGCATTCGGCGGCTGTGCTTAGCCATCCGCGCTTGATCAGGGGATGCATCGAAGGCCAATGGACGAGATCTACCAGCCGGAGAACATCGAACGCGAAGCCCAGCGATTCTGGGAGGCGAGCGAAACCTTCCGCGCAACGGAGGACCTGGATCGGCAGAGCTATTATTGCCTGTCGATGTTCCCCTACCCCAGCGGCAAGCTGCATATGGGCCATGTGCGCAACTACACCATCGGTGATGTCATCGCCCGCTACCAACGCATGCTCGGGCGCAACGTCCTACAGCCCATGGGCTGGGATGCCTTCGGATTGCCGGCCGAGAATGCCGCGATTCAGAATCGGGTGCCACCGGCCCAATGGACCCGACAGAACATTGCCTACATGCGCGGGCAGCTCAAGCGGCTTGGTTTTAGCTATGACTGGACGCGTGAGATCGCCACTTGCGAGCCGTCCTACTATCGCTGGGAGCAGTGGCTGTTCACGCGGCTGTTTCGCAAAGGTCTGGTCTATAAGAAGACGGCCACCGTCAACTGGGATCCCGTCGATCAGACGGTGCTCGCCAACGAGCAGGTGGTCGATGGCAAAGGCTGGCGCTCGGGTGCCCCCGTGCAGCGGCGCGCCATTGCGCAGTGGTTCCTTAGAATCACCGCTTACGCCGATGAGCTGCTGGCGGCTTTGGATGCGCTTCCGGGATGGCCCGAGCAGGTCAAGACCATGCAGCGCAACTGGATCGGCCGCTCCGAGGGGGTCGAGATCGAGTTTGCCGTGCCGGGGCGCGGGGAGCCGCTCAAGGTCTTTACCACGCGCGCGGATACGCTCTTCGGCGTGACTTATATGGCGCTCGCCGCCGAGCACCCGCTGGCGGTCGAGGCCGCGCGGAGCAATCCGGAGCTCGCGGCCTTCATCGAGCGCTGCCAGTCGAGCCCGCTGTCCGAGGCGGCGATCGCGAGCGCGGAAAAGGTGGGCCTCGACACGGGTCTGCGGGCGCTGCATCCGCTCACCGGGGATTCCGTGCCGATCTGGGTGGCCAATTTCGTGCTGCTGGAGTATGGCTCCGGCGCGGTGATGGGGGTGCCGGGCCATGATCAGCGCGACTGGGACTTCGCGAGGGCCTACGATCTGCCCATACGCGCGGTGATCAGCCCGGTCGATGGCGGCATGATCGACCTCGCGCGCGCGGCCTACGTGGACAAGGGTGTCCTGGTGAGCTCAGGTGAGTTCTCCGGACTCAGCTCCCAACAAGCCAGCAGCGCCATCGCCGAGCGCCTCGAGGCCATGGGCCGCGGCAAACGCCGCATTACCTATCGGCTGCGCGATTGGGGTATCTCCCGACAACGCTATTGGGGGGCACCGATCCCTATGCTGCAATGCGCGCGCTGCGGCGATGTGCCGGTGCCCGACGAGGATTTGCCGGTGGTGCTGCCGGAGGATGTGGAATTCGAGGGTGCCGGCTCACCGCTGCAGCGCCTACCCGCCTTCTACCAGGCGATTTGTCCCGACTGCGGCGGCGAGGCGCGGCGTGAGACCGATACCTTCGATACCTTCATGGAGTCGTCGTGGTATTACGCGCGTTTTGCCTGCGCGGATAACGCAAGCGCGATGCTCGACTCTCGCGCCGCCTACTGGACGCCGGTGAGCCAGTATATCGGCGGTATAGAGCATGCCATTTTGCACCTGCTCTATGCGCGCTTCTACCATAAGCTCTTGCGTGACGAGGGCCTGCTCGAATCCGATGAGCCGTTTAGCCATCTGCTGACGCAGGGGATGGTGCTGAACAGCATTTTCTTTCGCCGCACGGGCGCGGGCGGTATCGCCTACTACAGCCCGAGCGAGGTCGAGCTGCGCCAGGATGAACGTGGCCAGAGCGCCATGCTCAAAAGTGACGGCCAAGCGGTGGAATGCGCCGGCATGGGCACCATGTCGAAGTCCAAGAACAACGGTGTCGATCCACAAGCCCTGGTGGAGCGTTTCGGCGCCGATACCGTGCGGTTGTTCATCCTGTTCGCGGCGCCGCCCGAGCAGGCGTTGGAGTGGTCCGATAGCGCCGTGGAGGGTGCCTATCGCTTTCTCAAGCGGCTGTGGCATCTGGTCTTGGCTCATGTCGCCGGCGGGCCCGCGCCGGCTCTGGAGCCGGACCGGCTGACCCCGGCGCAAAAGGCGATGCGGCGCAAGATCCATGAGACGATTCAGAAGGCGAGCGACGATGTCGGCAGACGGTTTACCTTCAATACGGCGATTGCGGCGGTCATGGAGCTTGCGAACGCCTTGGGCCGCTTCGAGGATGCGAGCGAGCAGGGACGCGCCGTGCGCCAGGAAGGTTTGGATGCCATCGTGCTGATCTTGGCGCCCATCGTGCCGCATATCGCGCACCGGCTCTGGCATGAGCTGGGGCATTCCAGTGCGCTCGTCGACACGGCTTGGCCGGTAACCGACGAGGCCGCGCTGCAGCGCGAGGTCATCGATCTGGTGGTGCAAGTCAACGGCAAGCGGCGTAGCCGCATTCAGGTGGCCGCCGATGCCGGGCAGGAGCTCATCCGCGAGGCGGCTTTGCACGACAATAACGTGCGTCGTTTCATCGACGGCAAGCACATCGAGCGCATCATCGTCGTGCCCGATCGGTTGGTGAACGTGGTCGCCCGATGAGCCGGTGGGCACGACACGGCTTATGGATGTTTGTAGAAGCGCTGTTGGTTGTTTCGCTGCTGAGCGGCTGCGGCTGGCACTTGCGCGGTTCGACCGGCAGCGCCTTGAGCGGTGGCGACTTGGAAGACATCAAGGTCTACCTGGCGCCGGAGATGGGTGAGGGCGCGCTTACCAGTGCCGCAGCCGATACACTGCGCGGTTACGGCGCGCAAGTGGTGAGTGACCCGCAGGCCGCCGACTGGGTTCTGGATCTGTTGGACCAGCAGACCGACCGGCGCACGGTATCGGTCACGCGGCAGGGCCAGGCGCGGGCCTATGAATTGCACTATGTGTTGCGCTTTGGTGTGCATTCCGGCGCGGGCGTGCCGCTGCTCGGCGCGCAGACGGTTGCAACCCAGGTTGTCTACCAGACGGATCCACAGAACATACTCGGTCGGGAAAGCCAGGAACGCCGCCTTCTGGAGCAGCTTCGCCAGCATGCGCTCGAGCTGATGATGGCTCGGCTCGCCCGTATCCCCTCCGAGAGCGGCAAGGCGGTGCCAGGACGTGGCGCAGATTCGCCTTGACGAGCTGGAGCGGCGTTTGCGCGCACACCTGGCCCCGGTCTGGCTAGTGGCGGGCGAAGAGCCGTTGCTCATCGATGAGGCACGGGCAAGCATTCGCGCCGCGGCCCGCAGTGCCGGCTACTGCGAGCGCCAAGTGCTGCATGCCGAGGCGGGCGCTTTCGACTGGAGGCACTTGGCCGAGGCGGCGCGCAATCTTTCCCTTTTCAGCGAGCGCCGTCTGATCGAGCTGCGCCTGCCCGGGGGGAAGCCTGGGTCGTGCGGCACTCAGGCATTGCAGAGTTATTGCCGTGCGCCGCCGCCCGCTACGCTGCTGGTCGTGGTGTGCGATCGGCTCGATGCCCGGCAGCGCCGTAGTGCCTGGGTCGAGGCGCTGAGCGGTGCCGGCGCGATGCTCTATATCTGGCCGGTGAGTCGGCGTGATCTGCCGCGCTGGATAGAGCGGCGGCTAAAATCACGCGATCTGAGCGCCGAGCCGGCAGTCATCGAGTTGCTGGCCGAGCGCGCCGAGGGCAATCTGCTGGCCGCGGCGCAAGAAGTGGAGAAGCTTTCTCTCCTGTTCGCCAACGGCCGGCTGGATTGGGCTAGCGTGCGGCGTGCCGTGACGGACAACGCACGCTACGACGTCTTCGATCTGGGCGCAGCGGCGCTTTGCGGCAACTGCGCGCGCGTGGATCGTGTTTGCCGCGCTCTGCGGGAGGAGGGCGCCGAGCCGACCTTGGTGTTGTGGGCGCTGGTGCGCGACCTGCGGGTGCTTGCAACGGTGCAGGCGCTGGCGGGTGATTCGCGCCAAGCCGAGCGCGTGTTTCAGGAGCAGAGGGTTCCCAAGCCGCGCCAGGCGCGGCTGCGGCAACTCGCCGGCCGCACCGCCGCCGGTGCCTGGGATGAATTGTTGAGCCGGGCGGCGCGGGTCGATCGGGTGATCAAAGGGGCGGCGAGCGGCCGGCCTTGGGACGAGCTGTTACAATTGAGTCTTGATCTGACCACGTTGGCCGCGGCGGTTTGAGCGCCGCGGTTGCCGAAGCGGACGGAGACAGTGTAGATGCACAGTTCGGAGGTAGGCCACTATATGCGCGGCATTGGCCAGGCGGCGCTAACGGCGGCCCGGAGATTGGCGCGCGCGAGCGGCGCGCGGCGCAACGCGGCGCTGTTTGCCATGGCCGAGGGGTTACAGCGCGAGCGTCGGCGGCTCAAAGAGGCCAATGAGCGCGATCAGGAGGCGGGTCGGGCCGGCGGACTGGAGCCCGCGCTGCTGGAGCGATTGGGTCTGAACGAGGCTCGAATCGATGCCATGGCCGAGGGGTTGCGACAAATCGCGGCGCTGCCGGATCCAATCGGCGCCGTTCGTGATCTGCATCATCGCCCCTCGGGAATCCAGGTGGGTCGCATGCGCGTGCCGCTCGGCGTCGTCGGCATCATCTACGAGGCGCGGCCCAATGTGACCGCGGATGCCGCGGGGCTGTGCCTAAAATCAGCCAATGCGGCTATTCTGCGCGGCGGCTCCGAGGCCATTCATTCCAACCGCGCGATCGCCGATTGCATACGCTACGCGCTCGCCGAAAGCGGCTTGCCCGAGGAGGCCGTGCAGCTTGTGGAGACAACCGATCGTGCCGCGGTCGGCGAATTGATCACTATGGATGAGTACGTCGATGTGCTGGTTCCCCGGGGCGGCAAGGGGCTGGTCGAGCGTTTGCTGCGCGAGGCCACCGTGCCCATGATCAAGCACCTGGACGGCGTCTGCCATGTCTACATCGACGATCAGGCCGATGAGGAGAAGGCGATTCGCATCGCCATGAACGCCAAAACCCAGCGCTTTGGCACCTGCAACACCATGGAGAGCCTGCTGATCGCCGAGGGCATCGCGCCGCGGCTGCTCCCCGGGCTGGTTGAGCAATACCAGCAGGCGGGGGTGGAGCTGCGCGGCTGCGAGCGTACGCGCGCGCTCGCGAGCGCCGTGCAGCCGGCGACGGAAGCGGACTGGGGAGCGGAATACCTCGCGCCTATTCTATCGATCCGGGTCGTTGCCGATCTGGACGGGGCGATCGAGCATATCGAGCGTTATGGCTCACATCATACCGACAGTATAGTGACCGAGAGCCATACTCGTGCCTGGCGTTTTCTGCGCGAGGTCGATTCCAGCTCGGTCATGGTCAACGCCTCGACCCGCTTCGCCGACGGCTTCGAATATGGGCTCGGCGCCGAGATTGGTATCAGCACCGATAAGCTGCACGCGCGCGGGCCGGTTGGGCTCGAGGGTCTGACCACGGAAAAATACCTGGTGCTGGGCGACGGCCATATCCGCGAATGAACCGTGGCAATTGTGCCCAAGCGGCGCCGATCGGTATACTGGGCGGCACCTTCGATCCCGTTCATCTTGGACACCTGCGCCCGGCAATCGAGCTGCTGGAGCGCCTGGGCTTGGTTGAGATGCGCCTCGTTCCCGGGCACCTTCCCCCCCATCGGCGCACGCCCCGCACTCCCTCTCAGCAGCGGTTACGCTTGCTGCGCTGCGCCGTGGCCGGGGCCGCGGGTTTGGTGGTCGATGACCGGGAGCTGCGTCGTGGCGGCTACTCTTACACGGTGGATACCCTGCATGAGCTGCGTGCGGAGGTCGGGGGGCGGCCTTTATGCTTTGTGCTCGGCAGCGATGCCTTTCTGGGGTTACCCAGTTGGTATCGCTGGCGCGAACTGGAAACGCTGACTCATCTGGTGGTCGTGCAGCGTCCCGGACACGATTTGCGCCTGGGCGCTGAATTGACCGAGTGGGCCGCGCCACGCCAAGTGAGCGATGCGGCGGCGCTGCATGCTCGGCGCAGTGGGTTAGTCTTATATCAGGAGACGACGGCGTTGCCCATCTCGGCGTCCGCGATTCGCCGGCTCATCGCCCAGGGCCGCTCGGCACGTTTTCTGATGCCGGATTCGGTGTGGCAATGCATCGCAAGTGAAGGGTTGTATGGCTACCCCCAAGTTTGAGGCGCGCCACAGCAACGCTCCAGCGACGGCGGAGAAGGAGGTCTACGGGGCTTCATGATGGAATCGGTCAAGGCTCTGGAGGAGGTAGAGCAAATCATTCACACTGCATTGGAGGATATCAAGGCGGAAGATGTGGTCGTGCTGGACGTGCGCCGGCGTACGTCGATCACGGACTTGATGGTGTTTGCCAGCGGCCGCTCGCGCCGCCACGTTAAGTCGATTGCCGATCGTATCCTGGAGGCAGCCGAGCACAATGCCATTCACACGCTGGGTATCGAAGGCGAACAAAGCGCCGAGTGGATTCTCATCGATCTCGGCGATGTGGTTGTGCATGTGATGCAACCCGCGGCCCGGGAGTTCTATCGGCTCGAGCATATATGGGGCATGGAATCCGAAGAGGAGACGGCGGGCTACGGGGAAGGCTCTTGAGGTATCATGGAGCTGCGTTTGATCGCTGTGGGCCGGCGCATGCCCGGCTGGGTCGAGGAAGGCTGGCGGGTGTTCGCCCGCAGAATGCCCTCGCAGCTTCGCCTGCGCTTGCTGGAGGTACCGCTTGCACGGCGCACGGGGCGGCGCAACATCAATACGGTGTTAGCCGAGGAGGGGGAGCGCATTCTGAGCGCGGCCGGCAATGCGCGCATCGTCGCGCTCGACTGTCAGGGCAGCCTATTTACCACCGCGGAGCTCGCCCGGCTCATGGCGGGTTGGATGCAGGACGGGCGCGATGTAGCCCTGCTGGCCGGCGGCCCCGACGGCTTGTACCGGGACTGCCTAACGCGGGCCGAGCACCGCTGGTGCATTTCACCGCTGACATTGCCCCATATGCTCGTGCGAATTATCGTCGCCGAGCAGCTCTACCGCGCCTGGACTGTGCTGCAAAATCATCCTTATCATCGAGGCGGATGACCCGCACGCGAGCCCCGCGCTGTCGCCTCGCGAACGAGCCCTATGAGGTCTAGCATGGAGCCGCAAGCGCTGCCTGATATCTATCTCGCCTCCGTTTCGCCCCGGCGCCGGCAGCTGCTCGAGCAGCTCGGCGTGCATTTCGCCGAGGTTCGACAGGACGTCGAGGAGACTCCGCAACCGCGGGAGAGCCCGGAGGTTTTCGTATTGCGCCTGGCGTTGGAGAAGGCGCGTGCCGGATTGCGGGCACTGCCGCGGGATCGGGCGAGGCCGGTCCTCGGGGCGGATACGGTGGTGGTCATCGATGACGAGGTTCTCGGCAAGCCGGCCGATGAAGCGCAGGGTGTGGCGATGTTGGAGCGGTTATCCGGGCAGGTGCATCGTGTGCTCACCGGTGTGGCCATCGTCGAGGCCGAACATGAGGCAACGCGCCTGTCGGTGAGCAACGTGACGTTCCGGGAGCTGCAAGCCCATGAGCCGCACGCCTATTGGCGCACCGGCGAGCCCAGCGACAAGGCGGGTGGCTATGCGATACAGGGTCGCGGCGCCGTGTTCATCGAGCACCTGGATGGTAGCTACTCCGGTGTCATGGGTTTGCCGCTGTT
>JAKDMQ010000018.1 GCA_030452265.1 Nitrococcus sp.
CTCCACCTCGATCCACACCGGGCCTTCGGCAGCCTCGCCTTCGAGCTCGGTCCACTCGAAGCCACCCTCGCGGTAGCGGTGGCGAGCGATGATGCGCACATCGAAGTCCTTTAGCTCCGGGCCGACCCGGCTTAGGGCAAGCACGGCGCCCGGCCCGACGTCTTCAATGCTGGGCACGGCAGGGGTGGCGGCTTTGGCCGCCGACCCTTCGTAGCGGTAGAGGACGTAGGCTAGCCCACCAAGCACGCCCAGACAGATGATGACGATGATCTCGGTCATAGGCACCTCCTTCCCCGGGGCGGTTGTTTACTTACTGCTTTTGTTCGCAAGCCGCGCCTTGAGCGCCGCTAGGTCACCTCCGACATCGGAGCTTGCCGCCGGGCCGCCGAGGGCCGAGTCGATCTCATGATCCACGGAGCGCGGAACGGCGGCGACCTGGCCGTAGGCCTCGGCCATGGCCTCCTCTTGCGCCACTTTCTCCTTCATCCGCTGCAAAGTGGAAACCGTGCTCGTGGTATCGATGTCGGCAAGCTCGCGGTTGAGCTTCTTAGTGGCGCTGCTGACGCGGGCACGGGCCTTGAGGGTGCGCAGCTCATTCTCCCACTGGTTGATGCGATGGCGGATATCGCGGACCTTGTGCTCGAGATCCGCTGTCATGCGCTCGTACTTCTCTACCTCGCCGGCCAGCTCGCCCGCGCGCTTGGCGTGTTCGGCCTTGCGCTGCAGTGACTCGGTAGCGAGGCGATCGGCCTCGGTCGCCTCGAGCTCGCCGCGCTCGGCCTTCTCCAGCAGCAGGACGGCCTTATGCTCGTAATCGGTGGCCGCCTGCCGGGCCTCAGTTTGCTCCCGG
Source organism: Nitrococcus sp. (assembly GCA_030452265.1). Classification (GTDB taxonomy): domain Bacteria; phylum Pseudomonadota; class Gammaproteobacteria; order Nitrococcales; family Nitrococcaceae; genus Nitrococcus. The sequence continues at coordinate 851 of JAKDMQ010000018.1, forward strand.
CGGCTGCGGATAGTGATGGCCTTGACCTCCGCCAGCGCCTCCATGGCCTTGCGCAGCTCCTCGCGCAGGTCGCGGATGGCCTGCTCGCTCATGCGAACCGGGTCTTCCAAGCGGTCGACCATCGAGTGCGCCTCGGACTCACCAAGCTTCAGCAGGCGCCGGAATAGATTCATCATCGATTTGTCTCCTTACGCCGCGCGGGCAAAGCGAATGAGCTCGTCGGCGTGCTCCGCCAGCATGAGGCTGACCGACTTAATGGAGGCTTCCAGCTCGTTGAGATCCAGATTCTCGAGCTGCAACGTATCGCGGAAGATCAGCCGCCGGCCGCCCTCGTCCAGTGTCAGCGCGCCGTGGACCAATTCACGGTTGATCTGCAGCAACCGGGTGAGGGTGGCGGCATCCGGGCGCGCGAGCTCTAGGATGAACTGCTCAAGCACCAGGAGTTCGTCCTCGCAGTCGATCAGCAGCCCCTGAATACCGGAGGCATCATCGCTGATGCGGATGAGTTGTTCCTCCGGCAGCTCGCGCTCGATGACATAGCCGAGATCGGCCACGTACTGTTTTACGCGTTCAAAGTATTCGGTCATTCCCAGTTCTCGTGGCGTCTGAATAGGTTGTTGATAGCGGTACTGCCGGCGCAAGTGGAGGAAATCACTTCCCCGTGAATTGAACCGCATACATACCTGCTAGACCGTGATTTTATCGGCAATCATGCACATCGACCAGTGGCGCTATAGTGAACCGAAAATGGGTTATGAGATAGTTTAGGATCGCACCGCTAGGGCCTGCGCCACCTTCGAGTTGGGTTGCCGGCCGAGGCGCTCGCAGATCCAGCGCCCGGTGGCGGCGAGGTGCTCCAGATCGACCCCGCTCGCTATGCCGAGCCCATTGAGCAGATAGATCACATCTTCGGTCGCGACATTGCCGCTGGCGCCCGCAGCATAGGGGCAGCCACCGAGGCCGGCGACCGCGCTGTCGATCGTTGCCAACCCGAGCTGCAGCACGGCGAACAGATTGGCGAGCGCCTGGCCATAAGTGTCATGAAAATGCGCGGCGAGGTGCGCTAGCGGCACCTCGCGCGCGACCGTCTCCATCAAGCGCTGCGCCTTGAGCGGCGTGCCGACGCCGATGGTATCGCCCAACGAGATTTCATAGCAGCCCATGGCGTAGAGCTCGGCCGCAACATGCGCGACAGTCTGCGGCGCGATCTCGCCCTCGTAGGGACAGCCAAGCGCGCAGGAGACATAGCCGCGCGCGCGAATACCCTGCTCCCGGGCGGCTTTCACCACCGGTGCGAACCGTACGAGGCTCTCATCGATGGAGCAGTTGATGTTCTTCCGCGAAAAGCGCTCCGAGGCGGCACCGAACACGGAGATTTCTTTGGCGCCGGCGGCGAGTGCCGCCTCCAATCCCCGCATGTTGGGAACCAGCACGGGGTAGCTGACGCCGGCCTTGCGCCGGATACTGGAGAGAACCTCGCCGCTCGCGCGCATTTGCGGAACCCAGCGCGGGGAGACAAAAGCGCCGGCTTCCACCACGGGCAATCCGGCCTCCGCAAGCCGCTCGATCAGCTCGATCCTGACCTCGGCGGGTACACTGCGCCGCTCGTTCTGCAGGCCATCGCGCGGCCCGACTTCGACAATCTTTACCTTGTCGGGCAGTGCCATTGTTGACCTCTTACCGGGGGCGTGTATAGGGCCGGGCCAAACCGCTCATAGCGGCGGGTCTTAGGCCCGCCCGTTATTGGAGATGGCGAGCAACTCCGTACCCTCCGACACCTGCTCGCCCGCTTGATAGTGGATGGCCTCGACCACCCCGCCTGCGGTCGCCTTGATGATGTACTCCATTTTCATGGCTTCTAGCACCATGACTGGCTGGCCCGCGCTGACTTCGTCTCCGGGAGCTACCAAGACCTGGGCCACGGTGCCCGGCATTGGAGCCTTGAGACTGCCCTCGCAAATCTCATCTTCCATCCCGACCGTGAGCGGGTCATGCAAATGCAGATGATAGCTGAGCCCTTGCCAGAGCACGATCAGCTCGGCCTCTCGCTGGACTACCGTGGCCGTAACGCGCAGCCCTTGCAGATCCGCGCGGATGTCGGTGTCGCCCTCGCGCTCGCCGCAGACTCGGAGCTTGCCGCCGGGCAGCTCCAGCAGGTAGTGCCCGGGGTGGTACAGCGCGGTGACGGCGATAGCGCCACCCTCATCACGAAAATGCAGCGTCTGGCGGCTGTCATCGTTGAGCACCCAAGCGTTGGTTAGATGCCAGGGCGAGTACGGATCGCTGGATGCCGCCGCGCGCTTGCGCGCCCACTCGGCGTTGCGCAGCAGCACCGCCAGGCAAGCCATTGCGAGCACCTGATCGGGGGCTCGGCTCGGCGCGGGAATCAGGCTCTCCCGAAAGCGTTCGATGAAGCCGGTGTCGATCTCGCCGGCGGCGAACGCCGGGTGGGCGGCGAGCCGCCGCAGGAAACCGAGGTTGGTGCTCGCGCCCGCCACCTGGAACTCGGCCAACGCATGGCGCAGGCGGCGCAGAGCGTTGGCGCGGTCCCGATCCCAGACAATCAGCTTGGCGATCATCGGGTCGTAATGGATGCTGATCGTATCCCCTGCCCGCACGCCGGTATCGATGCGCACGTGGGGTCCGACGCTCGGCGTGCGCAGATGATCGAGTCGTCCCGGCGCGGGCAGGAAATCGTTGTGCGGCTGCTCGGCATAAATCCGGGCCTCGATCGCGTGGCCCCGCAGGGTGAGCTCGCCTTGTGACAATGGCAGCTGTTCGCCCGCCGCGACCCGAAGCTGCCATTCCACCAGATCCAAGCCGGTCACCATTTCGGTGACCGGATGCTCGACTTGCAGCCGGGTGTTCATTTCCATGAAATAGAACTCGCCCTCGGGGTCGACGATGAACTCGACCGTGCCGGCCCCGACATAGCCGATGGCATGCGCGGCGCGCGCGGCCGCCTGCCCCATTTCCCGCCGTAGGGCCTCGCTCACCCCGGGCGCGGGGGCTTCCTCGAGCACTTTTTGGTAGCGGCGCTGCACCGAGCAGTCCCGCTCGAAGAGATAGACCACAGCGCCGTGGCGATCGGCGAACACCTGAATCTCGATATGGCGCGGCTCGAGGATGTATTTCTCGATTAATACCCGGTCGTCGCCAAAGCTCGCAGCGGCTTCGCGCTTTGCCGAGGCGAGCGCGTCGGTGAATGCCACGGCCTCATCGACCCGGCGCATGCCCTTGCCGCCGCCCCCGGCCGTTGGCTTGATCAATAGCGGATAGCCGATCTCGTTTGCGGCCTGCGCGAGGATTTGCGGAGCCTGCTCATCGCCGTGGTAGCCGGGCACGACCGGTACACCCGCCTCATTCATGATGCGCTTGGCCGCGCTCTTTGAGCCCATGGCGGCGATAGCCGCGACGGGCGGGCCGATGAACACCAAACCCGCTGCATCGCAGGCTTGGGCGAAGTCGGCGTTCTCGGCGAGGAAGCCGTAGCCAGGATGTATGGCCTCGGCGCCGCTGGCCAGCGCAATCTCCACTATCCGGTCAGCGCGCAGGTAACTGTCTCGGGCAGGCGCCGGCCCGAGCAGCCAGGCTTCGTCGCACAACGCGGTATGCAGCGCCCCGCTATCGGCCTCGGAGTAGACGGCAGCTGTATGGACGCTCAACTGGCGGCAGGTCCGAGCTACCCGGCAGGCGATCTCGCCGCGATTGGCAATCAGAATCTTCTCGAACACACTCGTATTCTCGGTGGCCTCGTCGATGTGCCCGCGTTGGCATCTGCCCCGTGGGCGATCGCCTGCCAAGTGGCCGGCGCGAGCTTCCGCTTGGCGGGTTAATTCCAGTTCGGCTTGCGCTTCTCCAGGAAGGCGGCCACGCCTTCCTGGCCCTCGGGGCTTGCGCGCTGCTCGGCGGTTCGTCGGGCCATCTCCTCGATCAAGGCGGCATCGATCGCCTCGCGCCCCGGCGCGCGGATCAGCCGCTTCGCCGCGCGCACGGCCCGCGGGCCATTGCCGAGCAGGGCTTGTGCGATCTCATGGACGCGCTGATCCAACTGCTCGGCCGATACCACCTCGTGCACCAAGCCGAGGCGCAGGGCCTCATGGGCTGTCATGCGCTCGCCGGTGAGAAAGTAGCGGCGGGCGGCGCGCTCGCCCATGGACCGCACCACATAGGGGCTGATCACCGCGGGGATCAGACCCAGCTTCACCTCCGATAGGGCAAAGAACCCCGTATCGGCCGCCACTGCAATATCGCAGGCGGCGATCAGTCCGACTCCGCCACCCAGCGCTGGGCCCTGGATCCGCGCCAGGGTAGGCAGTGCGAGCCGATCTAGGGTCTGCAAGAGCCGGCCGAGGCACTTGGCGTCGGCGAAGTTCTCCTCCCAGGAGTAGCCGGCCATGCGCCGCATCCAATTGAGATCCGCTCCGGCGGAGAAGGATTTGCCGGTTGCGCCCAGAACTACGAGCCGCGCTCGCTGGTCGTGCTCGATGCGCTTCAGCGTGGCTGTGAGCTCTGCGATGAGCACGTCATCGAAGGCATTGCGCACTTCCGGGCGGTTGAGGGTGATGCGGGCCACCGCGCCTTCGATCGTGATGTTTAGCCGCTCAGCCGGCATTTGCTTCCCCTTGCTGCGCGTGGGCGGGTTTGCAACCCGCCCCTACATGCGCAAGACTCCAAAACGGCTCGGCTCGATGGGTGCATTCAGTGCCGCCGAGATGCCAAGCGCCAGTACCATGCGTGTGTCCACCGGATCGATCACCCCGTCGTCCCAAAGCCGTGCCGTCGAGTAGTAGGGATGGCCCTGTGCCTCGTACTGCGCGCGGATGGGCCGTTTGAATGCCTCCTCCGCAGCGCCCGACCAGGCCTTGCCCTGACCCTCCTGCCCGTCACGGTGTACTTGCGCCAGTACGTTGGCCGCCTGTTCGCCGCCCATCACCGAGATACGGGCGTTCGGCCACATCCAAAGCAGCCGCGGGCCGTAGGCACGCCCGCACATGCCGTAATTGCCGGCGCCGAAGCTGCCACCGATGATGAGCGTGAATTTCGGCACTTGGGTGCAGGCTACGGCGGCAACCAGTTTGGCACCGTCCTTGGCGATCCCGCCGGCTTCGTATTTGCGGCCCACCATGAAGCCGGTGATGTTCTGCAGGAACACCAGCGGGATGCTGCGTTGGCTGCACAGCTCCACGAAATGCGTCCCTTTGAGTGCGGATTCCGAGAAAAGCACGCCGTTATTGGCGAGCAGCCCCACCGGGTAGCCGTGGATATGGGCAAAGCCGCAGATCAGCGTGCTGGCGTAGAGCGCCTTGAACTCATCGAGCTCACTGGCGTCGGTGATGCGGGCGATGACCTCGCGCACGTCATAGGTTTGCTTCAGCTCGGCGGATACCACGCCATGCAGCTCGCCGGGATCGTAGCGGGGCGGGCGCGGCTCGCGCAGCGCGAGCTCCGGTCGCTTGTGGCCGTTCAGGTGGCTGATGATGCGCCGTGTGATGCCGAGCGCGTGAGTGTCATTGAGCGCGTAGTGATCCGCGACGCCGGAGGTCCGCGCATGGACCTCGGCGCCACCGAGCTCCTCGGCGCTCACTTCCTCGCCAGTGGCGGCTCGCACCAGCGGCGGGCCGCCGAGAAAGATTGTGCCCTGTTCGCGTACGATGACGCTTTCATCGGCCATTGCCGGGACGTAGGCGCCGCCGGCGGTGCACGATCCCATGACCACGGCGATCTGCGCGATTCCGGCGGCGGACATGTTGGCCTGATTAAAAAAAATGCGCCCGAAATGCTCGCGGTCCGGGAAGACTTGATCCTGGCTCGGCAGATGGGCACCGCCGGAGTCCACCAAGTAGATGCAGGGCAGGCGGTTCTGGGCAGCGATCTCCTGTGCTCGCAGGTGCTTTTTGACGGTAAGGGGGTAGTAGGTACCCCCCTTCACGGTGGCGTCGTTGACGATGACCATGCATTCGCGGTTGGCGATGCGCCCGATGCCCGTGATGATGCCGGCGGCCGGGATGTCCTCCGAGTAGACGCCATTGGCCGCAAGCTGGGAGAGCTCGAGAAACGGTGAGCCCGGATCCACCAGCACGCGGATACGATCCCGCGGCAGCAGCTTACCGCGCGCGAGATGGCGATTGCGGGCCCGCTCGCTACCACCGCGGCTCACACGGCGGATCTGCGCGCACAGATCGTCGGTCAGCGCGGCCATTGCGCTGCGGTTGCGGCGAAATTCCGCCGAGCGGGTATCAATTTTGCTGCGAATGACGCTCATCGCTTAGTGGTCCGCTGCGCTCGCGCCGGTATGATTGTGCAGGCGTCCAACGGCTAAGCCGTCTCCGCAAAAAGCTCGCGTCCGATCAACATGCGCCGGATCTCCGAGGTGCCGGCGCCGATTTCATAGAGCTTGGCGTCGCGCAACAGACGCCCCACGGGGTATTCATTGATGTAGCCATTGCCGCCCAGGATCTGGATTGCCTCCAGCGCCATCCGCGTGGCGCGCTCCGCGGCGTAAAGGATGGATCCGGCGGCATCTTTGCGTGTCACGTCGCCGCGATCGCACGCCGCACCCACGGCATAGACATAGGCCTTGCAGGCTTGCAGATGGGTGTACATGTCGGCGAGCTTCGCCTGAATGAGCTGAAATTCGCCGATCGGCCGGCCGAACTGCCGGCGCTCATGGCTATAAGGCAAGGCCGCGTCCAGACAAGCCTGCATGATGCCAAGGGGACCGGCGGCGAGCACCGCCCGTTCGTAGTCGAGCCCGCTCATCAGCACCCCGACGCCCGCGTTCTCCTCGCCCAGCACGTTCTCCCGCGGAACCTCGCAGTCTTTGAACACCAGTTCACAGGTATCGGAGCCGCGCATGCCGAGCTTGTCGAGCTTCTGCGCCGTGGCAAAGCCCTCATAACCCCGCTCGACAATGAACGCGGTGATGCCCTTGGCGTCGGCCGCGGGATTGGTCTTGGCGTAAACCACCAAGGTGTCCGCCTCCGGGCCGTTGGTGATCCACATCTTGCTGCCGTTGAGCCGGTAGCGACTCCCTTGCTTGTCGGCGCGCAGCCGCATGGCAACGACATCGGAGCCGGCGCCCGGCTCGCTCATGGCCAGCGCGCCCACGTGCTCGCCGCTCAGCAGCTTGGGCAGATAGGCCTGCTTTTGCGTATGCGTGCCGTGGTGGCGAATCTGGTTCACGCAGAGATTGGAGTGAGCGGCGTAGGAGAGGCCCACCGAGGCCGAGGCGCGGCTGATCTCCTCCATGGCGATGATCTGCGCCAGATAGCCCATGGCGCTGCCGCCATACTCCTCCTCCACGGTGATGCCGAGCAGACCGAGCTCACCGAGCTTGGGCCACAGAGCGCGCGGGAACGCATTGCTCTGATCGATTGCCGCGGCGCGTGGCGCAATCTCGTTCGCGGCGAACTCCCGCACGGAGCTGCGCAGGATATCGAGCTCCTCGCCGAGGGCGAAGTTCAGGCCGGGCAGCTCCATGGCGTTATTTCCCTTAGTCCATCCTGCCTCGTGAAATAGTAAGATGGTTGCTGCATTCCTCAGGCATGGAACAGTGCCGAGCGCGGTGTTTGTTTCCTGTCACCCGTTACTTGTCACCTGCCAGCCGGCATTGACCGATCGCTGCGTTCGAGCCGCCGGTATTCTCTGCTCGAGAATCGCCCGGCAGCGTCGTTCGGATTCCTCCAGCCCGGCGAGCGCATCCTCTACGTCCTGGAGCCGATGCAGCAGCGTCTGGCGTTTCTCGTTCAAGATTTCGAGGTAGCGCGCGCGCTGACGTCTCCCGCCATGAGCCAGCTCACCGATGGTATAGATCGTGCCGTTCACCAAATTCCTATGGCCCATTCATTGGGTTGGTTGTAAATTGATAGCTGTCGTTTACGTAAACGTAATATACCGAATACGGTTGCGGAGCGCGAATGACAGTGGGTAGGGTCAGCGGCAGCACTTCGATTCGTTCGACCACGACCAAGGAGAACTAGCCATGAGCTTGCAGGACATCCTGGTATTTGTGGATGAGAGTGAACAGTGCCTCGGCCTCGCCATCGAGCTTGCAAAGCGCAGCGATGCACACCTGATCGGGCTTGCTGTGACCTCGCCCGTGCAAGTCCCGGAATTTTCCACTTTCTCTATGGATTTTTACCCGCAGGACCTCATCAAGCACCAATGGGAGGCCGCACAGGAGCGCGGCAAGCGGCTGCGCAAGGATTTCGAGGAACGGACCGCCGGCGATGGGGTGAGTAGCGAGTGGCGGGGCGTGGAGCCGCTGACCCCAGCCGCCGTATTAGAAGCGGTGGCACTGCATGCCCGTTATGCCGATGTCGTGATGATCGGGCAGCCCGACCCGGATCACCCTGAGATGGGACTCGCGAGCGATTTCCCAGGGCAAGTGGCTGTCACGTCGGGCCGTCCCGTGCTGGCTGTTCCCCAGGCCGCGCATCTACAGCCGATCGGGAGGCGGGTATTGGTGGCTTGGAATGCGAGCCGCGAGGCTACGCGCGCGGTCCATGATGCATTGCCGTTGTTGCGCTCCGCACAGGAAGTGCGCGTCCTTGGTTTGACGGACAAGGGAGGCGGGCAAGCGGGGGAATCCCCGGATGCAGGAATCATCGCCCACCTGACGCGACACGGCGTACCGGCGCACGCTGAGCAGGGTGTGCTCGAAAATCATCGGGTGGGGGACGCTATCCTTTCGAGCGCCGCGGATTTCGGTGCCGATCTGCTGGTTATGGGTATCTATGGCCATGCCCGGATGCGTGAGGTCATCCTTGGTGGCGCGAGCCGCCGTATTCTGCTGGGAATGACTCTGCCCGTGTTAGTGGCACACTGAGCGGCCCGCGTCAGGACGCTTATAGCCCGTCGAGCGGATTCGTTAGGAGGTCATGCGGAGGGGTGAAGTAGATCTCAACGCTTGCCTCGGTCACCTCGGTAAGGCTTGCCGGCCGCCAGCGTGGTTTGCGGTCCCGGTCGATGAGTAGCGCCCGGATGCCTTCGGCGAAGTCGTGGTGGCGGGTGAACTGCACCGACATGATAATTTCACGCATGAACGCCTCCTTGAGGGAGAGGAAGCGGCCCCGGCGGTGTTGCTCGAAAATAACCCGGGCGGATGTGGGCGAGCCCTCGACCAGCGCGTTGACACTACCCGATAGCCACTGGTCATCGGCTGCATGGGGCTGCAGCCGTGCAATGATGTCCTCGAGGCAGTAGTGATCGGTTACCTGGTCGATGAGATCTCGGTGCGCCAGTACGTTGGATTCTGGGCAAGCGCTACGGCTCGTCTCAGAAAAGCCGCGTAGCAGCCGCGCGAGCAGGCTGCGGTTGCGCTCGGGGTGCTCGCTCCAGTCCACGGCCGCGAGAGCGGTATCAATCTCGCGGCGGTGCTCGGCGCGGATGAAGTAATCGGCGAGCCCAAGGAAGAGGGCATCGCCCGCGTTCAGGGCGGCCCCGGTGAGCCCGAGGAACAACCCCACGCGCCCTGGCATGCGGTTTAAAAACCAAGTGGCGCCGATATCCGGGTAGAGGCCGATCGTGACCTCAGGCATGGCAATATGCGAGGTCTCAGTGACCACGCGGTGGCTTGCGCCCGCCATCAGCCCCAGACCGCCGCCCATGACGATGCCATGCCCCCAGCAGAGCACGGGCTTGGGGTAGGTGTGGATCTGGTAGTCGAGACGGTACTCGGTCTCGAAGAAGCGCTGCGCCACTGGGTTCGGGCCGCCGGGGTGCGCACGCATAGAATCATAGAGCGCGATCACATCACCGCCGGCGCAGAACGCCTTCGCGCCACTGCCCTCGATCACCACGCAGACGATCGCCGGGTCTTCTGCCCAAGCGGCAAGCCGCACCCGCAAGGCATTGATCATCGCTTGACTGAGCGCATTGAGCGCGCGCTCGCCGTTGAGCCGGGCGAAGCCGAGCTTGCGGCCGTTCTTGGCCGAGCGCTCTTTGAATAGGACGGGTTGATCGCTCATGGCGTTTCCTGTCGCTCGACGTGGAGATGCTGTTGTTGGCGGGCAGATCGATGCAGCCTATGTGTTAGGTTTCGGATGATCTTGCGCATGTGTCAAGGCCCGTCTGATCTATAATAACGTTTTTCGGGATTCAACTGCATTATGGCCTCCATCGACGAAAACACATTCAGGCGTGCGTACATCATTTCCGCAGGCAATGAGAGGTTACGCATAGCGGATACCGATGACTTCTGGGCAGCCCCCGCCACTAACATTACTCGATACTATCAGAACGGCGTGCCTACAGGGTTTGCGTCTGCACGTGAATTCAAGCCTCAACTCAATGCGTTTTGGTCTTCTGTGGTTTTACAATCACTGGATAACCCATTTCATGGTTATACTCTGTTCGTGCTAGATCCGAAATTCGCCCATCAGCTGGCGGCGGATTATAACAATTGGGAGGGTCTTTTGGACTTCAGGACTACGTCCGTGCTCTACCTTGAAACTCATGATGACCCATTGTCCTCGTTCGACAATAATTCTATCCTAGTGCAGTTGCTAAAGTACATGAATCATTGGACCAATGTGCGTATTGCTCAGGGCTACGGGGATCTTATAGTGTGTAAAGTGCCCTATGTGGAGGCGTGGAACCAGCTGGTCGTGATCAATGCCTCGGAGAAAGCTGGTCGGGAGTTTTTATGTGTCTCGCGTGAGGTCTGTGTTCCAGAGACTGTGTTTCATGTTCTAGAACTCATGAGGGCGTGCAAGACAATGACTTCTGAGTCGAATTCGCTAGCTGAGCATACGTTTCTAAAAACGCCTATGAGAAAATACTTCGAGCTAGTGCGCCGGGGGCGCGGTGATCCAGTAAAGCTTTATAATAATGAGATACTTGCGGATATCGAATCATGGTACCATCGCCAGTCAGCCACCTATGAATTCGTAAATAATTTGGCCGCCGATTCACAACTGCAGATGATAGAGAGGACTATAGAAGGCGATATGATTGTTGACTTTAGCCCGGGAATGGATGGGCCTATGCAGATCTATCGCACACGTGCGCTTAATACCCTTTACGGTAAATTACAGGCTGGGCGACGCGAGATTTCTAGGAACCGAAAGATTGCTGAAGAAAAAAGAACTATGATAATGACACTGCTAACCGAGTCCGTAACGATTAGGATGCATTATAAGATAACATCGTTAAGCAAAGTGGCAATTTGGATTGCCATTATTTCTTTGCTCGTCAGCGTTGTATCCGTGATTGCACGTAATTGACTCAATAGGGACAATAGGGGACAGCAGCGGCCTGGCAAGGCCGCCCAATTCGAGCGGGTGGGAATCCCGCCCGGGTAACCGCTAGCCACGGGCCCGGTATCGAGTCTTGCAGCCGGCCCGGCAACGGGCGGGTTAATGCGTAGGCACGAAAGCAGGCGAGGTGCAAAGGTAACGGGTGGAGCCGACCTTGAAGGTATTAAGCCCTGAGAAATTCACCTGGAGAGTTGCCGACGGGATTGTCCCACTAGCAGGCCACGCCCCCGCTGGCGGCAAGGCGAGTCAACGGGGTACTCCCCGGGGTCTGTACCCGCCGCATGCGATGCGACAGATGGCACGGCCAGACCGGGTAATTTCCGTGGCAGAGGTTCGGAGTACTGTCACTTCCGGTGATATAATCGAGGACTACCCGGAAGATGCGCGTGGGCATAGCTGTCTGATAATAGGGAGCGGAGAAGGTGGACGCCCGGTTCATGTAGTATGCTCTCCCAAAGACGATTTCTTGGCCATAATCACAGCCTATGTTCCATCCTCGCAGGAATGGCGTGAAGGTTTTAAAACCAGGACTAAACCATGAAGTGTATTCATTGCAGCGGCGAAATGACAAGGGGCGTTGCTCCATTTCATGTGGATCGCAACGGCTACCATTTGTTACTGGATTCTGTGCCTGCTTGGGTATGTTTGCAATGCGGCGAAGCTTACTTCGAAGAGCCGGAAGTCGCATCAATTCACGAGGCAATTAGCGCCATCGACGACCAGGCGAAAAGGCTATCGGCGTCGGGGTGAGGGATGACAGATTGCGGCGGGCCGCCTTCTGATGAGGAGTTGCTCCAAGCTGCGGATCTCCTGTTCCAGGAGTACGACCGCCGCGAGGCTCAGGAGTGAGTGTCCCGCGGCGGGGCGGAGGCTCCCATCTGTCAATTATGGTGCTCGCACCGGCTGCGCATGCAGTCGCAGTCCAAGTGCGCGCACGACCTTCAACACCGTGTCGTAACGCGGTTTTGCCCCCGGCGCCAGCGCTTTATACAGGCTCTCACGCCCCAATCCGGCGTCCTTGGCCAGCTGCGTCATGCCACGGGCGCGTGCGACGTCCTTGACGGCCACCAGGAACAGATCGGGATTTGGGTCTTCCAGCGCAGCCGTAAGATACTCCGCGATAGTTTCCTCATCTTCAAGGTAATCAGCCGCATCGAATAGTGGAGTCTTAATGTTCATAGCTCACGCCTTCTTCAGCATGCGAGCCAAGGTGATGGCGCGCTTGATGTCACGGGACTGCGAGGACTTATCCCCGCCCAGGAGCAGCAGATAAACCACCTTGTCGAGGCGCGTGTAATAGACCCGGTAGCCTGGTCCAGTGTCGACGCGCATCTCGGAAACACCTTCGCCTATTGGCCTACAGTCGCCGAGGTTGCCGGCCTCCGCCGATCGGATTCGATGGATGATGCGAGCCTTGCCGATCTTGTCCTTGAGGCCGGACAGCCAAGCATCAAATTCGGCGGTACGGTGGAATTGCTTCACGTCCATAAACGTATCGCTTCGGATACAAAACTACAAGGTGTGGCGATACTCGGTTCCCTGATATACCCACGAGTGGATTCTCCAGCGCGCGATCCGGGTCGCGTGTTCGACTTTTCACGCTGCACCCAAACGCCCTCTGGCTATTCGGCTGATGATCGATACATGCAACTGAAAATTCGCTCCAATTTCCGCGAGCGTGAATCCGCGGGTGCCATAGGCCGCCTGAATCGCTGAATCGCGCTCAGCGTGGTCGCGCGCGATGCTCTCAAGCGACGGAATTCGAGAGTTACTCGAAGCCCCCAATAAATGTATCGGCGGACGCAGGCAGCGTAGTACCCTTGAGCAAACGGTCCGGTTGACAATCCTATGGCGGGCTGGGCGAGAAGCACACAGGGCTCGCAAGTACACGCAATGGACACCTGATGGTTATCCCACGACAGCGCCACGCTCGCTATGAAGACCTCTTCTCACTCCCCGATAACGTGGTGGGGGAGATTATCGAGGGCAAGCTATATACCCATCCGCGACCGGCGCCGCGGCATGCGGTGGCCTCATCGGCAATCGGCATCGAGATCGGCAGTCCATTCCACCGCGGCCGTGGCGGCCCCGGCGGCTGGTGGATATTGGATGAGCCCGAGCTGCATCTGGGCGCGGATATTCTCGTTCCGGATCTCGCCGGCTGGCGGCGCGAGCAGATGCCGAAATTGCCGGAGACCGCCTGGTTCGAGCTCGCCCCGGACTGGGTCTGCGAGATCCTCTCACCGGCCACGGCGAAGGTCGATCGCATGTCGAAGATGCCCTGCTATGCGGTCAATGGCGTGGCCCACTGTTGGCTGGTTGACCCCGACGCTCGCACCCTGGAAGCCTTCAGGCTCAGCGATAGCCAATGGCTTCTGCTGGGGGGCTTCGTCGATGAAGCCGGTGTGGCCGCGGAGCCGTTCGAGTCCGTGCCCTTTTCTCTCGCCGCGCTGTGGGCGGAGTGAGCGCGCGCTCCTCTGTTCTATACACCCTATACACCGACGAACAGATACAAGCAGGGGCCGACTTGCCCCCAGCAAGACCGAACATCGAGCCATGACTTCTATAGCTGCAGTAAGGCGTCTGTGCATGAATATCGATATCGACAAACTGACTGAGCGGGAGTTGATTGACTTGAATCATCGCGTCGTGGAAAGGCTTCGCTTCTTGGCTCAAATGCGGGCCCACGGCGCCATGCTGCGATTCAGTATTGGGCAACAAGTCTCGTTCATTTCTGGTAGGGGCGAAACGGTCGTCGGCACGCTCGTGAAGTATAATAAAAGGACCGTCACGGTTATTACCGATGACGGGCAGCGCTGGAACGTTTCGCCGAGCTTCCTGCGCGAAACGGAGCCGAAAGACGTCACACCGAAGAGAGGCAACGTTGCCCAGCTCAAGTGAAGTTCACCGGGTTGGTTGACCTCCTTGAGCAGAACGGGTTCCGTTCCGTCGAGGATTGCTTGTACAAGGCTAAATGGGGGATGAAGGAGCACGTCGAACTGCTGATTGAGCGAGGTCTTCCGGTTCCGGGCAGAATCCGAATCCGAGAATCGTGATTCAGAATGCTTCGCAGGCAACGCCGGTGTGATTGCTCCTCCAAGCACGCCAGGCGGGTATCGTTTATGAGCCGCAGCCGCAGCGCTCTGGCCCTTGGCCAATGCCTGCAGCGGTGACAGGGTCCCTTCTCGCCTCGGCGCATTGGCTTACGCACGCGCCGCCCTGCTCGTTGCTGGATACAAGCCGACACACTCGTTGATTGCAACTCCAAAACCGCTCGGTTACACTAAACCTGTGTACACTAAAATGGTGCGGCCATGAAGAATGTCACGCTGAGCGCGGATGAGCGTTTGATCGAAGCCGCGCGGAAGCGCGCGCGTGCGGAGCATACCACGCTCAATGCCGAATTTCGGCGCTGGTTGGCGGATTACACGGGCCAACAAGGTCAGGCCGCCCACGCACGGGAAGTAATCGAAAGACTGCAAGGCTATGTTCGCACCGGCGGACGAAAGTTTAGCCGGGACGAATTGAATGAGCGGTGAGTTCATCGACTCCAATGTCTTCGTGTATCTGTTTGACGAGACTGACGATCACAAACGGGGTATCGCGCAACGGTTGGTGAACAATGCGTTGAGCACTCGCACCGGGGTTATCAGCTATCAGGTGGTGCAGGAAACGCTGAACGTGATGCTTTGCAAACTCCCCTCGCCAGTAACCGTTCCGGACAGCCAATATTTTCTGCAAAAGGTGATGCGGCCCCTTTGGCGCGTGATGCCGAGTAATGGGCTTTATCAGACCAGCATTGATATTCAGGGACGCTACCAGTATGGATTTTATGACAGCCTGATCATAGCGGCGGCTCTGGACGCGGGTTGTACGCGCCTGTTCACCGAGGATATGCAGGCCGGGCAAAGCATCGATGGGCTGGTTATTGACAATCCGTTCTTGCCGCTCTGACGGCGAGCCTGAGATTAGGCATTATGGTGACGCGTTGCCATGGAAATCGGCAGTCCGTTTGAGTCCGTGACCTTTTCTCTCCACGCGCTGTGGGCGGAGTAAGCGCGCCCCGGGGAAGTGTCCTCCGCTAACATCGAATACCTCCAGGCAAGCGCGGGGGTGCGTCTTTCATGCTTCATGCTGCACGCAAGCGAGCTCTGCCAATTTGGATGATTGCCTTACACGCAATTGAACATGCGCCCCGATTCTTGCGAGTTTGTGCCCGCCGGTGGCATAGGCCGTCTGAATCGCGATCAGTAATGAAGCTGCCCGCCTACGGGGTGAGGCTTCGATCGGCTCTGGCGTTTTCGCTCAGCCACGGTAGGGCGCGCGGCGCCAATGAACCAGTAATGATATGCCCATCGGAGGCCGGGTACCGAGCCCTTCCCCGGTGTACCGCATGGCGCTAGTCCGTTGGGCAACACCACCAAGAGTTACGTAAAGAGGTCAATTCACAATGGCACAAAGACCGCCCGTCACAATATCATCACTCGATGTGGTGCGACTCGAAAAACTTCTTGCCTCACTTGACGACAACCTCCTGCCTAACGGCGAAGAGCTTCAAACCGAGCTGGACCGAGCCAATATTGTGGCACCTGAGGAAATGCCTCCCGATGTCGTTACAATGAACTCAACTGTGGTCTTCCGTATGCAGCCATCCAACAGGGAGTTCTCATTGAGCCTCGTCTATCCGAGCGATATTGACGGCAGCGTGGATAAAATATCCATACTTGCACCCGTTGGCAGTGCGCTGCTTGGCTTACGCGAGGGCGACGAGATCTCCTGGCCGAGACCCGGGGGTGGATCGCTCCAAGTTTGTATTGTGAAAGTTGTATATCAACCGGAGCGTTCGGGTGATTTCCGGCGCTAGCGCTGCTTGGACCATCCGAGGAGAATGTATGGCGCGTATCCACCCTTGACAAAGATGAGGCTGTAGACCTGACGGCAGGCCTCGCCTGCGCCCCATGTTGCCTACTGTAGAATTTTTCGCTACCGACTTGTTCGAGAGACGATCGAGGCGGTAGGCGCCGCAACGCCAATCAGGGCAGCCGCGGAACCGGAACGAGTGGCCGGGGCCGCTCTAGACCGCTTGACGCACTAACAATGTGGTACGTCCCCTACAATCCCATATACCCCGATGTCAGCATTTTTTACAGCAGCCTCCAGCCAGCCACCGAGACACTTTAATGCGCACAAGAGGAAACACCGGAAAAACAAGGAGGTATAGAGATCCCCCCTCGGCGTATTCGATCCGTGGCATAAAACATGCTCGCTACCATATTGTGGCGAGCTTAGCTGCGCCTCGATAGGGAACCATGGAATGGGGGAACGGACTCATGGCCATCAATAGGAATGATCGAAAGGGTTTCGCGGGCGCCTGGGAAGTGGCGAGCCTGGCAGTAACTCACGGAGGGGGACGAATCATGAAAACGGCGATCCTGGCATGCCTGCTACTGCTCACCGGCTGCGCAAGCGATATGCCCCGGCTGGTGGCCTCGCTCGATACGGCGGAGTGCGCGGCGTGGGAAATCCGCCAAGGCGAGGTGCATACCGTAGTAACGTGTCAAGGCGGGGAAGATAGGGTAGCTTATCGGCCGGTAAGAAGCCTCTTGACGACAAGCCATAACTGACGCGCCCATGACAATCACCGTCGCCGGCCGATCTCCTCCACACTTGCGAGGATGATGACGGAGGCTGGCGCCGCTCGGCGTTTTTGGTAAGCACCTAACAACACATCTGAAGCCCCCGGCGATCCGGGGGCTTTGCCGTTCGTGCTGTCGGCTGCGCGAGCGCCGCGGAAATGCGGTCGGCAGGACGGGTCGGCCAGTCAGTTGGATGTTGCCGATAGATATCAAGCTGCATGATCAGTGGTGGATTGAGAGCGGTCGAGCAATGTCTATTAAGAAGGATGGAAGCAAAGCCCCTGGCGCCGTGGTTGTTCCTGCATACATGCCGCAAATGACCTCACTCGATCGCCTTGAAGCAGCCCTGGATACATTGCCGCCAATGGACTGTCGTGTAATTGTCGTCGCGCAAGCCGAGCCGGATATCCTTCTAACTTTCCGATCCTTAGCGGAAAGTCGCGGCATTCAAACGCTGGAGTTTTCGCAACGGCTTGGGAAGTGGCCGGCGTTCGCCGCGGGGCTGAAGCTTCTATCCGGAGAGGAAGACTGGATTGTAGTCTTTGATGGCGATGGTGCATTTTCAGGCGCCGAGATTCCCTCATTGGCCGTGCCAATAATGGAAGGGGTCGCTGATCATGTCATTGGCCGGCGAGATTTGATTAGGTTGAGTGCAACAGATCAGGCTACGAGTGACTCGCGCTCGTATGTAGAGGCGTACTTCAACACCGTTGCCTTAGTACTATTGGGGATTGCGGATACAGCAGCTTTCCACGCCTTTGATATTCAGAGTGGGCTGCATGCCTTCTCCGCGGCAAGGTGCAAGAATATCTCTTTGGACAAACTACCCTTTTACGGTGGCGAGCTGTCTCTTTTCATGGAGACGATGTGTAGTGGAGGGAGAGTAGTTTCGGTCCCTGTCACCGCGCGGGAAAATCCTCTGTCAGGTTATTTACTCGTCGAAATAATTGATCATTTGCTGGCGCTGCATTGGCTTGCAGCCGCGTCGGATGATGTATTTGAAGAGGCGCTGGATATCGCGCCCTGCCTTTACAATTCGTGGATTAGGGACTCTGAGACTTTCCGTAAGGAAATTCGCATGACTGTGCTAGAGCGGCGTTGACAGTGCCCCCGATGTGCCGGCTTCCTCTAGAGCCCCAGCACCTGCAGATAACATTCCGCGCTCACCTCGACGGAATACTCCCTCACCGCTTCACGCAGCTCTCCCGCTGGCGGCGGGCTATCGAGCACCTGGCTCATCGCGGTTGCCATGGCGGCAGCGTCGCCCAGCGCTACCAGCAGCCCGTAGCGGCCGTCGGCGAAAAGCTCGCGCGGACCGCTCGGGCAGTCGGTAGCGAGCGCGGGCGTACCGCAGGCCATGGCCTCCGTGAGCACGTTGGGTGAGCCTTCCCAGATCGAGGAGAGCACAAACAGGTCCGCCTTCGCCATCCAGGCATAGGGGTTGGATACATGACCGACCAGATCGACATCCGCCCCGATGCCCAGCTCCGCCGTCAGCGCCTGCAGCGCGCGGCGATCCTTGCCTTCCCCAAGGATCACCAGCTTTGCCGGGCGCTCGCGGCGCAGCCGCGCGAAGGCGTGGATTAAAGTCGGGAAATCCTTTTGCCGGGTCAGCCGACCCGCGCCGAGTATCACCGGGGCAGTTGGGCTGCATAGCCAGGGATGCATCACTGGCTCGGCGGCGAGGCGTGCCAGCGCAGCGGTGATTACCGGGTTGCGGATCACCGTGACCTTCGAGGCCGGCAGCTCGGTGATGCGGCGGGTATCCTCGGCCACTCCCTCGGAAACCGCCACCACCCTGTCTAGCCGCCGATAACACCGGCGCATCGGCAGGCGCCGGAGTAGGCGGGCCGCCGCGCTGCGCGAATCCAGCGCCGCGCTGAAGTTGGTGCCGAGCCGCCCAACCAGGCGGGTGTCCACGCCAGACAGGCCGCGCGCCAGCACGGCGCTGCGGATGGCGCGGTCCTTGGCCGCTAGCAGCGCATTGGGGCGGCAGCCGCGCAGATAGCGCGCCAGCGCCAGTGCCGCGAGGGTGCTGTGGCGCACTCCGAGATCCACCAGCGTGACACCCTCCGGCAGCCGCTCCCGCGGCAGGTTATGCGCTTTGACCGCGAGGAGATCCACCGTCAGCGCCGGTCGGGCGGCGCGAATGCCGCCGAGCAGGTTGAGCATCATGCGTTCTACCCCGCCGGCGCCAGAGAAGGCGAAAAAGACAGCGAGCCGGGCGGGCGCACTCATGCCTGCTCCAGCAGCGCAACCGCATCGACGCCGGCGGGGGGCGCGCCACCGTCGCCGTCTATGAAGAGCTGGTGCCAGAGCGCGAATTCCAGCAACGCGAAGCCGATGCGGCTTAGCTCGCCGGCGCGGCTGTCGGTCTCGAGCCGCGCGCGTACACCCCGCGGCCGGAACCAGGCCCGGATCCCCGGGTGACTCGGCAGCACGCCTGCCAGGCGTTGCAGGGCAGAGTCGCCGAACCCCTGGCGCAACGGTACATGGAAGCCGCGTTTGGGCGCGAACAGAGCATCGCGGTCGAGAAAACGCGCCGCCCACTGCTTCAGGAACCACTTGCCGTGGCCATCCCGAACCTTGAGCCGGTCGGGCAGGCTGAGGCCAAACTCAACCACCCGGTGATCCAGGAATGGCACCCGGCCCTCGACGCCGTGCTGCATCAGCATACGGTCGACCTTCACCAGCAAGTTGTCCGGCAGTGCGGTCGTCAGCTCCACGTACTGGCGTCGCTGCAGCTCTGACCAGGCCGCGGGCGTTGCCTGCCAAGCTTCGCGGAACATCGCGCCCGCCGTGGGCGCCGCGGCCAGCAGCGCATCGGCGTAGAGCTTGCGGCGCTGCGCTCGTGCCACCGCCTGGCTGGTGCGATGGCCGCCATTGCTGGGGGTGAGCAGCCATTGGAGCGTTCGCTCCAGAGGGTTTGGCGTGAAGCGCCGGTAACCGGCGAAAACCTCGTCACCACCCTCGCCGGAGAACACTACCTTGTGCCGCCCAGCGCTCGCCTGGGCGAGCAGCAACGTCGGCGGGTTGGCGTAGTCACGCATCAGCTCATCAGCAGCCCAGATACTGCGCGGCAGGGCGCGCAACAGCTCCTCAGCGTGCGGGCGCACGCGGTGCAGTGGGATGCCGAGCCGATCGGCCGTTGCCTCGGCGTGCGGCAGCTCATCGCGGAAGCCGGCGCCACCGAAGCCTACCGAGTAGCCCTCGAGCGGCTCGTCGTGGAGAGGCCGCAGCCGCGCGGCGAGCACGCCGGAGTCCACGCCGCCAGAGAGGAACAGGCCGATGGGCACGTCGGCGCGCAGGTGCTGGCGCAGGACACAATCGAAGAGGGTGTCGAATTCCGCGGCGGCCGTGTCGAAGTCCGTCTCCTGGGTCTCTATGTGGCGGGCGTCCCAGTAGCGCCGGCGCTGCGTGACCCGGCCGCGCTCGATGCTCACCAGCTCGCCGGGCAGTAACCGCTCAGTGTCCGCCCACAGCGTGCGCCGCCCGCCGCAGAACTGATGGGCCAGGTAATTCACCAGGGCGGTAGGATCGACCTCCGGTCGGCCGCCCAGCGGGCGCAGCGCTTTTAGCTCGGAGGCGAAGGCGAGCCCGTTCCGCAGCCGGCGCAGGAACAACGGCTTGATGCCGAGCCGATCACGCGCGAGCAGTAGCCGCCGGCGACGGCCGTCCCAGAGCGCGAAGGCGAACATACCACAGACCTCGCTGAGAAAGTCGTCGCCGTGCTCGCGGTAGGCGTGAAGCAACACCTCGCAGTCGGAGCGGGTGGCGAAGCGGTGGCCACGTGCCTCCAGCGCGGCGCGCAGTTCCACGTGGTTGTAGATCTCGCCGTTGGCCACCAGCACCAGGGCGCCGTCGTCGGTGACGAGCGGCTGATGGCCGCCTTCGAGGTCGATGATGCGAAGCC
This sequence comes from Nitrococcus sp., assembly GCA_030452265.1. Lineage (GTDB taxonomy): Bacteria > Pseudomonadota > Gammaproteobacteria > Nitrococcales > Nitrococcaceae > Nitrococcus. Next base: position 21,661 of record JAKDMQ010000018.1, read on the forward strand.
GGGTGTGGCCGAGGCCAAGCGGACCGTCGGTCCAGAACCCCTCGTCTTCCGGGCCGCGGTGGGTAAGCCGTTGCGTCGCGGTGCGCAGGCGTTCCAGCGATACTTGGCCATCGTATTGGTAAATACCCGCTATGCCACACATCGCCGATTCCGCAGTAGAGCCCCAAATGATTGCATCGACAAATGGCGCTATCCTCTTGTCGGCAAAAGCAGTGATGCAAGAGTGGATAGCCGAGATATAATCGAGCGCGAGCGCCCAGTCATGGTAGTGCCTTTGCACAAAACTGCACGTATTAAACAAGGCGAAACATCTTGTTTTCCGCCGACTGCGTGTTCCGGGTGGGCTGGGCTCCCCGGAATTGGCGAGTGCAGCTGGCCATACGACTACAGGTGGAGGAGAAGGAATGCGTGTATCGATTCTCAGCGTGTTCTTTGCCGCCCTCGGCATTTCGGTCGCGGCCTTTTCGGCTGATACTGGCGATGCGCAGGGTGTCTACAGCGGCCACGTCGTCTGGCTCAAGGAGCCGCTTTTCCCGGCGGACGATCGCAAGGGCATGGCCGGTAAGCCGAAAGTCGATCGGCTCAATCCTGACTCCGCGCTTCGCAGCCGGCCGATCATCGGGCTGGCGGTGCTCACTGGCTTGCACTACGCCGGCAGTAATCCTTCCTGAACTCCGTGCGACAACCCTCAAGCGGGAGAATCCAAATGACAACCATCATTCGTATGCTAGCGGCTTTTGCGGCGTGCTGGGTCATCGTGGGCTGCACCACCACGACGGCCGATATGCTGGCCAAGCCGGGCGGCCCGTATGGCCCTACCGGCGGGCCGGATTTTGGGCTGGTGCGCTATCTTGCCGATGGCAGCCCGGCGGATGTGGCAGCGCGCGAGCAGGATGCCAAGCGCCAGATGTATGACGCCTGCAACGGATATTACCGAATCCTGAGACAGGGCGCCCGCGGCCAGCTCAATCTGGAACCGGGTGGATTCTTGGGCCGTAACGTGATGGCCAGCGACGAGAACTTCATCTACATCAAATTCGCTTGCACGAAGAGCTGAGCGGTGCGTGGCTTCATGGAAGGCATGGGGCTCGCGGGCAGGCATGAGTTTTCACTCGCGGGGCGTCGCGTAGCGGCCCTGCCGAGCGGATCGAACGGCAGGTAGGATCGTTTGCGTGCGCCAGGCGCGTATCGACACGACTCGGCTCCGGCCCCCAGCGGCCCCGTCACCCCTTGCGAGCGGTCTTACGCGCCAGGCGCCATTCGTCAAAGCGCCGCAGCACGACGAACAGCGACGGCACGAATAGGAGGGCGAGGCAGGTCGAGGCGAGCATGCCGCTGAACACGGTAATGCCGATCGACTTGCGGGAGTTGGCGCCGGCGCCGCTGGCGAGCACCAGCGGCAGGACGCCCAGGATGAAAGCAAACGAGGTCATCAGGATTGGTCGGAAACGCCGGCGTGCCGCCTCGACTGCGGCCTCGTGGATCGATTTGCCGGCAAGCTCGCGCGCGTATTCCACGATCAGGATGGCATTCTTGCTGCCAAGCGCGATCAGCAATACGAGGCCGATCTGGACGTACAGATTGTTGGCGACCCCGAGCGCACTGAGGGTGGCAACCGTACCCAACAGTGCGAGCGGCACGGCGAGTGTGACGGCACCCGGAGCGGTCCAGCTCTCATACTGCGCGGCCAGCACGAGCCAGACAAGCGTGAGCGCCAGGGCGAAGACGTAGTAGGCCTGGGCGCCGACCTGCTTCTCCTGGAAGGACATAGCCGTCCACTCGTAGCCCATACCGGGCGGAAGCGTGCGCGCGGCGATCTGCTCCATGAGCGCCAGCGCCTGGCCGGAGCTGAAGCCGGGCGCGGCGGTGCCCTGGATGGTAGCGGTCGGGTAAAGGTTGTAGAGGCTGATCAGCGAGGGGCCGGTGACGGAGTGTACTTCGGCGAAGGCCCCGACGGGCACCATGTCCCCGCCCGCATTCCGAACCCTACGCCTGCGGATTGCCTCGGGATCAGCGCGATCCGTCACATCGGCCTGGGCATAGACCTGGGACGTGCGCCCGAAGCGGTTGAGTTGGCCGATGTAGGTCGAGCCAAGATAGATCTCGATTACGTCGAACACCGCCCCGACCGGCACCTGCAGGGTTTCGGCGGCGACCTGGTCGATGTCGACGAAAAGCTGCGGCACCTCCGCCCGGAACGAGCTGCTCAGATGCCGTAGTCCGGACTGGGTATCAGCGGCCTTGACCATCGCCTGGGTGGCGTTCTCGAGCTTGGCCAGATCGAAGCTGTTGTCACGCAGTTCGACCTGCATGGTGAAGCCGCTGGCATTGCCGATGCCCTGAATCGCCGGCGGTGGCAGTACAATTCCATCCCCGTCCGGCAGGCCCTCAAGCGCCGCTTGCAGGCCTGTGTAAAGCGCCAGCAAGCCCTCCTTGGGGCCGCGTTCGCTCCAGTCCTTGAGGATCACGTAGGCCACGCCGGCGTTCGCTAAGGTCGCGTTGTTATCGAGCGCGGAGATGCCGGCGATCGGGATAGCGTAGGTCACGCCCTGCGGGAACGACTTGCTCATGCGCTCCATGGTGGCAGCGACCTCGGTTGCGACGTCGAGCGCATTGGCTTCCGGCAGTTGGGAGATCGCGAGGCCGGCCGACGGTTGGCCGTCCACCCGGAAGATCTGGTTATAGCTCTGCGCCCCGTGCTCGACCCGGGCGATGTCGCGCACGCGCGTGATCCTCCCGCCCTGGCCCGCGTCGGCCTTGACGATGATGTCCTCGAACTCGGCCGCCTGGGCGATCCGCCCGCGCATATTGACGGTGTACTGGAACGCTTGCCCCGCGAGTGCTGGCGGCATGCCGACCTGGCCCGCGGTGACCTGCTCGTTCTGCTGCTGCACCGCTTGAATCACGTCGCTCGGCACGAAGCCCCGCGCCTGCAGAGCGTCCGGGTCGAGCCAGATGCGCATGGCATACTGGGCGGCGCCGAAGATCGTGACGCTGCCGATTCCAGGCAGGCGCGAGATCGCGTCCTTGAGGTTGATGGTCGCGTAATTGCTGAGAAACAGGCTGTCATAGCGGCCGTCTGGAGAGGTCAGGGTAATAATCTCCAGGATCGACGCGGAACGCTTGGCCGTTGTCACCCCCTGCGCCTGGACCTGTTGCTCGATTGGCAGCGCCACGGTGTCGACGACGGTGCGCGCGCTCGCGCCGGGATAACGGGTGGTGACCTGCACGGTCGGCGGCGTGATCGGCGGGTATTGAGCCACCGGCAGATTGAGCAGCGCCACGCCGCCCAAGAGCAGCATGATCATTGCGATGACGTTGGCGAAGACCGGGCGCTCGATGCAGAAACGGGAGATCATCGCGTGCGCACCGCTCAGTGCTTCGCCGGCGCTTGGGCGCCCGCCGCTTCGCCGTTGTCGGCGGACGGAGTCGCGGTGGCATCCGAGACCGCGGCCGGCGCCTTGGCGGCGGTCTGCTCCGGCGCCGCCTTTGCACCCGCCGGCTGGGGCGCCACCTTGGCGCCAGGAATCGCGCGCTGTGTCCCGCTCACCACCACGCGGTCGTCGGCTCCGATGCCCTCCTCGATGACACGCATCGCGCCGACAGACGGCCCGAGCTTGACGGAATGCTGCTCGACCACATCCTTGGCATTGACGGTCAAGAGGTCATGGCCGCCCTGCTCGGTGCCAAGCGCCTTCTCGGGAACGAGCAGAGCCGAGCCGCGCTTGCCGACCGCAACGCGCACGCGCACGAACAGGCCCGGTCGGCGTTGTCGAGCACGGCGCGTGCGCTCAGCGTCCCGGTACCGGTGTCGATTTGCGGCGCGATGTAGTCGAGCTTGCCTTGGTGCGGGTAACCGGTTTCGCTCGGCAGACCGACCTCGACCATAACGGGCGGCGTTTCGGTATATGTGATGCCACGCCGGCGCAGCGATTGCTTGATGCGCAGCACGTCGCGCTCGCTGACGTTGAAATAGACCCAGATCGGGTCGAGCTGG
>JAKDMQ010000158.1 GCA_030452265.1 Nitrococcus sp.
ATGGCAAGTCGTCTAGGTCGGGAAACTCCGCTGGGTCAATCCCAGCCAAACAATCGTTGCTCGGCGAGACATACTCGGCCACATCACCAAACAACGCGAGCCATCGTAGAACGGCATCTGGATCCAAGTGCAAGGATGGCCGAATCAGCACCTCCGCATACTCCTCGAATATGGGCTCGGAATAGACGGGCGTGAGATTGTTCGCGGCGACCTCGTTCAACAACGCGGCGGGCGGTCCATGGGGGCTCAGCAATCCCGAGACGAGAACATTGGTATCAAGTACCGCCCGTTTCACGCCGCGCTTCCCTGGCATCGCGGATCAGTGCGTTGACGTCCTCGGTCGAGAGCTTGTCCAGCCCGCGCGCCTTGGCCTGGTCGCGGATCACGGTAAGTGCCCGGCCGAAGCGGGCGCGACGCAGATGGGCCAAATCTTCATCGAGGCTCGTGGGTGAGGTCTCAGTCAGCAGGGCAAATGGCTTGCCATTGCGGGTCACGACCAACTCGTGCTGCTTGGTTAACTTCTCCCAGATCTTGCCGGGTTGGGTGCGGAATTCGCGCAGTGTTACGAAATCCATGGCTGCACCTATTGAAGGACGATTGAGTAACATTTCGTAGGACAATTATAGGCTCGGCGATACGCTGACCGCAACGGCCAGCCTTTGCCAACGACACATGAGTCAAAGCGGGGAGCCAGCCACTACCTGGGCGGGAGCATCGCGCCGCGGATCATCGAAAAGCGCAAGGGTTCAGTATTCATGAAGGCGTTTACCGACAGGGCCGCATGGGAGAGCTGCTGCAGGGGATGCCCGTGTGCGTGATCATGAACAGCCAGGCCGCGCTGCTCGGTGCGGCACGCTGTGCGGCGGTGCAGGCAGGGCTTTTATGAGAATGCATGCCTGCCGCACAGAGCAAGGGGGCGGCACTCAGACACGCGCGATCAAGGTGGCAATCCCCTGCCCCACACCAATGCACATCGTGCACAGGGCGTAGCGGGCGCCGCCGCGCCGCAACTGGTAGACGGCGCTCGTCACCAGCCGCGCGCCGCTTGCGCCCAGCGGGTGGCCTAGGGCGATGGCGCCGCCGTTGGGGTTGACGTGCTCGGCATGATCCGGGAGGCCGAGCTCGCGCAGCACGGCCAGAGCCTGCGCGGCGAATGCCTCGTTGAGCTCGATGAGCTCGATATCCGCAAGCCGCAAGCCGCAGCGTGCCAGCAGCTTGCGGATTGCGGGCACCGGCCCCATGCCCATGATCCGCGGCGCCACCCCGGCCACGGCCGTGCCGAGCACCCGCGCTCGGGGCGTGAGCCGATAGCGCCCGAGCGCCGCCTCGGAGGCGAGCAGCAACGCGCCCGCGCCGTCGTTGATTCCCGAGGCATTACCGGCGGTGACGGTGCCGCCCGCCGCGCGAAACGGGGCCCGCAGCTCGGCAAGCGCCTCCAGGGTGGTATCGGGCCGCGGCTGCTCATCGGTATCCACCGTCACTGGCGCGCCGCTTCGTTGCGGGATGCAAACCGCGTTGATCTCCTCGGCGAGGCGGCCCGCCTCCTGCGCGGCTTTAGCCCGCTGCTGACTGCGCAGCGCAAAGGCATCCTGATCCACACGGCTGATCCGAAACGCCTCGGCGATGTTCTCCGCTGTCTCTGGCATGGAGTCGATGCCGTAGCGCTCGTGCAGCAGCGGATTGACGAAGCGCCAGCCAAGGGTGGTGTCATGGATCTGCGCCTTGCGGGAGAAGGCGCTTTCTGCCTTGCCGATGACGAACGGCGCCCGCGACATGGATTCCACGCCGCCGGCAATCATCAGCTCGGCCTCGCCGCAGCGGATCGCGCGCGCGGCGCTGCCGATGGCATCCATGCTGGAGCCGCAGAGACGATTGATCGTGGTGGCGGCCACCTCTACCGGCAACCCAGCCAGTAGCGCCGCCATGCGGGCGACGTTGCGGTTATCCTCGCCCGCCTGATTGGCGCAGCCGTAGACCACATCATCCAGCGCACTCCAGTCTACCGTGGGATTGCGCTGCATGAGGGCCCGGATGGGAATGCTCGCGAGGTCATCGGCGCGGACCGCTGCCAGCGCGCCGCCATAACGGCCAAACGGGGTGCGCAGGGCATCGACGATGTAGGCCTCACTCATCGCGCCACCTCCAGCCCCGGTATCAGTTGCTCCTTGAGTTGGCGCGAGCGGCTTCGAATCAGGGCAATCGGCTCGCCGGCCTGATTGTCTACCCGCATGTCATAGATACCCGTGCGCCCCACGCCGGCCTGCACCTCGGCGCTGGCGGTGAGCACGTCACCAAGCTTGGCCGGGGCGATGAAATCGATGCTCGCGCCGGCGGCCACCGTGACGTGATTGGCCGAGTTGCAGGCGAAGGCGAAGGCGGAATCGGCCAAGGTAAAGATAAAGCCCCCATGGCAATTACGATGGCCGTTGACCATATCCGCGCGCACCGGCATGGACAGCCGCGCGTAGCCAGGGCGCACCTCCTCGATCACCATCCCGAGCGCGCGCGATGCCGGATCGCCCTCCCAGAGAACCCGTGCGCAGGCCGCTGCAACTTCTTGGGCGGGCAACGCCCGTTGCGTAGGATCACTCATGGAATCGTCTGCCTCCATAGAGCTTGCGGCGCAACAGCGGTGCCGCCCGGTAGCGCTCGTCTCCATAGCACTCATATAGATGATCGAGCGCGGTGGCGACGCGCGTGAGCCCGATGGCATCGGCCCAGGCCAATGGGCCGAGCGGATAGTTGACCCCGCCGCGCATGGCGGTATCGCAATCGGCGGCGCTGCACACGCCCTCGCCCACCGCCGCGGCCGCGGCATTAGCGAGCATGCACACGGTGCGCAAAATGATGAGTCCGGGGCTGTCGTCGATTACGGAGACCGCTTTGCCAAGTGCCTGAAAGAGCCCGGCAGCCGCTTCGATTGCAGGCGCCGGAGCCTGATCGGCGGCCGCGATCACGATGCGGCTCGCCTTCGCGAAATCCAACGCCAGGTCGAAGAGCACCAGATCCGCGATGCCCTCCTCGGCGGCACGCCGGGTGGCGCTGCGCCCGTCAGTGAGAGCCAACGTCGCGCCCGGTACAACGATGAAACCGGGACCGATCATGGTGCGTTGAACGGCGATCTCCGCGCCCGCGAGCGCCGCCACCAGCGCTTCGGCGGGGCCCAGGTCGCCATAAACGCTGACCTGTGTGGGCGCGGGACCCGGACGCGCCTCGCGCGCCACTGGCTGGGCGCTGCCGGGGTGATAATCGTAGAAGCCGCGCCCGCTCTTGCGCCCGAGCCGCCCCGCCTCGATAAGCTCCTGCTGGAGCCGAGAGGGGCGGTAGCGCGGATCATGGAAGTAGGCATCGAACACGGAGCGGGAGACCGCGAAGTTGATGTCTTGGCCGATCAAATCCATCAGCTCGAACGGCCCCATGCGAAAACCGCCGGCCTCCTTCAAAGCGGCGTCGATGGTGGCGACATCGGCCCCGCCCGCCTCCAGCACGCGCAGCGCCTCGGCATAGTAGGGCCGGGCGATGCGATTGACGATGAAGCCCGGGGTGGAGCGTGCCCGTACCGGCTGCTTGCCCCAGCGCACAGCGCTTGCGTGGATGCAATCGGCCACGGCCGGCGCCGTGGCGAGCCCACTCACCACCTCGATCAGCTTGAGAACCGGAGCTGGATTGAAAAAGTGCATTCCGATCAAACGCTCGGGGTGGCGCAGTGTTGCCGCAAGCGCGGTGATGGAGAGCGACGAGGTGTTGCTCGCCAGGATGGTGTGCTCGCCGCAGATCCCCTCGATCTGCTCGAAGAGGCGGCGTTTGCTGTCCAGTTCCTCGCTGATCGCCTCGATGACCAGGGCAGCCGGGGCCAGGTCCTCCAGCCGCTCGACGGGCCGAATTCGCCCGAGCAGCGCGTCCACGGCGTTCTGACTCAGCTTGCCGCGGCCGACGAGCCGCTCGAGTCCCTGGCGGGTACGATCCAACGCAGCGCTCAAGGCATCGGCTCGCAGATCGAAAAGCAAAACCGGGTGCCCGGCCGCGGCCGCGACTTGAGCGATGCCCGCGCCCATGGTGCCGGCGCCAACCACGCCGACAGCCGCCGTGTGCGGCAACGCGCTCACATCAGCGCCCCAGGAAACGCGGCTCGCGCTTGGCCATGAAGGCCGCGATACCTTCGCGGTAATCATCCGTGCACCCCGCCTCCCGCTGCAAGTCGCGCTCGAGGTCGAGCTGCGCATCCAAACTGTTATGCCAGGTGGCATTGAGGGCGCGCTTGATGAGCACAAGACCTTGCGTCGGCTGCGTGGCAAGATGCCGAGCGAGTGTGTCGGCCTGCTCCATGAGCTGCGCGTCATCGACGCATTTCCAGATCATGCCCCATTGCTCGGCCTGCTCCGCCGTGATTCGCTCTCCCAGCATGGCCAGCGCCATGGCGCGGGCGTGACCCACCAGGCGGGGCAGATGCCAGCTGCCGCCGGTATCGGGTACCAGACCAAGTTTGCAGAAGGCCTGAATGAAGCTTGCCGAACGCGCGGCGAGCACGATGTCACAGGCGAGCGCCAAGTTGGCACCGGCGCCGGCGGCAACGCCGTTGACCGCGCAAACCACCGGCAACCGCAGTGAACGCAGCTTGCGGATCAGCGGATTGTAGTTCCGCTCGAGAGGCTCGCCGAGGTCGGGGGGCTGCTCGCGTTGGGCGACATCGTGCTCGGTGAGAAACTGGCCGGCGCAGAAGGCGCGGCCGCGCCCGCTGATGAGCAGGCAGCGCACGGCCGTGTCGCCCTCGATGCGCCCAAGCGCATCACGGATCTCGGCATGCATTTCGGCGGTGAAGCTGTTCAGGCTCTGGGGTCGGTTCAGTACTAGAGTTGCCACACCGTTTGCGTTCGCAAATTCGACGGTCTGATAGTTCATGGCATCAGTATCCTCAACGCTTGCCAACAGAATACAGAAACCGGATTGACATCGGTTATAAGCTTATCAATATTGCAAGTAGGAGCTGAGTCCCAGCCGGCTGAGCGGTAAGTCGAGGAGGCGCAATGAGCCAGGATTTCTTTACCAAGCACCGCACTACCCTGGAGCAGGCCATTGAAACCACGCTCCGACGTGACTACTGGAGTCCATATCCCGAAGTGCCAAGCGGCAAAATCTATGGCGAGGAGGCGGCCGCCTCAGGCCAAGCGTCCTTCGAGGGCCGTCTGAACGCGCGCTTGGCGCTGCGGCAACCGGGCCGCGTGGCCGAGATCGGCGACGAGGTTTCACCGTATGGCTTCGCTCTGGGCGTGCGATACCCAAAAAGCGACCTCGATCAGCTCCTCCCGGCCATGCAGGCCTCGTTGCCGGCCTGGCGCGATGCCGGTGCCGAAGTTCGGGCCGGTGTCTGTCTGGAGATACTGGAGCGACTGAACAAGCGCAGCTTCGAGCTCGGGCATGCGGTCATGCATACCACGGGGCAGGGCTTCGTCATGGCCTTTCAGGCCGGCGCGACCCATGCCCAGGATAGGGGGCTCGAGGCGATTGCCTACGCCTATGAGGCGATGAGCCGAATTCCGCGGGAGAGCCGCTGGATCAAGCCCCAGGGCAAACACGAGCCGCTGCGGATGGACAAGCGCTTTCACGTGGTCCCGCGCGGCCTTGCGCTGCTAATTGGGGTTTCGACTTTTCCGACCTGGAACGGTTACCCGGGCTTGTTCGCGAGCCTGGTGACCGGTAATCCGGTCGTGGTCAAGCCGCATCCGGCAACCGTGCTGCCGTTGGCGCTTACCGTGCAGGTGGCGCAGGAGGTGCTCGAGGAGGCGGGCTTCGACCCGTGGCTGGTCGCCCTCGCCGCCGATAGCCTCGATGCACCGATGACCAAGGCGCTAGCGCAGCGTCCCGAGATTCGCCTGATCGATTACACCGGCAGCACAGCGTTTGGTAATTGGCTGGAGCAGCACGCTCGCCAAGCACAGCTCTATGCAGAGAAGGCCGGCGTGAACTCGGTGGTCATCGATTCCACCGACAATCTGCAAGCTCTGATCCGTAACCTTGCCTTCTCGCTCAGTCTCTACTCGGGGCAGATGTGCACCACGCCGCAGAATATCTACGTTCCGCACGACGGCATCGAGACCGAACAGGGCCGGCTGAGCTACGTTGAGCTCGCGCAGGCGCTCGCGGACGGCGTGCGGGGACTACTCTCCGACGCCGATCGGGCCGCCGAGCTATTGGGCGCCATTCAGTCCGAGGAGACCGTTCGGCGCATCGACGAAGCCGCGCGCCTCGGCGAGGTGGTGCTTGCCTCCGAGCCGCGCCGGCACAAAAAATTTCCCGATGCGCGCATGCGCACGCCACTGATACTCAAGGTGGCCGCCAAGGACCGCGATTGCTATTATCAAGAGCACTTTGGCCCAATCTCCTTCGTCGTTGCCACCGACTCCACAGCCGAGAGCATCGAGCGGGCACGTGAGTCGGCCTTGGCACACGGGGCTATTACCTGGTCGGTTTACTCCAACGAGGAAACCGTGCTGGGACGCACGGAAGAGGCGGCGCTGGCTGCCGGGGTCGCGTTGTCCTGCAATCTCACCGGCGGGGTATACGTCAATCAATCGGCGGCTTTCAGCGACTTTCACGCCACCGGCGCCAACCCGGCGGCGAATGCCTGTCTTTGCGACTCCGCCTTCGTCGCCAATCGCTTCCGCGTGGTGCAAAGTCGCCGGCATGCGCCCTGAGTCCCGTCGACGCGAGCAAGAAAGTGGCACGTTCCAGTCAGTGGCTGCGATGAAGAGGCATGCTCATGGCCTACCAACACATTCTGGTCGAGTTTCGCGATCGCGTCGCAATCATCACGCTGAACCGGCCGGAGGCTTTGAACGCCCTGTCCGATGCGCTCATGAGCGAGCTCGGCCAGGCCATCTCTGATCTCGACGCCGACGACGGCATCGGCTGCCTTGTTCTTACGGGCAGTGAGAAGGCTTTCGCCGCCGGTGCCGATATCAAGGAGTTGCGCGGGCAGGGTTTCGTTGGCGTATTCCGCCGCGATTTCCCCAGCGCCGCTGGCTGGAGCGCGACGTTGCAGGCACGCAAGCCCATCATTGCCGCGGTAGCCGGCCATGCTCTGGGCGGCGGCTGTGAGCTGGCGATGGCCTGCGATCTGATAATCGCCGCCGACAGCGCACGGTTTGGTCAGCCGGAGATTACTATCGGTACCATGCCTGGAGCGGGTGGCACACAGCGGCTCACCCGGGCTGTCGGTAAGGCGAAAGCCATGGAGCTGTGTCTTACCGGACGCCTGATGGATGCCGCGGAGGCCGAACGTGCCGGCCTGGTCGCCCGTGTCGCACCGGCGGCCGAGCTCTTGGCGCAGGCGGTGCACACGGCCGCGACGATTGCAGCGCACTCGCTGCCCATTACCATGATGATCAAAGAGGCGGTCAACCAAGGCTTCGAAACCGGGTTGCAGGAAGGGCTGCACTTGGAGCGCCGGCTGTTCCAGTCCACTTTCGCCACCGAGGATTGCAATGAGGGCTTGGCTGCCTTTGTGGACAAACGCGCGCCGCGGTTCAAGCACCGTTGAGTGGAGCCGATGGGGTCAGTCTACTATTATGCATTCCAGGTCTTTGAGACCTTGAGCATAATTCGTCCCGCCTGGTGAATCTACAATACTAGACTTGACCTCACTCTCCTCACCGTCCTACCTAGTCTCGGTTGCATCCTGCACGACAGCGCATGCCTTCGGCGGGCGGAGGCTATCAACAAACTTGCTCGAACAGAAAAAACTTGGAATAACCTGCGATGGCGCAATCTTTTTCACTGTTGTTATCACTGAGTGGGGTCGCTCGCCGGCGCATCACTATCGCGGCGCTGTGCGCCATTGCCGGGCTGGTGGCGATGAACTTTCTCGCTTACTCCTTGCGGGATAAGCTCCCTCCCAGCGTGCCGGCGGTCGCGTTGCAGAAGTTCCTGTTAGATGGGGAGCAGAACGTGCCCACCTGGTTTTCATCCATGTTGCTGTTCACGATCGCGCAATTGCTTTGCGTCATCGGCATGACAGCCCGCGCGCAGCAGCGCCGCTTCGCCCGGCACTGGCTGGCGCTGGCGGGCATCGTCGCCTTTATGTCGATGGATGAAGTGGCGAGTTTCCATGAGCTGCTCATCGTGCCGGTACGCGAGTGGTTAGACCTGGGCGGCGTATTTTATTTTGCCTGGGTGGTGCCGGCAATGGTTGTCTGCGCCATTCTCGCGGTAATTTACCTACCTCTGGTGCGCAGTCTCCCCGCGCAATTTCGCTGGGGCGTGGTGCTTTCCGCGGCGACCTACCTGGCCGGGGCGATTGGAATGGAGCTGATCGGCGGCGCGATCGCCGACTCCATCGGCCTACCGAACTTCGCCTATTTCCTATCAACCACAATTGAAGAAACGCTAGAGCTGCTTGGGATGGTCGGATTGATACACGTGCTCATCTGGCAGATAAGCAAACCCCGCGCCGAGGCAGTGCCGAGCGCGAAACCTCTCTCAGAACGGGCCCGGAAATATAGCTACTAACGAATGCGTTGGGAAAGCCTCATGAGGTGCTGAACAGATATTTACGGAGATCCGAA
>JAKDMQ010000019.1 GCA_030452265.1 Nitrococcus sp.
GCCATCACCAAATGCAACGGCCCTCCCGGTGTATTGAGATCGCTGGAGTAGCCGAGGTGATATTTCACATCGCCGGCGGAAGCATTGCCCAGCTCGTAATTGCCCTCGAATTCGGCGAAGAGCTCTTTGGGCGACTTGCCCAGCAGGTTGACCAATACATTGAGGCGCCCGCGATGGGCCATGCCCAAGACCAGCTCACCGACGCGCTTCTCACCGGCGCGCTGAACGATCGCATCCAGCAAGGGGATGAGGGCTTCCGCGCCCTCTAGCGAGAAGCGCTTTTGGCCGACGTACTTGCTGTTGAGATACTTCTCGATGCCTTCGGCGGCGACCAGCCGCCGCAGCAGCTCGCGTTTCTTCTCCGGCAGCAGGTCCGCCCATCGGCAGGGATTCTCCAAACGTTCCTGAATCCAGCGCTTTTGTGCCGTGTCGGTGATGTGCATATACTCCGACCCGATCTTGCCCGCGTAGACTTTACGAATCAGGTCGGTGATCTCTCGCAAGGGCAGACGATCCTCGGCGAACAAGGATCCCGTATAGAACAGTTTGTCTTGATCCGCTTGCGTGAGCCAGTGGAAGGCCGGTTCCAAATCGGGCAAGTCGGGCAGCGCCCGCAGCGCTAGCGGATCAGTGCTCGCGTGCTGGTGACCACGCACGCGGTAGGCATTGATCAGTTGCAGCACGGCCGCCTGTTTCTGGGCTGCCTCCGGCGCCATGCCGCCGGCTACGGCAGCGTGATGCTGACCGTTGCCACGGGCAAGAACCTTAAACTCGCGCCGGATCGGTGTGTGCGGGATGTCCTTTTGCAGCTCGGCGTCGCTCGCCTCGAGCTCTTGGAAATAGCGCCGCCAATCCGGATCCACCGACTCTGGGTCGCGCAGGTAGCCCTCATACAGGCTTTCCATAAAGGCGGCATTGGCACCACTTAGATAAGAGTTGCGAAGGGATCTCTCGAAAACTCCGTTCATTGGTGAATCACCCGGCGGTTGGCCCGTTGTGGCCGGAAACAAGCTGAGCAGCCACTACACATTCTCCAACAACCTCGTTGTACAAATTAAACTTTGTGTCACCCGCACCGGATTCCAACTGGCTAGGCCCTATAACCGAAGCGCCGCGCGCTACAAGCGGGCTCCCGTGCCGGATTCGCTGCGCGCCGCCGCGCTCGGGGCCGGATACGCCAATCTTCAGGTCGCGAATGCGCCGTACGGAGGGAAAACGCCGTGACCTCGGTCACGATAGACCACCCCGTCTGGGCAAAGTTACACTTGCGGTTAAATTAATTTTGCAATGCGCTTGGCAAAGCGGCAATTCCGATCAGTGCTAACGGCCAATCGTGTCGGTATCCGGGCGCGGCGTGAACCAGGCCGAGAAAATCACCCCTATCTCATAGAGCAGCCACATGGGTACCGCCAGCAGCACCTGTGAGAGCACATCGGGCGGTGTCAGCAGCATACCGACGGTGAAGGCACCGACAATGACGTACGGGCGCTTCTCAGTCAGCGTCTCGCGCGTCGTCGCGCCGGTGCGCACCAGGAGAATGGTTGCGATGGGTACCTCGAAGGCCACCCCGAAGGCAAAGAACAGCGTCAACACGAAGCTCAAGTATTCACCGATATCGGTCATCATCGCTACACCCGGCGGCGTCGCTTGGGCGAAGAAGCCGAAGATCAGCGGGAAGACAACAAAATAGGCGAACGCCATCCCGACATAGAACAGCGCCACACTCGAGATCAGCAGTGGCCAAACCAAACGCCGCTCATGACGATATAGGCCCGGGGCAACAAACGCCCAAACCTGATAGAGGATGTAGGGTATGCAGATAAAAAAAGCGCTCACCAAGGCGAGCTTCAATGGGATGAGAAACGGTGTGGCCACCTGGGTGGCGATCATTTGCGTATCAGGCGGCAGTACCGCGCGCAACGGTCCCGATAACCAGGCGTAGAGAGACTCACGCAGGGGATATAGAGCCAAAAAGACCACCAGCACAACGCCTAGCGCGCGCAGTATGCGGCTGCGCAGCTCGATCAGATGGGCAATCAGCGGCCGCTCGGCATCGTCCTCCCGCGGCGAGTGCTTATCAGCGGTCATTGCCGAGAGGATCGGGCGCTGCGGTCGGCTTGAGCTTCAGCGTCATCGGCATTCGCGCTGTTCTTGGAAGTCGGGGACAATGGCTCATCGGCGCGCTGGGGATGCCCCGCCTCCTCAATCGGCGGCTGCGAAGGCGGCGTTTGCTGCTCTGCCGCGGTGTCGTTGGCTTTGCGCAGAGTCTCCGTTAGTGGCCGAGTGCTCTCCTCGATCTCACGGCGCAAGGCGCGCTGGGTTGCACGCAGCCCATCGGCGTTGACCTCGCGTTCCATCTCCTCGCGCAGCGAATAGAAAGCAGCGCGCGCGCGCCCGATCCAGAACCCGAGCGATCGCGCCAGTCCGGGCAGGCGTTCCGGCCCGAATACGATGAGGGCAATCAGCCCGATGACGAACAGTTCCCAGAAGCCGACGTCAAACATGCGCGCAGTGGCCGTCCCGAGCCGGCGCACCGTGACGACGACGCGCAATGCTCTTTAACAGCGACCAGATAGTGATTCCACAGGACTTCATCGTTGCCGCGGCGGCGAGGCGCTGCTGCCGCCTCTTCTCGCAGCCTTCTCCTCGATACCGGATGTGCCGAAGCGCCGCTCGAGCTCCTCGAGCACGTCCCGCGGATGCAACCCGCTGTGCACCAGCATGACCAGTGTATGGAACCACAAATCGGCCGTCTCATAAATGATCTGCTCGCGCTGACCTGAGTTTGCCGCGATTATCGTCTCGATGGCTTCCTCGCCGACCTTCTTGAGAATGTGATCGCGGCCCTTGCCAAATAGGTGGGCGACGTAGGAGGTGGCAGGATCGGCCTCCTTGCGCAGCTCTATGATTTGCGCCAGACGCTCGAGCGTATCGGCCATTGTCTTCGCTCAGCTTCCTAGGTAGATATCCCGCGGATCCCGCAGCACGGGTTGCACGGTGTGCCAGCGCATTTGCTCATAGCGCGTGGAGAAACAACTGCGCCGCCCGGTATGACAGGCAATGCCGCCTATTTGCTCGACCCGAAGCAGCAGCGTATCGCCGTCGCAGTCCGCCCATATCGCGCGTACTTTCTGGATATGCCCGGACTGCTCACCCTTGTGCCACAGCCGGCCTCTGGAGCGCGACCAATAGACCGCCTCGCCGAGCTCGATGGTCCGACTCAGCGCTTCGCGGTTCATCCAGGCCAACATCAACACTTCGGCACTGGCATGATCTTGCGCGATTGCGGCTATGAGCCCCTCGGTGTCCCAGCGCAGCTCCTCGAGCCAGGCCTCACTCATCGCCGTACCTCGATGCCATGCGCGGCCAGCGCGGATTTTGCCTGCGCAAGCGTAAACTCGCCGAAGTGAAAAATGCTCGCGGCTAGCACGGCGTCCGCCAAGCCAAGCTTCACGGCATCGACCAGATGCGCTAAATTGCCGGCGCCCCCGGATGCGATCACCGGTATGGCGATGCTCTCGGAGACCGCTCGCGTGAGCTCCAAATCGAAGCCGAGCTTGGTGCCGTCGCGGTCCATGCTGGTAAGTAGGATTTCGCCTGCCCCGGCCGCGGCCATGCGGCGTGACCAAGCAACGGCGTCGAGCTCGGTAGGCCGGCGCCCGCCATGGGTGTATACACCCCAGCGCGGCGGCTCATTCACGTCGCTCACCCGCTTGGCATCTATCGCCACGACGATGCACTGACTGCCGACTCGTGCGGCCGCCTCGCTGACAAGCTCAGGGTTCTGAACGACAGCCGTGTTGATGGCCACCTTGTCGGCCCCAGCGCTGAGCAGGCGGCGGATGTCGCTCAGGGTGCGAATTCCGCCACCGACGGTGAGCGGAATGAACACCTCGCTCGCCACGGCCTCTACCACGTGCAACATGATATCACGCTGCTCGTGACTCGCTGTGATGTCGAGGAAGATCAGCTCATCGGCTCCAGCGCGGTCGTACTCGCGGGCAATGGCGACCGGGTCGCCGGCATCGCGTAAGTCGACGAAGCGCACGCCTTTGACCACGCGCCCGGCCGCCACATCGAGGCAGGGAATGATTCGCTTCGCAAGGCCCACGGTCGCCGCAGTACCCCCGCGTTATGATTCGGTTCGCTGCGCGACCAGAGCCAACGCTTCGCGCAGGTCGATAGCGCCCTCGTATAGGGCCCGCCCGACGATGGCGCCGGCGATTCCATCGGCGGCCGCGGCGCAGAGATCGTGCACTTCGGCCATAGTGCACACGCCACCGGAGGCGATCACCGGAATGCTGACTTCCCGGGCGAGCTTGCGCGTGGCCTCTACATTGACTCCGCGCATCATGCCATCGCAGCCAATGTCGGTGAATACCACCGCTTCCACTCCGGCCGTCTCGAAGCGTTGCGCCAGATCGGTTGCACTACGCGATGAAACCTTGGCCCAGCCGTCCGTTGCCACCAGGCCGTCTTTGGCATCGAGGCCGACGATGATATGACCCGGAAATTCCAGGCAGGCATTGTCGACGAAGTAAGGCTCGCGCACGGCCTGAGTGCCTAGGATGACATAATCTACCCCGACGTCCAGATAGGTCTGGATCACGCTGAAGGTCCGGATTCCGCCGCCTACCTGAACTTCGACACCAGGGAAACCCTCGGCGATGCGCCCGATGATGTCCGCGTTGACCGGAAAGCCGGCCGCGGCGCCGTTGAGATCCACGATGTGAAGGCGGCGCCCGCCGGCTTCGACCCAGCGCTCGGCAATGGCTACGGGATCGTCAGAGAATACGGTTTCGTCATCCATCCGCCCCTGGCGAAGCCGTACGCACTTCCCGTCCTTGATGTCGATGGCGGGGATGATCAGCATGTTGACCTCAGCAGCGATTTTGGGCCGATCCGTCCCAACGAACGAAATTCTCCAGTAGCCGCAGTCCGGCTCGCTGGCTCTTCTCCGGATGAAACTGGGTTGCAAAGATATTGTCGCGCCCGATCGCGGCCGCGAACTTGGCGCCATATTCGGCATGAGCAAGCACGAGTTGCTCATCGTCTGGCGCCACGTAGTAGCTGTGCACGAAATAGAACCAGGCGCCCGTGTCGATGCCTTGCCATAAGGGATGCTCACACACCCGGTGCAGAGTGTTCCAGCCCATGTGCGGTATCTTGAGCTCCTGATGTCCGGCGGTAAGATGGCGCAAGTGCCGCACGGATCCAGCAAATAGATCCAGGGCCTGCACACCTTCATTCTCTTCGCTAACGCTCATCAGTGCCTGCATGCCCATACACACACCAAGGAAGGGACGCTCGGCGGCGCTCTGGCAGAGCACGTCGATCAATTCATTGCGCTGCAGCGCGGACATGCAGTCGCGCACGGCGCCTTGACCGGGAAAGACCACGCGCTCGGCGCTTGCCACGGTCTGCGCATCGGCGGTCACGACGACCTCCCGCGCTCCTACATGCTCGAGGGCCTTGGCCATGGAGCGCAGATTGCCCATGCCGTAGTCGATTATCGCGATTCTGGCCATCACCCGCCCGTGATTACTGAGATCCGCGTCTCAAAGCAGCCCCTTGGTTGACGGTGTGACTCCGGCGAGCCGCGGATCGGGCTCGCAGGCCGTTCGCAGCGCCCGACCGAAGGCCTTGAATACGGTTTCCGCCACATGATGGGCATTGCGCCCGCGCAAATTATCTATGTGCAGGGTTACCGCAGAGTGGTTGACGAAGCCCTGGAAGAATTCGCGCAAAAGATCGACATCGAAGTGGCCGATACGCGCCCGCGGAAAATCGACGTTGTAATCGAGCCCCGGGCGTCCGGAGAGGTCCACCACGACGCGTGAGAGGGCTTCATCCAGCGGCACATAGGCTTGGCCAAAGCGGCGGATCCCGGACTTATCACCGAGCGCTCGAGCCAATGCCTGCCCCAAGGTGATACCGACGTCTTCCACCGTGTGGTGAGCGTCGATCTCGAGATCACCGGTGGCGTGGATGTAAAGATCGATCAGCCCATGCCGGGCGATCTGATCCAGCATGTGCTCCAGGAACGGGACCCCGATCTCGAGCTGGCGCTCGCCGCGCCCATCCAGGTTAATGGACACGCGGATCCGCGTCTCGAGGGTATTGCGCTCGATGGTTGCAGTGCGATCGGCCATATGGGCAGCCACCCTTTGCTCGGTCCGGCGGAGGATACCATGGGCTTACAGGTGGTGGCAGCCGGGCGGGCGTGCTAGGGCCTGTTGGCATCCACCCACGGCGTCGCCGGTGAATGTCAACAGGCCCTGGGGCCTATATCATTCCGTCGGCGCGGCCTGCAGCCAAAAGGTCACCGGCCCGTCATTGACCAAGCTCACTTGCATGCGCGCGCCAAAGCGCCCGGCCGCCACTGCGGGGTGCTCGGATCGGGCGCGCTGCAACAGGTGCTCGAAGAGCGCGGCGCCAATGTGCGCAGACGCGGCCGGTGTGAAACTGGCTCGGGCTCCCTTGCGGGTGTCCGCTACGAGCGTGAACTGTGGCACGAGCAGGAGTGCGCCTCCCACATCTCGCAACGAACGCTCCATGCGCCCCTGCGCGTCATCGAAGACGCGGTAGCTAAGCAGGCGATGCAGCAGGCGCTCGGCCTGGGCACGGGTATCTCGGCGCTCGACACCGATCAGCACCAGCAGCCCGGGTCCGATTTGACCAAGACATGCACCATCCACCTGAACGGCCGCCTGCGTGACCCGTTGCAACAGCCCGATCATCGCCCACCCACAAGAGTTGTCAGCATGCTAGAAGCAGAGCCGTTGCAGGCTGCGCTCACCGCTCCAAGCGCCGGATGAACACCCTCAGCTCCCGCACTACCTGCATGTCGCCGCGACGCTCGGCGACCTCCAAGCCGCGGCGATAAGCCTCCAACGCTTCCTCGCGGCAGCCGGAGTCAGCGAGCGCTCGCCCGAGCGCCTTCCAAGCGGCCGAGTAATCCGGGTCTAGACGAACCGCTTGCCTTAAGTGGTCCAGGGCGATCTCCCGTTCACCGCGGCGCATATAGGCATTACCCAAGGTCAGCCGCAGTAGGGCATTGTCTTGGCCGCGGGCGAGCATTTTCTCCAGGGCATCGATATCCATGGCCTAAACATTAGGGGGCGCCTTTCGCATTATCAAGGCCAGAGTCCGGCCCGGGAAGCCGGCAGGCTCGCGGTCGCGGTGGTATTCTCGTATCTCTTTACCCCATCGGCTGTCCATACCTGCAGTGTCGCAAGGAAACTACCGTGCCTGATGATGATCACCACCGGGGGATGCCAAGCCGCACCTATCGCGCTGGCTGCTGGCTTGCCGGGATCGGGTTGCTGCTCGCGCTGATCGGCGCAGCCCTCGTTACCTTGCCGGGTCCAGGGTATCGCTGGCAGCTCTTAGCGCTTGCTGAGGCGTTCACACTGCTGCGCTGGGGCGCCTGGATCGGCCTGGCGGGCGCAGTATTTAGCCTGCTCGCGTTACCGTTGCTACTCACCGACCGAGGCGGACGTAGCGCGCTGGCCCTCCTTGCCGGGGTCGGGCTGGCCATCGGGGGAGTCAGCTTCGGTTTACCTTGGGCGCTGCTGCAGCAGGCGCGCAGTGTGCCGCCTATTCACGATATTACAACCGATAGCGCGAACCCACCCGCCTTCCGTGCTATCCTGCCACTGCGCCGAGATGCACCCAATCCCGCCCGCTACGGTGGGCCGAGCATCGCGCGCAAGCAGCGCCAAGCCTATCCCGACATTCGGCCCCTGTACTTGCAAGTAAGCCCGGAGCGGGCCTTTGCGGCCGCGCTAGAGGTTGCCAAGGAGCTGGGCTGGCGGATTGTCGCTGCCACGCCTGAGGCGGGCCGCATTGAGGCGACGGCGACCACCTTCTGGTTCGGTTTCAAGGACGATATCGTAATTCGCATTCGTGCCATGGAGCGCGGCACGCGGCTGGATATCCGCTCGGTTTCTCGAGTCGGGCGCAGCGATCTTGGCAAGAACGCGGAGCGCATCCAACGCTTTAGCGCCCAGCTCACGAGGATGCTTTCAAAAGGCGCAGCGGCGGATTCATGACGGGTTGAATCGCGGGACGCATTTGCACGGCTTATACTGGCATTGCGGCTGCCCGGGGGGAGCGCAGCAGACTACAGGTACGGTTTCGGATGAGAGCACGACCAGTTCAAGGCAGAAAAACGCTTATGCGCAATAGGTATTTGGCCGCCCGGTGCACCCACGGCCATGGTCTTTACAGGCTGGGGAGCTTGCTGTTGGCGCTGCTGGTGACCGGCTCCCTTTGCGCTAAGCCGTTACCCATGGTACCGGTGCTGCCGCTTGATCTAGCCCACAAAGCGGTGCGCGCGGCGGTGGCCGCCTGCAGTAAGGATGGCTACCGGGTCAGCGCGGCGATCGTCAACCGCAGCGGCGTGCTCAAGGCGTTTGCCCGCGCGGACGGGGCCGGAGCGCACACGGTGGACAGCGCCCGCCATAAAGCCTATACGGCCGCCAGCCTGCGTGAGCCAACGGCCAAGCTTGCCGGCCTGATCGCCAAGCATCCGGAGCTTCAGGCGCTGCGTGATATGAATGAGTCCATTCTGATTCTTGCCGGTGGACTGCCAATACGCATCGATGGACAGTTCGTCGGGGGCATCGGCGTTGGCGGAGCCCCCGGCGGCGAGCTGGACGAGGGCTGCGCGCGTGCGGGACTGGCGGCGATTGGTGCCGAGACCGGTGAGCCCTAACACCGCGCGCCCGGATTATCCGTGGGGACACCATGGGCCGAGGGATGCGAGCGGTTATTGACTCGAGGCGTTGCTGTGCTATATGACATAGCAACAGCTACTAGTCGTTTTAGTGCATAAATCTACACTCTCGAGTAGCGCTTTGATCGGGTAAAGTAGAAGCACGAAACGGGCGCTACGCCCGCGGTCATGTTGGACCATCTCATGGCCGCGGATGACTTAGCGATGGTTGCGTATAGCCTCCACCGCGGCTTCCCAGGGCAAGCATGTTAGATTCACCGCCAATCATCTATCTGCTGATATTGATCGTATGCGCCGCCATCGTGCGCCGGACGATCATGCGCAAGGTTCCGACCCCAACCGCCGGCGGCGCGATCGTGATGGCGATCGGAATTTTCGGGCTCGCCGCATTGCAGCGGATACCCTGGCTCGCGTCGTCTTTGAGTGAGCCGCTCGCGCTTGTGTTGTCGGTGATCTGGCTATTTACCGCCGCTTCTTATTGCATCGATTTCTTGAAAGGGACTTTGCATGTCCATACCGAGTCCCCGATCGGGCGCTTCGGGATCGGAACCTGGGTCGCCGCCACTGTCGTTCTGGCAAGGATGGACATGGTGGGCGTCAAGGACTGGTCGCTGCAGCTGGAGGCGATACTCGGGCTCCTCGCGCTGCTGCTCTGGGGTTGGTATTTGTACATGGTGTTCGACAGTTATAAGGTCATGCTTGCCTGTCACGAACGGCTGCAGAGCCGCGGGGTGATCCTGCTGACTACCGTCAGCACGCAGGCGATTGCCCTTGTCGCATTCGATTTTGCGTACCACCCGCCCCTGTTCCAATGGCTCGATCCCGTGGTTTCGCGCGTAGCGTTTGCGGGGATCGGGACCGTGCTGATCGTGCTCGGCACCGGTTTTTACTTCGTCGGTGCCGGGTTGATCGTACAGCGCTACTGGCGCCAGAAGGGCTGGACCCTGGTCCACGACTGGGATAACACCAATTGTATTCTCCATGGAGCGATGTCGATTACCGGCCTTGCATCGGTTCTGAGCGGAACTATTCCGGTCATAATCTGTCTGTTAGTTTGGCTCTATGTGCTTGCCATGTTTATCGTGGTCGAGCTTATCGAGATCGCACGAGCCTGCCTGCGCGTCCGCGCCTTAGGGTGGCGGGAAGGCCTCTTTAGCTACCATGTTTCACAATGGGCCAGAAACTTTACGTTCGGTATGTTCTTTGCCTTTACCTGGGCGTTTACCACGCATTACGAAATATATCTGACGTCTGATCTCGCGAACCTGTTCCACTGGATCTTGACCTACGGGCAATACATCGTCTTGGCGTTCCTGTTGTTTGAGATAGCGTTGTATCTAATTGCGCATGTCGAGGTCAGGTATTCGTCAAGGGTCCGGATTCCGGAAAGAACCCGGTTGCGCCAAGGGTGAAAAATAGGGGAGCTCAGTCAACGCCGCCGCTGGGACGCGTTTGTAGGACGGTGCCGACTTAACTGAGATTGTGGCGCGAGCTCGAACATCATCCGTTGCGATGGCCGATCGGACGAGGTTTTGGGTGCGAGCAGGCTCCGCAAGTACCCCGTAAGGGGGTATAGTAGCGGAACCAATATTTGAACTACGTCACTTCGGGTGAGCAGCGAGCTTTTATGCTGCGCGTGCAGCACGCTGCTTTGCTCATCACGCCAGCCACTCGGCCGCTGAGTTTTTCAGCGGCAAAGATAAATGAGGAGAACACTGTGAACGGTTATCTCAACGGGCAATGGCTGTTCGCCAGCCATTTTTTTAAGCACCCTGGCCTACTCGGTTCGCTGATTCCCAGCTCGCGGCATCTCATCGAGCGCCTCTTGCGGCCGGTGGATTGGTCGAGGGCGCGACGTATCGTCGAATATGGTCCCGGGGTTGGCACGATTACAAAGAGGCTTCTGGCGCAAATGGCGCCAGATGCGCGGCTGCTAGCCATGGAGCTGAATCCGGACTTCGTGAGCTATCTTCACCGGGAAGTGAAGGATCCGCGCCTGGAAGTCGTGAAAATGTCTGCCGCGGATCTGGGGCAGGCTTTGCAGGAGCGTGATTGGGGAGGAGTGGATTACGCGATCTCCGGCATTCCCTTCAGCACCATGCCGTCAACCACACGTGATCATGTTCTGCTCCAGACGCGTGAGCACTTGCACCCGAGCGGTGAATTCCTGGTCTATCAATTCTCCGACCGCGTACGACCGCATCTGGAGCGCACGTTTGACGCGGTTGAGCGGGGCTTTGTGCTGCGCAACTTTCTGCCGGCCCACTGCTACCGCTGCACCCTCGCGGCATAGCGCGCGCGCAGTCTCCGGTGCGACCGGCGGCCGAACAGCCGCAACCCTCCGAGTCTGATGACGCTACGCTCCGGCTCGGCATGCCGCCGGTCATAGCCTCAGGCTCCCGGGCGGGACGGGAGCATCGAGCCGCGAGGCCATTAGAGTTCCAGAATCACAACGGAGATGTTGTCACTGCCGCCGCTGTCAACGGCGGCGCGCACCAGCAATTGTGCCGTGCGCTCCAGATCACCATTCGCCTGGGTGAGCTGTCGGTGAATTTCACTGTCGGCAAGCTCGCCCGTGAGCCCATCGCTACAGACCATGATGAGGTCACCTCGTTGGCCCTCAAAGCACATGACGCCGGGACTCACCGTGCCGATGCCGAGCACCTGCGTGAGGCGATGACGCTCTGGAGCATGACGGGCCTGTTCAGGCGTCATCCAACCCTGGTCCAGAGCCTCCTGAGCCAGATTGTGGTCCCGGGTGAGGCGGGAGAGCAGGCCTTGGTGCCGGCGATAAGCCCGCGAGTCGCCTACATGCGCGATGGCCACTCGGTTATCGTCGACAGCGGCGATAACCAGCGTAGTTCCCATCCCGACGTAGCTTGGTCCGCGCTCGGCCTCGGTAAGTATAGCCTGATGGGCTTCGCGGATGAGCTGCCCGACATCCCCGCCCTCAGCGAGCCACGTGCGACTGTTCGAGCGCTGCTTGCGCACCGTCTCCAGTGCGGTTGCTACGGCGAGCCGGCTGGCTACATCGCCCGCGGGATGCCCGCCCATGCCATCGGCGATGGCGGCGACCCCCGCTGCCTCGTCCCAACCAATGGCGTCCTCATTGCGCACGCGTACACGGCCGATATGGGTATGGCCGGCGATGATCATAGCGGCCCCCCTGATGCCTATCGATGCCCGCTCGGAACACAGCCGCGCCGCTTGGTGCCATCCGCGATGTGCTGGAAGCTTCCGGGACTCTACATAGTGTAAAACGTGATCGCAATTGGCAAAAAAAAGCGCCGCGTCCGCGGCGCTTTCGCTAGAAGCATCTGAACAAGCTCAGAAGCTCGTTAAGCGAAACGCATTATTCGCTTAGAACACCTCAGGCAGTTTCCAACTGTTTGACTACTTCTGCGCACGCATCGGCGCACTCGCGACAAACCTCGTGCTCGTCTTCGTGCTTGCGACAAGCGTCTTCGCAGTCCTCGCAAATTCCCTTACAAACCTTGGCCATCTCTGCCGCGTGCGCCGAGCTCGCGAGTGTGAGCTGATACATCGCCTCGCACACGGGTACCATGTTTGCAACCGAGGCGGCGCAATCCGCTAGATCCGTATCTCCTTCCTTGAAGGCCATCAAGCAGTGATTGACGCAACGTGTGCCTACCGCGGTGCATGTGCTCAAGGCGTCCGTTAAGGGGCTTTGCAGAGTTCCGTGCTTGCCGTGCTCTCCATGCATGCCTTTCATGTCGTGCGATGCCTGAGCGCTGCCTACCCCGGAGGCAAAGAGCGTAGCGCCGGCCGCGCTCGCGGCCAAGAAATTACGACGACTCAGGCCGGGGGATGGGGCGGAGATTACCCTATCATCGTTCATAATTCGATGCTCCGAGTGACAATATTGCGCACTATGCGCGAAGCGAGTATAGCACGGCACCCCGGATCGGGCGCATCGGGCCAGGTAGGTCACGCGCGTCAAGCAGGCCTCCGCTCAACCGCTTGAGAGTCTCAAAGAGGAGCCGCTTCGGGTCGATTGCTGACGGCCAGTCTGGATGATGGCGTTCCCATGCTGCAGCCGGGAACGAACACGCTCGCAGAGGAGTCTTCTCAAAGAGAGAGATCCGATTTGCGTCCAAACCCGCGCAAGGAGGCTAACCGATGTTCTTCGACCGCATCAAAACCCTGGGCATTGCGCAGGTGACCTACCTCATCGCCGATGCCGGCGAAGCGGCGCTGGTGGATCCATGTCGCGACGTGGATAAGTACTTGACCCTTCTGCGCGAGAATGAGCTGACACTGCGCTACGTGGTCGAGACCCACCGCCAGGAGGACTTCGAGATGGGCGGCGCCGCGCTGCGCCGCCTGACCGGCGCCGAAATCGTCGCCGGCAGCCATGAACTTTTCGATCACGCGGATGCGCGCCTGCGCGACCGCGAAACCTTGCAGCTCGGCAGCTTAAGACTGCGCGCGCTCCATACCCCAGGCCACACCCCGGAGAGCATGTGCTATGCCGTCTTTCTGGCGGACAGCGCCGATCGCGCGTGGGGAGTGTTCACGGGCGACGCGCTCTTCATGGGCGACACCGGCCGCACGGACCTCACCGATCCCGGTAGAACCGCCGAGAACGCGGGCCTGCTATACGATTCACTGCACAACAAAGTCTTCCCGCTTGGCGACCAGGCACAGATTTTCCCCGCCCATGGAGCCGGCTCCGCGTGTGGCGGGAACGTTGCGGATCGGGATTATTCAACCATCGGCATCGAGCGGGCAGCGAATGCCGCCGCCGTCATGACGCGGGACGCGTTCGTAAGTCACAAGGCGCACGAGCGCATCGCACGGCCACCGTATTTCACGCTCATGGAGGAGGTGAATCTAAAGGCGGGTCGTCCGCTCGATGAGCGACCAGTATCTTGGCTGACACCAACGGTGTTCCAAGAGCGACGCCGGGAGGGCGTGGTCATTGATGCGCGTGCCCCGGAGGCGTTCGCGGGCGGCCACCTTCCAGGCTCATACAGCATTTGGCTAACAGGCTTGGGTCGATATGGGGGCTGGATCAGCTATGAGGCTCCTATCGGCCTCATCGTCGATGGACCGGCGGAGCTGATCGAGGCACGGCTTGCGCTAGCACGCATCGGCCACGATAACATCATGGGCGCCCTTGCAAAGGGCTTTGAGGCCTGGCGCGATGCGGGGTTGCCCATCGAGACCTCCGCAACCATAGTGCCGGACCAACTGCAGGCCGCCAACAACCAGTACACCATCCTTGACGTGCGTGAGATCAACGAATTCGAGGATGAAGGCCACATACCTGGTGCACAGCACATATTCGTCGGCGATCTGGAGAGCCGGCTCGGCGAGCTGGGCCTGAGAAAGGACATGCCGCTGGTCGTCACCTGCAGCGTCGGTCACCGCGCCAGTCTCGGGGTTAGCATCCTCCAGCGCAACGGGTACTCGAATGTGTTCAATCTGTTGGGCGGGATGACTGCCTGGCGCAAACTGGGTCTGGCCCTCGACCGAGATGGCAGTTAAACGCCCGTGACAGACCGTCGGTAACGCCGTCAGGCGTCGTCGGACGCAAGCCGCGGAGGTGCGGCGGGACGGATAAGGCGAAAAGGTCGCCTACATGGAGTTCTAGCATGGCACTGACGAACGCAAAATATGAAGAAATCCGCAAGCAAATGCAGCCAGGCGACGTGATCGCTTTTTCCGGTAAAGGCAATATCTCTGAAATTATACGATGGGCTACTCGCTCACATATATCACACATTGGAGTGGTGTTTGCCTCGAAAGTAGCTATAAATGACGAAGCGCAGCAGGGCGTTATTATTGACGTCATGGAATCATCGACTTTGAGTATGGCGAAACAGGATTCTCAGGTAATTACGGGTGTTCGAAGACATCGCCTGAGCGACTACGTCCAGTACTACGAGGGCAGCATATGGTGGTTACCGTTGAGCACCATAGCGCGAGCAGAAATGAATTTCGAAGTGTTTAAAAATTTTCTCCTCCATCAGGACGAGAAAGAATACGATGTGCCACAGGCTATAATGTCGGCAATCGACCTACTAGAGCGCATACCTATACTCTCTAGCCCTACTGCTAATGTGGAAGATTTTTCCAAGTTTTTTTGCTCCGAGCTGGTAGCCGCAGCGTTTGAAAAGGCGGGACTCATTGAAAGCATTAATGCCTCCGAGGTTACTCCTATCGATCTGTGCATGTTTAATATTTACACTGAGGAGTACTACCAAATCAAGGGCGATCGGACGGAAATTCAAGGCTACAATACTGTTTCACCTGAAAAGTTCGGCGAGTAAATATATATTGTCGATTTGCCTTCTTCCCACACCAGGCCGCCCGGTACGGCAAAAAGCGCTGGGACCAAGCAATTATGAATAACCGCAACTGTGCACACACGCTGAGCGATGTCGATCTGGCCGCGATAGACGCATGGTGGCGAGCCGCGAATTATTTGTCCGTCGGCCAGATTTACCTGCTCGACAATCCGCTGCTGCACGAACCGCTCGAGCCGGAGCACATCAAGCCGCGGGTGCTGGGGCATTGGGGCACGACACCCGGCCTCAATCTGGTTTACGCGCACATGAACCGGGCGATCCGGCAGCGCGATCTCAACGTCCTCTACATCGCCGGCCCCGGCCACGGCGCGCCTGGGGTAGTTGCCAACACCTACCTAGAGGGCACCTACAGCGAGGTGTATCCGCACATCGGCCAGAACGAAGACGGGCTGCGCCAGTTGTTCCGGCAGTTTTCGTTCCCTGGCGGCATTCCGAGCCATGTCGCGCCGGAGACACCCGGCTCTATTCATGAGGGCGGCGAGCTGGGCTATTCGCTCGCGCACGCCTATGGCGCCGTGTTCGACAATCCCGACCTGCTGGCCCTATGCATAATCGGCGACGGCGAAGCAGAGACCGGGCCACTGGCCGCGAGTTGGCATTCGAACAAGTTTTTGCATCCGGTGACCGACGGTGCGGTGCTGCCGCTGTTGCACTTGAACGGCTACAAAATCGCCAATCCGACGGTGCTCTCGCGCATTCCGGACGACGAGCTCGCGATGTTGATGCGTGGCTGCGGCTATGAACCCTTTTTCGTAGCGGGCGAGGAGCCGGCGCAAGTGCATCAACAATTCGCCGCGATACTCGATGCGGTGCTGGACGACATCGCAACGATACAGCGCCAGGCGCGTGCCGGCGACGGCGCAACCGACAGGCCGCGTTGGCCGATGATCGTGCTGCGCACGCCGAAGGGCTGGAGCGGACCGAAGGAGGTCGACGGCGTCGAAGTCGAAGGCACTTTTCGCGCGCACCAGGTGCCGTTGCCGGATACGCGCAATAACGCGCAACACCGCGAGCAGTTGCAGCGCTGGATGAAGAGCTATAAGCCGGAAGAATTGTTCGACTCTGAGGGTCGTCTGGTGCCTGAACTGCAAGCGCTTGCGCCCAAAGGCGAGCGCCGCATGAGCGCCAATCCGCACGCCAATGGCGGCTTGCTGTTGCGCGAGCTCGCGCTGCCGCATTCTCGCGCTTACGCCGTGCAGGTCGAGCAACCGGCCGTAGAGCGATGCGAGGCGACGAGTGTGCTCGGCAAGTTCCTGCGCGACATTATCGCCGCGAATCCCGATCGGTTCCGGTTGATGGGACCGGACGAAACCGCATCGAATCGGCTGACCGCGGTGTTCGAAACCACCGGCCGCACCCCAGCGGCGCACACCGTGCCCGGCGGCGATCATCTCATGCGCAATGGGCGTGTTATGGAAGTGCTCTCCGAGCATTTGTGCGAAGGTTGGCTGGAAGGCTATTTGCTTACGGGCCGCCACGGCTTGTTCAATTCCTACGAAGCGTTCATCCACATCGTCGATTCCATGTTCAACCAGTACGCCAAATGGCTCAAGACCACGAACCGCATCGCTTGGCGCGCGCCGATCGCGTCGCTGAATTACCTGTTGTCCTCGCATGTCTGGCTTCAGGATCACAATGGCTTCTCGCATCAGGATCCGGGCTTCATCGATCACGTCGTCAACAAGAAGGCGGAAGTCGTGCGCGTCTATCTGCCGCCGGATGCCAACACGCTGTTGTCGGTCACCGACCATTGCCTGCGCAGCAAGCAGTACGTCAACGTAATCATCGCCGGCAAGCAGCCCGCCTTGACGTATCTGAGCATCGACGAAGCCATAGCGCACTGCACGCGCGGCTTGGGCATCTGGCCGTGGGCGTGCAACACGGACGCCGAACCGGACGTGGTGCTGGCCTGCGCCGGGGACATCCCAACTTTGGAAACGCTGGCCGCGGCGGACTTGCTGCGCGCGCACCTGCCGGAGTTGAAGGTGCGCGTCATCAACGTCGTCGACCTGATGCGCCTGCAGCCGCCGAACGAGCATCCGCACGGCCTGCCAGACGACGAATTCGACACGCTGTTCACGCCCGACAAGCCGGTGATTTTCGCCTATCACGGTTATCCTCAGTTGATCCATCGTCTGACTTATCGGCGCAACAATCACGACAACATCCATGTGCGCGGCTACCAGGAGGAAGGCACGACGACCACGCCGTTCGACATGGTGACGCTCAACGACCTCGACCGCTTTCGTCTCGTCATGGACGTCATCGACCGTGTGCCTTCATTGCGTAGCCGCACAGCCGGGCTGCACCAGCAAATGGCGCAGGCGCGGCGCGCGGCGCGCGCGTACACGCGCGAGCACGGCGAGGACGACCCGGCGATTTCCGGCTGGACCTGGCGCGGAGGGCGCTGATGCGGGTACTGGTCGTCAACGCCGGCTCCTCCGGCCTCAAATTGCGCCTGTTGGACGATGCCAACGAGGTGCTTCGCACGCAGGATTTCAAGCTTTGCGAGGCGGGCATCGACCACGACGAATTGGCTGCGGCGGTGGGAGACTGGCCGCGGCCGGACGCCGTTGGGCATCGCATCGTGCACGGCGGCAGGCGCTTTACCGCTGCGGTGCGCATCGATGCCGAAGTCGAGCGGGCGTTGCGCGATCTCATCGATCTGGCGCCGCTGCACCAGCCGAAATCGCTTGCGGCTTACGACGCCGTCATAAGATTGCTGCCCGATGTGCCGGCGGTCGCGAGCTTCGACACCGCATTTCACGCGACGCTGCCGGCCGCCGCCGCAACGTACGCGGTGCCCTGCGCCTGGCGCGAGCGCTACGGCGTGCGACGTTACGGGTTTCATGGCTTGTCGCACGCCTATGCATCGCGCCGCGCCGCCGAATTGCTCGGCCGACCGCTTGAGGCGTTGCGCCTCGTGACCTGCCACCTCGGCGCCGGCGCCTCACTTGCCGCAGTCGTGCAGGGGCGCAGCGTCGATACGACCATGGGTTTCACGCCGCTGGAAGGCCTGGTGATGGCGACGCGTTCCGGTAGCATCGATCCGGGACTGGTGCTGTGGCTAGAAGAACACGCGCATATGACCTCTGGCGAGATTTCATTGGCCTTGGAACAACGTTCCGGGCTGCTTGGCTTGGCCGGCACGGCCGATATGCGCGAAATCGAGGCGCGCGCGGCAGCGGGTGACGCAGCGGCGCAGTTGGCTTTCGACGTGTTCGTGCATCGCCTGGTGACCGGCATCGGTGCTATGGCGGCCGCGGCCGGCGGCATGGATGCGGTAATTTTCACCGGCGGCATCGGCGAGCGTTCGCCGCGGGTCAGGCAGGCCGCGGTAAAGCGGCTCGCGCATTGGAGCGCGCGCATCGATGCGAGCGCCAATGCGCAAGCGCAATCCGACGCCGACATCAGCGATAAGGCAGTCGCGGTGCGCACGCTCGTTGTCACCGCACGCGAGGATATTCAGATCGCGCACGAAGCTCGCAGCCGGTTGCGATGAATGCCTCACCGGTTGAAGTCGACCCTATGCTCCCTCCATCCGTGGGAGAGGGGCGGGTGAGGGCGAACCGGGTTAAGAGCTCGCCCAACGAAAGGCTCCGCACGCGCGCAACCGTCATTCGCGCGAAGTCCAACACGAAGTACCAGCGTCGTTACTCTCAGCCCGTGGACAGATCGGGTGGCCTGCAATGCGATCAAACCATCGTGCTGACCGGCGCGAGCTCGGCGAGCGACTACCCACGGCCACTGCGGCATCGAGGATCGACAGGCGCAGCTTCGATTGATATTGCCTTGCGCGCGACCGTGCGCTGGCAGCCAGAACCGATCAGTGTCGCTTCGTAGCGGCTCACCCGGAAGGTGCCGGAGCAGGCGTGCGTTGCTCGATGGCATAGGCCTGCCACACGCAACGCAGTGCCAGGAGCAGGACAATAGGCAGCAGGGCGCTCGGTAGTTCCTGCGGCCAGAACATCCAGCCGACGGCGAGGATGAGGCTCACCCCGGCGGCGGCCAGCAGGTAGCGGCGCAAAAACCTCCGGCGGCGCCCGCGAAGGAGCGCGACCGCGGCCCACAGGTGCGTCGGCCAGGCCCAAAGCAGGTTCAGGTTGTACTCGGTGGCCTCGTGCAGCGAGAAGAACATCAGGAACGTAATAAGCAGCCCAGCGATACCCACCAGGGCCAAGAAAAGCGCGTCCGCCAATCGCCGCGTGACCCTTTGTCGCCGGTAGCTCCAATAGGTGGCGAGCACTCCGACCACAGAGACGAGCCACCCCAAGAGCATGGGCGGGAAAGGCGCGGGGCCGGCGCGCTCGTAGCCCGCGATGTCGAGGACCGTTTGCGTGTGCGCCACGAGCGGCTGCGCCTGAGTGCCGCGAAGCACTCGCGCGTGCGCAAAGCCGCGCATCAAGTAATCCGGCAGGAACATCATCTGCCAAGGTGTGGCCAATTGGTCGACCGGCAGGCCCAGGAGCAGATCCTCGCCCGTGTTGAGGTAGTCACTGCCGTAGGGATCGAGTAGATGGCGAAAAGTGGCGGGCGGCTTGGAGCCCGCGGCGAAGTGCAGCCGCTCCCCCAGCACGGTTTTCAGTGCATCGCGGATGCGCGTGGAGCAATTATCGAAGAGGAAGTTGTAGCGGTAGTGACGGTTTCGCGGACGATAATTGATCTGCAAGAAGCGAAAGAGCGCGTCCTCCTGCGCCGGCGTCAGATTCAAGGTCTGCTCGATCACAGGCCGCCCCTGCGCGAGGTAGTCGAGCAGGGCCAGCCGGTAGGGTGCTACCGAGAGGCGATAGCGGAGATTGCCGTAGAGAAACTTGCCAACGAAGAACGAATCTTTGAAGCTGAAGGTACCGTAATTGTAGACCCAGTCAATGCGCTGTTTGGGATCATGCACGCGCAACGCGCTGTGGCCGTACATGGAGTAAATCGCGTGGCCAGGCAGAATCGTGAGCAGCGAGAGCTCTGCCTGCGCGGAGAGTGTAATCGGCGGCTGCGCCCCCGTACGCGGGGCGGCCGAGAGGCCCGCGAGCAATAGAAAGACCGCAAGACGAAGGCGCATGGGCAACCGCCCCCTCAACAAACGGGAATTGCCCGTACACCGTGGTAGATGCAACGAAGCCGCCACGCCGCGTCCGGCTCAAACATGGACTCGACGAGAGCACAACGCGACGGCCCGAACCGATTGAATCGTAACCGACATGAACGCTCAGGCCGCTAGGCTCATGCGCAATTCGTCAATCGACGCCTGCACTCCCGCGCGCTCGGCAAGTGGCTCGGTGACCAGGTTAAAGCGCTCGAGCGCCGGTACGCTCACCCCTTCGATTTGCGTCCCGTGCCCACACTGCAAGTTCGCCGCGATGACCACCTCCACGAGATCGGCGGGCCCGTCGTGACCGCGGTATGTGTTCTCATGCTGGGCAGCCGCGGTCACGATCCGTTCCGGGAAGTTCCATTCGCCGAGTATGCGAGTGCCTAACGCGGCGTGGTGCCGTGCAAGGAGCGTCTCCAGGGCGGTCTCGTCCGCGGCGAGCTCGGGCTGGCGTGCCGCAAAATCAAGTATCGGTAATGCGCCGATATCGTGCACCAGTCCGGCAAGCAGCGCCTCGTGCTCGTCCAAGCTCGGCGTTGACCCGGCAAGGTAATGGGCAATTGCGGCTGCCTCAGTGGCGTGCGCGTGGTAGGTCCGTATCCGCTCGCCGATCGGCCCGCTGTGCCGCTCCATCTGGCGCAACAGGCATAACCCCGTCACCAGCGAAAGGACAAGCCTAAAGCCAAGGCGGCCAATCGCCTGATCGAGCCGGCTAACCGGCGTCGAGCGGCGCACTGCAGCGGCGTTGGCCACCTTCATGACCCGGGCCGTCAGTGCGGCATCTTCAGCGATCAACCGCGCAAGCGAGTCAGCCGTTGCGGAATCCGAGGCCGCGGCCTGGCGGATGCGAAACGCAATCTCCGGAAGCCCTGGCAGAGCGATCTTGCCATCGGCCACGGCACGCTCTATCGCCGCGGACCAGTCCGCTTGCGCACTATCACTGTGCTCGTTCATCGATTGCCTCCATGTCCTTCGCGGCCACGTGGCTAATATGGCACAGTTTGTAGCAGGCGCAAGTGAGCGGCGGCAGTTGAGCCGATGGGGCAATAGGGTCAAGACTAGGTGCGCATTTCACAGGCCGCGCCCATCCCGGTGACGACCAGCCAATGAAAACTCGACTAGGGCAGGCGATCGAGCCGAGCCGGTATGTCGGTTTCGCTCATCGTTGTCTCCATCCCGGCTGTGATATCTTCACGCGCAGGATCCGGTCAGCACCAGACATTAAGGGCTCCCTAAGCCAAACTTCGGATTGAGGGAACATGAGCTCGATAGCGCTATCTTCGTTCATCGCGTCGCTTACGCTAAGCCTAGCCATCGGTCACGCTCCTTCAGCCATCGCTGGCACGAGCACCGTTGTCGATGGCGTTGAAAGAAGGCCGCAATGACCGGCGCACGGCAGGGTCAATCGAGCCAGACTGGATCGATCCTTGCCTGCCGGATTCAATCCTCCGACTTGCGACAATTACTGCGGGCGTTTACAGCCGTTATGTGGCACTCGTTTGAGACGCATGTCCGTGGCTTATGCGAGCGGCAGCGTAGATTCTTCGGTAGCTCGGGTAGGCTGGGGTGGCGGAGGAACCCCAACACCTTCCGGTAGCCGCGTTGCGGCAAACGTCGGGGCAAACGTTGGGGTTCGTAAGCTCACCCCAACCTACCAAGCTGAATTTGCTCTGATAATACATAGGACGAGTGACCGTGTCAGGGAAAGAAACACGTAAAAAAGCATCACCGTATCAAGGGATAACGCGCTGTACTGCGTCCGTTCGATGAGCAAGCTGATCAGCAGCGTCTGGCCGGGAGAGGGCTACCCGCTCGGCGCGACCTGGGACGGCGAGGGGGTAAACTTTTCTCTGTTCTCCGAGCACGCGGAGAAAGTCGAATTGTGCCTGTTCGACGCGCGCGGACAGCGTGAGGTGACACGCGTCGAGCTCAAGGAGCAGACCGACCTGGTTTGGCATTGCTATCTGCCGGAGGCGCGGCCCGGCTTGCTGTATGGCTATCGGGTGTATGGGCCCTATGACCCCCAACACGCCGGGCATCGATTCAACCCCTGTAAGCTGCTGCTCGATCCCTACGCCAAATCCATTGTCGGGTCGCTGCGTTGGAGCGACGCTCATTTCGGCTACCGGGTCGCGAGCAGCCGCGGGGATCTCTCCTACGACCGCCGGAACAATGCCCATGGAATGCCCAAATGCCAGGTGATCGATCAGGCCTTCACCTGGGGAGATGACCGCAGGCCCCGAATCCCCTGGCAGGATACGGTGATCTACGAGCTGCACGTCAAAGGGCTCACGGCGCTCCACCCGAGGCTGCCGTCGCGGCTGCGGGGAACTTACGCCGGGATCGCATCGCGCCCGGTGATTGAGCACCTGCAGCGCCTCGGGGTGACGACGCTGGAGCTGATGCCGGTGCACGCCGCCGTCAAGGACCGCAATCTAGCGCAGCAGCGCCTCAAGAACTATTGGGGTTACAACTCGATCGGTTACTTCGCCCCCGACATGCGCTACTCGGCAAACGGCGAGGTGAACGAGTTCAAGACCATGGTCAACACGCTGCACTCGGCCGGCATCGAGCTGATACTCGATGTCGTGTACAACCATACGGCCGAGGGCAACCAGCTCGGGCCGACGTTGTGCTTTCGCGGTATCGACAACGCCGCCTATTATCGGCTGGCGGGAAACCCGCGCTACTACGTTGATTACACCGGCTGCGGCAACACGCTGAACATGATGCATCCACGGGTGCTGCAGCTCATCATGGACAGCCTGCGCTACTGGGTGCTGGACATGCACGTCGATGGCTTTCGCTTCGATCTCGCCTCGGCCTTGGCGCGCGAGCTGCACGAGGTCGACCAACTCGGCGCCTTCCTCGACATCATCCATCAGGACCCCGTGCTCTCCCGGGTGAAGCTTATTGCCGAGCCTTGGGATCTGGGCGAAGGCGGTTACCAGGTTGGCAACTTCCCGGCCGGCTGGGCCGAGTGGAACGGCAAGTATCGAGACGCCGTACGCTCCTATTGGAAAGGCGAGGGCGGGCTGATCGGCGAGCTTGGCTACCGCCTCACCGGCTCGAGCGATCTTTACAACCACAGCGGCCGCCGCCCGTATGCCAGCATCAACTTCGTCACCGCGCACGATGGTTTCACGCTCGCCGATCTCGTCTCCTACAATCACAAGCACAACGAGGCGAACGGCGAGCACAACCGCGACGGCGAGAACCATAACCTGTCCTGGAACTGCGGAGTCGAGGGCCCAACGGACGATCCAGTGGTCCAGACACTGCGCGCGCGGCAAAAGCGCAACTTTCTGGCCACGCTGTTCCTCTCCCAGGGCGTGCCCATGCTTCTTGCGGGCGACGAGATGGGACGCACCCAAGGCGGCAACAACAACGCCTACTGCCAGGACAACGACGTTTCCTGGATGAACTGGACCTTGCGCCCGGAGGACGAGGAGCTGCTTGCGTTCGTGGCGCGCCTCATCCGCATCCGCCATATGCACCCCCAATTCCGCCGTCGTAAGTTCTTCGTGGGGCTGCGCGACATCACCTGGCTCAATCCAAACGGGCGCGAGATGAGCGTGGAAGAATGGCAGCATGCGTTTGCCCGCTGCCTGGGCGTTTATCTCTCCGGCAGTGCCCTCGACGAACAGGACACTAGGGGGCAGCGCGTAACCGACGATGACTTCCTGCTGCTCCTCAATGCCCATTACGAGTGCATTGCGTTCACGCTGCCGCAGGCCGAATGGGCAGTCCCCTGGGAGCGGCTGATCGATACCGCCCACCCTGCGATCGGTGTAGAGGCGCCTCGCTACGAGGCGGCCTCGACCTATCCGCTCGAGGCCC
The DNA here is from genome assembly GCA_030452265.1 of Nitrococcus sp. Taxonomy (GTDB): domain Bacteria; phylum Pseudomonadota; class Gammaproteobacteria; order Nitrococcales; family Nitrococcaceae; genus Nitrococcus. The sequence goes on from JAKDMQ010000019.1 coordinate 24,002, forward strand.
GCACGCTGGTGCTTTTGACGGCCCGCAGCCCGCAAGAGCGAAAATGACGCCCTGCATGGACGATCAATCGGCACTCGATCGGCTCGCGCGGCTTTGCGGTATCGCGAGCGACTACCGCGACGTCTGGGGGCAAGCACACACGGTTTCGCTCGAGACCAAGCGCGCTTTGCTCGAGGCCATGGGAGTCGCGATCGCAGCCCCCGAAGAATTGCGCGCTTCCCTTGCCGAGCGCGAGACCGGCCCCTGGCGCGGGCCGCTGCCGCCGGTATGGGTTCATCGAACGGAGCAGGGACCGCTGCAAATTCCAGTCACGCTCCCGGTCGAGCCCGAGCAGGGCACCTGGCATTGGCGGCTGGAGGGCGAAGATGGCACCGAGCACCAGGGCGAATTTCATCCCGGCGCATCGCAAGTGATCGAGGCGCGCGAGGTGAGCGGCAGAGACTACCGGTGCTATGCATTCGCGCCGGATGTGGTGTTGCAGCCGGGCTATCATTGCCTGCACCTTAGGCGCGCGGACGACCCAATTTCGGTCGAGATGCCGCTCATCATCGCGCCCGCTGCCTGCTACCAGCCACCCGCGCTCGCCGATGGCTCGCGTCTTTGGGGGCCCATGGTGCAGCTCTACGCCGTGCGCTCCTACCGCAACGCTGGAATCGGCGATTTCACCGATCTGCGCAATCTCGTCGAGCTCTCTCATGCCGCGGGAGCCGATCTCATCGGAATTAATCCGCTGCATAGCCTCTTCCCGCACAATCCGGCCCATGCAAGTCCCTACAGCCCATCGAGCCGCCTGTTCCACAACGTGCTCTATCTGGATGTCGAGGCCATCCCGGAGCTCGCCGAATGTGCCGCCGCGCGCGAGCTCATCGCCGCACCCGAATACCAGGCTCGGATCGCCGCCCTGCAGGATGCGCAGTTGGTGGACTACCCCGCGGTCTGGTCAGTGAAGCGGGAGGTTCTCGACCGGCTCTACGCCGATTTCCGGCAGCGGCACCTGCTCACTGGCAGCGAGCGCGGCCAGGCCTTTCGAGCCTTCCAGGCCGCGGGCGGCGAAGCTCTGAAAAGGTTCGCGCGCCATGAAGCGTTGCAGGAACATTTTCAGCAGCAGGATCCCGCGATCTGGGGCTGGCCCGTTTGGCCGCAAGCCTATCGAGATCCGCGCGCCGCCGCGGTCGATGAGCTCGCCCAACACCAGCGCGAGCGGGTGGAGCTCTTTCAATACCTGCAGTGGCAGGCCGATGCCCAGCTTGCGGCTGCGGCCCGGTGTGCCAATGAGCTTGGGCTCGGCGTGGGGCTGTATCAGGATCTCGCCGTCAGCATCGATCGCTCGGGTGCCGATAGCTGGTCCGAGCAGGATTTGTACGCGGCTCGAGTCAGCATCGGCGCGCCACCCGATGACTTCAATCTGAAAGGCCAGAACTGGGGCCTGCCCCCAATGGTACCCGAACGCCTGCGCGAGCGGGCTTACGCCCCATTCATCGCGATGCTGCGAGAGAACATGCGCCATGCGGGGGCGCTGCGTATCGATCATGTAATGGCGCTCATGCGCCTTTTCTGGGTGCCCCCGGGGGCACCCCCGGCCGAGGGCGCCTATGTGCATTATCCGGTAGACGATCTGCTCGGGATCCTTGC
>JAKDMQ010000159.1 GCA_030452265.1 Nitrococcus sp.
ACCCAGTGACGCTCTGGATGCGGCCAGACGTTGCCGACGTAGGTAAACCCGTATCCTTGGCGAGTGCTCGGTCACTGCCGGTGCTTGAGCAGGCGCTGTTTCTCGCGCTGCCAGTCTTGCTCTTTTTGGGCGGCGCGCTTGTCGAACTTCTTTTTGCCCTTGGCCAAGGCGATATCGAGCTTGGCCCGACCCCGCTTCCAATGCATGTTGAGCGGGACCAGGGTGTAGCCGCGCTGTTCGGTAGCGCCGATGAGGCGGCTGAGCTCGCGCTCGTGCAGCAGCAGCTTGCGGGTGCGGATAGGATCGGGCTGGATGTGCGTGGATGCCGTCGGCAAGGGCGAAATGTTGCAGCCAATGAGCCAGGCCTCACCACCCTTGATGATGACGTAGCTCTCCTGCAAACTCCCCCGGCCCGCCCGCAGGGCTTTCACCTCCCAGCCCTCCAATGCGAGGCCTGCCTCGAAGGACTCATCCAGGTGATAATCGTGGCGGGCGCGACGGTTAACGCTGATGGTGGGGTTGCCGGCGCTCTTGGATTTTGTGCTCTGCTTTCTCACGCGCGTTATTCTATCCGCGCCGCGGGGCACAGCGCCAACGGGATGTGAGCGCTGCGCTGCATACGGGGGCCATCCAGATATGGTTCGATTGCTGGCCCGAGCACAGTTGAGATCGAATTCGATGCCGCGCTACGGCCTGTGGTCATCTCCCTTCATCTTCGTTCTTGCCGTGATCGGCTCGGCCTTGGGCCTAGGCAATATCTGGAAGTTTCCCTATCTAGTGGGCCAATACGGCGGCAGCGCATTCGTGCTGGTCTATCTCGCCTGCGTGGTCGTTGTCGGACTACCGCTCATGGTAGCCGAGCTCATGCTGGGCCGCCGCGGTCGCCACACTCCTATCTACAGCCTGTTGCGGATCGCCCGCGAAGAAGGGCTAAGCGGCGGCTGGTCGGCGATCGGCTGGCTCGGCAGCATCACTGGGATCTTGGTGCTTTCCGCCTACAGCATCATTGGTGGCTGGAGTATGGCTTACATATTTCGCTCCGCCGCCGGTGCGTTCCACGGGCTCGATGCAGTGGCCGCGGCGCGCCTATTCCAGGAGCTCACGGGCGACCCCGAGCGCCTGCTGGCGTGGCATACGCTGTTCGTGGCGGTGACAACACTAGTGGTCGGCCGCGGCTTGCGCTACGGCATCGAAGAGGCGGTGCGCTGGTTTATGCCGGTGCTGTTGACGATCCTCGGGATCTTGGTGTTCTATGCTCATAGCCAGCCGAGCTTTGATCGCGCGGTCGAGTTCCTGCTGCGCCCGGACTTCGCTCGGCTGGATGGCTACGCCCTCCTCGCGGCGCTCGGTCATGCCTTTTTCTCGCTCAGCTTAGGGATAGGCGCGATGGTGATCTACGGCGCCTACGCCCCGGAGCGGGTGCCTTTGCTGGCTGTTGCGCCCGTGGCGGTGTTAGCCGATACGCTGATTGGCCTGCTGGCGGGCCTTGCCATATTCCCGGTAGTGTTTCAGGCGGGTCTTGATCCCTCGACAGGCCCGGGGCTCATCTTTAAGACACTGCCACTTGCATTCGGGGAGATTCCGGGCGGCCAACTCATGGGCACGTTGTTCTTTGCCATGCTGGTATTCGCCGCCTGGACTTCGGCCATTTCGATGCTGGAGCCCGCGGTGACCTACCTAATGGAGCGCTGGCGGCTCGAACGGGCGCTCGCTGCCAGTCTAATGGGTGTTCTGGTATGGTCGCTCGGGTTGTTCTCGCTGTTCTCGTTCAATCTCTGGTCACACGTGCATCCGCTGGGGAACTGGCTTACCCCTGGGCGGGGTACCTTTTTCGACCTGTTGAACTTCTTTGTCACGGGGCTGTTACTGCCGCTAACCGGCTTGCTGACCGCGTTGTTCGTCGGCTGGCGAATGTCTCCGGATACCAGCCGAATCGAGCTCGGCGGCGGTTGGGGCTACCGAGTGTGGCTCGTCTTGATACGCTTTGCCACGCCCGTCGCCGTGGGTTTGTTGTTCCTGCAGGCGATCGGGGTGGTAGACCTACTGTTGGTTTGGGAAGCACTATGACAACGGTTTCGCGGTCGGCGCTGGTGCCGTACTCATCTGAGGTTATGTTTGCGCTCGTGGAGGACGTCGATTCCTATCACTGGTTCCTTCCCTGGTGCAAAGAAAGTCGTGTTCTACGCAGGGACGAGGATTGCGTGCGCGCGATGATCGTCGTTTCCATGGGCGGTCTGGTGAAGTCCTTCACGACACAGAATCGACTCCACCCCAGCGAAATGATCGAGATCCGGCTTGTCGAGGGCCCGTTCCGGCGCCTCAACGGTATCTGGGGCTTTCATGGGTTGCCGGGCAACGCCTGCAAAGTGACTTTGGATCTCGAGTTCGAGATCGCGGGTCGTTTGCTGGGGATCGCGTTTGCACGGGTGTTCCATCAGATCGCCAACACCCTGGTGGATTCTTTCGTGCGCCGGGCGGATGAGCTCTACGGAGCCGCCGATGCAGCCTATTAGCTCTTCTTTGCGGTCTCGCTCAGAGCGCCAACTCCTGTAACTGCCAGCACCCGCGCTCGCAGACCAGGCAGCTGCCCTGCTCGTACCAGTCGCCCAGCACGATACGCTGGGCCGGCGCGCCATCGAGCTCGAAGCGATGCACGGACGGCCGATGGGTGTGGCCGTGAATCATGTGGCGCACACCCTGCTCGCGCAGGATCCGATGCACACTCCCGGGGCTCACATCCAGCGCAGCCTCATCGACGCTACGATTGTGCTTGGCGCTTTCCTCGCGCGCCCGCGCCGCGTCGGCCAGGCGCTGTGCAGCCGGTTTTGCCAGGAATTGCGCCTGCCAGCGTGGATCGCGCACCATCGCGCGAAAGCGCTGATACTCAATGTCATCGGTGCATAGCGTATCGCCGTGCAGCATCAGCACCACCACCCCATCCAACTCGATGCGGTGCAGATCGCCGAGCAGCGCTGCCCCGGTGGCCTGGCTGAAGCCCTCGCCCAGGAGAAAGTCGCGGTTGCCCCGCATCACGTACAGCGCGACACCGGTTGCGCTGAGCGCCCTTAGCGCGCTGATCACCGCATCCTCGGCGCGAAGCGCATCATCGCCGATCCAGGCCTCGAATAGATCCCCCAATATATAGAGTGCTTGCGCCTTAGAGGCGGTTTGCCGGAGGAATTGGATGAAAAGCCGGATCACTGCGGGGCGGCTCGCATCCAAATGGAGATCGGAGATGAACAGCACCGGCCGGTCGTTGGTATCATGGATAGGCGTCTTAGGCATCGCGGCTCCCAACCCGTGCGCTCAGCGCAGGGGCGACTTCAAGCGGCGTATCGCTGGCGCAAAAGGCCAGTGAGTTAAAGTTGTGTCCACAGCAGGCTTTTCATTTACTATTTGGCGCTTATGCAATCCTGCCTTATCAAGACCCGGTTTGCACCAAGCCCAACGGGCTTGATGCATCTGGGCAACCTGCGCACGGCGCTATTCAATTGGCTGCTCGCGCGCCGGCACGAGGGCGGCGGCTTCGTGCTGCGTATCGAGGACACGGATCGCGAGCGCAGCTCCGTCGCCGCCGAGACGGCGCTCATCGAGGAATTGCGCTGGCTCGGGCTCGATTGGGACGAAGGCCCGCAGTGCAGTGCCGCCGGGGGGCCTTGGCGGCAATCCGAGCGGGCGGGGCTTTATGCGGAGCTCTACCCGAGGCTCGAGCAGGCAGGCCGGGCATATCCTTGCTTCTGCGGCGATCGGGAGCTGCAACTCCAGCGCAAGGCACAGCTTGCCGCGCGGCAGCCGCCACGCTACCCGGGCACCTGCAGCCGACTGACTGGCGCTGAGATCCGCGCGCGAATCGATCGGGGCGAGCGGCCCACGCTTCGCTTTCGTATCCCCGAGGGACGGGTAGTCCACTACCGGGATCTGGTCCGCGGTGAACAGCGCATAGCGACGGGCGAGCTCGGGGATTTCATCATTCGCAGGGCCGATGGCTCGGCCGCTTTCTTCTTTTGCAACGCCGTCGACGATGCGCTCATGGGAATTACCCATGTGCTGCGCGGCGAAGATCATCTGGCCAATACGCCGCGGCAGCTCTTGCTGCTGGAAGCCTTGGCGCTGAGCGCGCCACAGTACGGCCATCTGCCGCTGATCGTGGGGGTCGACGGCGCGCCGCTCGCCAAGCGCCACGGCAGTCGCTCGGTGGCGGCGCTGCGCGACGCGGGCTATCTGCCCGAAGCGTTGCTGAACTACCTCTCACGCCTGGGCCATGCCTATGGTGACATCGGCCTGCAGGGTCTGGCGGGGCTCGCGAGTGCCTTTGAAGTGCGACGGATCGGGCGTGCGCCGGCCCGATTCGACGTAGAGCAGCTCAATCACTGGCAGCAGCAGGCGGTGGCCTGCGCACCGGTGGCAATGCTCGGAAGCTGGCTTGACGGATCAGCGGTGCCGCTCGAGGAGCGAGCGCGCTGGGTGGAAGTTCTGCGCTGCAATGCGTACTTTCCAAGTGAGTTTCGGGATTGGGCGGAGCGCATCTATGGGTCGTTGCCGGCGCCCGCTGAACACGAGCGCGAGATCCTGATCGCGGCCGGAGCCAAGTTCTTCGAGACGGCGACACAACTGATCGACGAGGAGGGCGCGCTCTCGCTGCAGCGCCTGCGCGAGGCGACCGGTACCCGCAGCCGTGCCCTCTATCTGCCGCTGCGGCTTGCGCTCACCGGGAAGCAGCATGGTCCGGAGCTGGCGCAGCTCCTGAGCCTGACAAGCCCACAACGTCTGCGCGAGCGATTGCAGCGGGCCGCCGATCTGGCACGGTAGCGATGCTCTACATCTATAACAGCCTGACTAACCGCAAGGAGCCGTTCCAGCCCATCGAATCCGGCCGAGTCCGGATGTATGTCTGCGGCATGACGGTCTATGACTACTGCCACCTTGGCCATGCTCGGGCCATGGTGGTTTTCGACACCGTGGTTCGTTACCTGCGCGCGGCGGATTACCGGGTGGAATACGTGCGCAATATCACCGATGTGGATGACAAGATTATCCGTCGCGCCGCCGAGCTCGACGAGTCTGTGAGCGTTCTGACCGAGCGTTTCATCGCGGCTATGCACGAGGATACGGCGGCGCTTGGCTGCCTTCCCCCCGATGGCGAGCCGCGGGCGACCGCCTACCTGGATGCGATCATCGCCATGATCGAGCGGCTGCTCGAGCGCGGCTACGCCTACCAGGCCGCCGATGACGGCAGCATCTACTATGCCGTGGCGCGTTTTGAGGGTTACGGCCGGCTCTCCGGCGAGCGCTTGGAGGAGTTGCGCGCTGGAGCTCGGGTCGAGCCCGGGGCCGGCAAGCGCGATGCCGCCGATTTTGTCCTCTGGAAGGCCGCCAAGCCCGGTGAGCCGTGCTGGAGCGCGCCCTGGGGCGAAGGCCGTCCCGGCTGGCACATCGAGTGCTCGGCCATGTCCAACGCCTGCCTGGGGCCGCAATTCGATATTCACGGCGGCGGCTTGGATCTCAAATTCCCGCATCACGAGAACGAGCTCGCCCAATCCGAGGCCGCCTGGGGCGGGCCCTACGTCAACTTTTGGATGCACAACGGCCATATCCGCGTCAATGACGAGAAGATGTCCAAGTCCTTGGGCAACTTCTTTACGGTGCGCGAGGTGCTGCGGCTCTACCGGCCAGAGGAGGTACGCTATTTTCTACTCTCAGCCCATTACCGCAGCCCCTTGAGCTATTCCACCAGCGATCTCGACAATGCCCGCGCGGCGCTGGAGCGCCTTTACCTCGCGCTGCGCGACCTGCCACTCGCCGAGACTTGCCCAGCGCTGGCGGCTCCTTACGAGAAGGCCTTCCGGCAAGCGATGGACGATGACTTCAACACGCCGCTGGCATTGGCGGTGCTATTCGACCTCGCCCGTGAAATCAACCGCTGCCGGGAACATTTCGAGACGCAGGCGGCAGCGCTGGCCGCCACATTGCGCGAGCTTGGCGGGCTACTCGGGCTGGCACAATTAGAGCCGGAGGTTTTCTTCAAGGGGGATGGCATACCAGGCACAGCCGGCGCAATTCCGAGCGAACGCGTGGAGGCACTGCTAGCCGACCGTGCGGTGGCTCGCGGCAAGCGTGACTTCGCGAGCGCAGATCGCATTCGCGATGAGCTCCAGGCGCAGGGCATTATCCTCGAGGATACGCCGCAGGGCACCGCCTGGCGTCGGTCAAAAAGTTAGTGCACCCTAACTTTCTGTAAAAGGGTCCGAAGCGTCAAATAAGCCGCGGTTGGCTTAACATCTACTCATGCAGCAATTGACGGCTTGTAACCGCTGTGCGCGCTTGCGCAAAAATCTCATCCAACGTCCGCAGACTTACCCCGCTCGCCTCGGCCTCGTCCATCAGCTTGCGCAGAGCAAGCAGGCGCTCTTTTTGCTCACGATCGCGTCGCACTAGGTCGCGGACATAATCGCTCGAGCTCGCATATTCGCCGGTGCGGGTTTGCGCCTCGATCCAATCTTTCATCGGATCAGGCAGGGACACGGTCATAGTCGCCATAGCTGCACCTCCTTCGGTGCCGGTATAGCCCATGTTGTGAACAGGTCATAACTTTCCTTATCGAGAAAATAGCGACGGGCCAGAATGGCATTAACTTAATCTTTAATGAGTTGAGGCTTAAGTAAGTGCCATTCGGGACAGGCCACGATTCTCGTCTGTCAGCCTCTGCCGAGCAGCCCGGGTGAGTGTGATTCGTTGCGCTTTCGTGCCCACCTTGGCTTTCCCCGGGTCACCCGCGGCTCCAGTGCAACAGCAACCTGTGCCCGCCGAGGGCCAAATTGCCGTTCGTCGCGGTGCGAAGCTCATCACATTCTCCCCAGATCGCGAGGCTGGCAGAAAGCTCAAGGTAGGCGGCTTACCCTGCCTTGTCATTACCTAAAACGATGTAGGGCGGGGGAGGTGTCAGTCGTGTTGAATGTGAGATGGACCGCATAACGCTACTCTGTACGAGCGCGCTAATGATCCCACGAAGCGTCGCCTCGGAGTTGTTCCCAGAATTCTCGCGGGGTCAGGATTCGAATAGGCAGTTCGTCGGTGATCTCAAGGAGGTCGCGGTCCCCGGTGACCAACACCTCGGCGCCCGCGGCCACAGCTTCCGAGAGGACTGGCACGTCCGTCTCATCCCGTATTGCGATGGTCAGTGCATTGGCCTTTGGCGCTATGATCGCTTCCCTGCGCAGAAGTCCGTCAACTTCCTTGACGAGATTACTGGGAACTCGCATTTTCTGTCGCAGCACTCACTGTAGCTCCGAGAGCACAGTTACGCTGACGACCAAGTGGTGCTCCGCCAATACGAGGTTGAAGACATCCGCGCACAGCCCACGGGTAGCGACTGCGCTCACGAGCACATTGGTGTCGAGAGCAACCCTCACGAGACGTCGCGGAAGACGTCCTCGTCGGTCAGGTATCCTCGGGCTTCTGCCAAGGGCATAATCCTGCGGCGCAGATCCGCGAACTGGGCCAAAGCGAGCTGGCGCCGGAGCGCATCGCGAACAACTTCGCTACGGCTGCGGCCCGTACGCTTAGCTAGTCGCGCGACCTGGCGCTCAAGGCTGGGGTCCAGGCGAACAGTGAGGGTCGAGGATTTCATGTCACACATTGTAATGCGCTCGCCGCGCCCTCTCAAGAAACATGTTACCGGCAATGGGGTCAATTCTAGTATTGCGCATTACAGATCTTTGTCATGCCTCGCCCCATCGGTGAATGCACAATACGAGCCTTGATCCGAGCCCTGCCATCGCGCAAGCGCCTGGCGCGGTCATCGAGCTCCGCGGCCTGCCCGCGATACCGGCACGGCGAGTCTTGGGCGGTGTCGAGCGGCATCTGGTTGCCATAACTGAAAATCGAATGTCGAGCTGATGGAGCGGGGCTGCAGGAGACTGGTCTGCAGGAAAGCCTGCAAATCCGGCACGCCGCTGATATGAACATCCGCGGCGCAGCGGTCCATCAAATCGAGCAGCCGACTCTTGTGAGGTGTGCTCCAGGCCACCCCAAAGCGGTTGACACCCCAGTCCTGTAACATAGCGACAAGACCGCGGGCACGCTCCGGGGCCGCGGCGGCCAATGGTGCGAGAAAGTCTGCCCGACACTCGATAATCGCAGCCGTGAAGTCGTGGGCCAACCGCTTAAAGCCACTCGCCCGCAGCCCCTCCATGGTTGCGGCAATCCAGTAATCGGACTTCGCCGGACCTTGTCCGCGCAGCAGCTCCAAAGTGGCATCGAGCAGCTCCGGCTGCGCGGAGAGATCCAGCCTGAGCCGGCGTCGGCGTTTGCGCAGCGATTCGAACAGCCTGGGCAACTCCAACGCGCGCTCATGCAGAGGGGCGGGGGTAAGCGGGAGGGCGGCTTGCCGCGCATGGAGCGCGCCCTCGAGCCGATTGCGGCGAACGGTGCACTCGGCCCAATGGACCTCTGAGGCGAGAAAACGC
>JAKDMQ010000160.1 GCA_030452265.1 Nitrococcus sp.
GTCAACCGGCGCATCGCCATCATCGTGCTCAACGCGCAGGCCGAGCAGTCCCTCGCCGTTGGCGCCGGCGGCCAAATCGCCGCCAAAAGCCAAGCGCTACAAGAACTGATCACGGCGAGCCGGTAGATCGTTCCGCTCGGCAGCACCACGGAGCGCATCGCCGCTCGTGTCACTTCCCCTTTACGAGCGTTACCGGCAAAAGCCGAAGATTGGCACCAAGCGGATTCGGCTCAGACCCGCTCCTCGAGCTCCGCGCCTTCCTTTTTCGGCGGTACCATGTCCGTCTTGCTAATACCAAGAGTAAGCGCGGCGGCGCTCGCGATGTAAACCGTAGAGTACGCGCCGGCGATGACACCCACGATCATGGCGAGCGAAAAACCGGCGATGAGCTCAGGCCCGAGCACGTAGAGAACCACCGACACCGCTAGCGTGATGCCTCCGGTCATCAGGGTGCGCGAGAGGGTCTGGTTTATAGAGATATTGGCAATCTCGACCGGCGTGCGTTTGCGCAGGCGCGCGAAATTCTCACGGATACGGTCAAATATCACGATGGTGTCGTTCACCGAGTAGCCGATGATGGCGAGTACCGCGGCCAGCACCGTGAGATCGAACTCGAGCTGCAATACCGAGAAGAAACCGATGGTGACGATGACGTCATGGATGAGCGCCAGGATCGCGCCGGCGGCAAAGCGGTACTCGAAGCGAAACGCGGTGTAGACCAGAATGCCGATAATGGCATAGAGCATTGCCAAACCACCCTTGGTGGTCAGCTGCTCGCCCACCTGCGGCCCGACGAACACCACGCGCTGCAGCTCCGGTTTCCCCCCGCCGGCCCGCAAGGATTGCAACACTTGCTGACTCACCTGCTGCGCCTCGCCATGCTCGGGCGCGAGGCGGATGACCACATCCTGGGCGCTGCCGAAGTACTGCACCACGGCATCGGGGAAGCCGGCCTCTGCCAGGGTCGCGCGCACGCCGTGCAACTCCACCTGTTGCGGATAATGGAGCTCCACCAGCGTGCCGCCGGTGAAGTCGAGTCCGAGGTTGAGGCCTTGAATCGCCAGGGAGACGACCGAAATGAGGATCAGCAGCCCGGAGAATATCGCCGCCGGACGGCTCTGGCCGATGAAATCAATGTGCGTCTCGCGCTTGAGAATCTGCATCAGGTCATTCCATTGCTAAATCTGCAGTCGCACGCCGCGCCGGCCGCCGTACACCAGGTTGGCCAGCGCCCGCGTGCCCATGATGGCGGTGAACATCGAGGCAGCGACGCCGATGGACAACGTCACGGCGAATCCCTTTATCGGCCCGGTGCCGAAGAGAAACAACAACACGGCCGCCATCAAAACGGTGATGTTACCGTCGAAGATGGCCGAGAATGCGCGATCGTATCCCGCCGCGATAGCGGCCTGGGGGCTGGCGCCGGCTCGCAGCTCCTCGCGTATGCGCTCGTAGATGAGCACGTTGGCGTCCACCGCCATGGCGATGGAAAGCGCGATGCCGGCGATGCCGGGCAAGGTCAATGTCGCCTGCAGCAACGAGAGGATCGCTATTGTGAAGATCAGATTGGCGAGCAGCGCGGCATCGGCAAATAGGCCGAACATCCGGTAATAGACCGCTAGAAACAGCGCCACCACCAAAAAGCTCACCACGGCCGCGATGAAACCCTGCTCGATATTCTGCCGGCCGAGGCTGGGACCAATGGTGCGCTCCTGGACGATGCTGATCGGTGCGGCGAGAGAGCCGGCCCGCAGCAGCAGAGCGAGGTTGTGGGCCGCGCGCGCGCTATCCAGACCCGTAATCCGGAACCGGCTGCCGAGCGGCTCCTGGATCTGGGCCACGTTGATCACCTCTTCGCTGCGGCTGCGTATTCTCTTGGTCTCGCCATCGACTGTCCGAGTTTGGGTTTGGTTTTCGATGAACACCACTCCCATATAGTCCTTGACATGCTCGGCGGTAAAATCGTTCATGATCTTGCCACCGGCGCCGTTCAGCCGGATCGCCACCTCCGGGCCACCCGTCTGCTGATCGAAACCCGCCTGGGCGTCGGTGATGAACTTGCCAGTGAGGATGGTGTCGCGCTCGAGCACCACATAGCCGCCGTCGCGCCTGGGATAGACCCGGCTATCAGGCGGCACCGCCTGATCGGGCCCGCCCCGATAAGGGAAGTAGCTCATTTTCACCAGATGGAACTCAAGCGTTGCCGTCGTGCCCAGAATGTCCTTCGCGCGCGCGGTATCCTGCACGCCGGGGAGCTCAACGACGATGTGATTCCTACCCTGGCGCTGGATCACCGGCTCCGCCACCCCCAGCTCGTTGACTCGGTTGCGCAAGGTGGTGATGTTCTGCTGCACGGCCAGATCCGCGATTTTCTGCGCCTCGCTCTCCGGTAGCAGCGCCGTTAGCAGATATTTGCCGTTTTGCACATCGGAGTTGAAGGTCAGCTCCGGATATTCGTTGCTCAGTAGCTGAAAGGCCTCCTCGCGCACAGGCACCTCACTAAAGGCGATTTGCACGCTAAGATCGCTCAGTGCCACCTCCGAGTAGCGAATTCCAGCCTCGCGCAACTGGGTGCGAAAGGCGCCGACGTAGCGCTCCACGGCCTGTTTGACCGCTGCCTGGACATCCACCTCCATCAGAAAGTACACGCCGCCGCGCAGATCGAGCCCCAGATACATCGGCTGCGCATTGATGGCGCGCAGCCACTCGGGCGTGGTCGGGGCCAGATTGAGCGCCACCGTATACTGTTGACCCAATGCCAGCGCCACGTGGTCAGCCGCCTTGAGCTGTGCCTCCGTATTGCGGAATCGGACCATGAAGTGGTTGTTGCGAACCCCGCTGGCCTTGACGGCGAGCCCCTGCGCGTCGAGGAGATCGAGAACCCGCTGTCGCACCGGCTCCGCCGGTGCATCCCCCTCCTCGGTCGTGATCTGTAGCGCCGGATCCTCACCGTAGAGGTTTGGCAATGCATAGAGGAACCCCGCCACCAGAGCCGCAACGATAATGAGATACTTCCACAAGGGGTAGCGATTGGTCATGCTAGCGCTGGCTCACTTATTGGTCTTGCCGTTCTCGGGCTTGCCCTTTGCCGGCGCGGCAGGCGCATCGCCCTTCTTCACCTTCTGCTTGATCGTCCCCTTGGGCAGGATCTGGGTCACCGCGGCTTTCTGAATGCGGACCTCCACACCATCGGCAATCTCCAAGGAGGCGTAGCCCTCCCCCACCTCCGTTACGTGGCCCAACACGCCACCGCTGGTGAGCACCTCATCGCCCTTGCCGAGATTCGCTACCAGCTTCTTGTGTTCCTTGGAGCGCTTTTGCTGCGGGCGTATCAGCAGAAAGTAGAAGATGACAATCAGCGCGATCGGAAAGATCAGGCCAGCGAGGCCAGAACCCGTGGCCTGACCGTTCTGAGCCATGGCATCGCTGATTAGGAAATCCATACGTTAAGCTCCTCGTCGCTGAAATGACGGAATGGGTGCGTACCCGCGAAGAAAGCTAAGCATTATGTCATACGGGCTCGCGTTTGGCGTAGAACTCGCGGACATAGCTATCGAGCCGAGCCTGCGCAATGGCGCTGCGCAGCTCCCGCATGAGCTGTTGGTAGTAGGAGAGGTTGTGCAACGTGTTGAGCCGCGCGCCGAGAATCTCATTGCAGCGGTCAAGATGGCGCAAGTAGGCCCGGCTGTAGTGACAACAGGTATAACAGCCGCAGTGTTCGTCGAGCGGGCGCGTATCACCGGCATAGCGGCTGTTACGGATGCGGATAGTCCCAGCGCGCGTATAAAGGTAGCCGTTGCGAGCATTGCGTGTGGGGATGACGCAATCGAATAGATCCACCCCAGAGCATACGGCCTCGACGACATCCTCTGGCTTGCCAACCCCCATGAGATAACGCGGCTGCTCCAGCGGCAGCCGCGGCTCGAGCGCCTCCAGTATGCGCCGGCGCTCATCGGGCGGCTCTCCCACCGCCAGGCCGCCCACGGCGTAGCCCTCGAAGCCGATCTCGAGCAGGCCGTGCAGGCAAGCCTCACGCAGCGGCTCGTAAAGACCGCCCTGAATGATGCCAAACAGCGCCGACGGATTATCCGCGTGGGCTTCGCGGCTGCGCGCCGCCCATCGCAGCGAAAGCTCCATGGAGCTGCGCGCGGCCGACTCCGTCGCCGGATAGGCGAGGCATTCGTCGAACACCATGGCGATGTCCGCGCCGAGCGCTTGCTGGACCGCCATGGCTTGCTCGGGTCCCATGAACACCCAAGCGCCGTCGATCGGCGAGCGAAAGCGCACCCCCTGCTCGGTAATTCTGCGCAGCGCGCCCAGACTATAGACTTGAAAGCCGCCGGAGTCGGTGAGTATCGGGCCGTCCCAGTGCATGAATCGGTGCAGATCGCCGTGAGCGGCGATGATCTCGGTGCCCGGGCGCAACATCAGATGGAAGGTATTGGCAAGCAGCATCTGCACGCCGAGCGCGGTGAGCTCCTCGGCCGTCATGGCCTTGACGGTGGCGTAGGTGCCAACCGGCATGAAGGCGGGGGTATCGACTACCCCGCGCTCGAAGATGAGGCGCCCCTGCCGGGCGCGCCCACAGCGGGAGAGTAGCTCAAAGCGCATGCTCACACCCGTGCCCGCGGCCGCGATGGATGCACGAACATTGCATCGCCATAGCTGTAGAAGCGATAGCCTGCCGCCACCGCATGCCGGTAGGCACTCAGCACTTGCTCCCGGCCTGCGAAGGCGCAGACCAGCATGAGCAGGCTGGAGCCTGGCAGATGAAAATTCGTGATCAGCGCATCCACCATCCAGAAGCGGTAACCGGGATAAATGAAAAGCTCCGTATCCCCCCGATAGGGGCACAATAGGCCGGTGCGGGCCGCCGTTTCGAGCGCCCGCACCACGGTCGTGCCCACGGCCACTACCCGGCCTCCGCGCGCCCGGGCCTCGGCCACCTCCGTGCACACGGCCGCGTCGACCTCCAGATACTCGGCGTGCATGCGATGTTGCTGGACCCAATGCGCCCGCACGGGCTGGAACGTGCCCGCGCCCACGTGCAGGGTCACCCGGGCTTGCGCCACGCCCATTTGCGCGAGGCGCTGCAAGAGCGCCTGGTCGAAGTGCAGGCCCGCGGTCGGCGCCGCCACCGCGCCCGGACGCGCGGCGAACACGGTTTGGTAGCGCTCCCGGTCGGCGAGCGTGTCGGCACGCCGCAGGTAAGGCGGCAACGGCACGTGTCCGTAACGATCAAGCAGATCGAGCAGCGGCTCGGCAGTCTCGAAGCGCAGCCGATATAGCTCACCTTGGCACGCTAGCACAAGCGCGGGGATAGCATCTTCCAGCCACAGGCGCGCCCCGGGCCGCGGCGCCTTGCTGGCGCGCACGTGGGCGAGCGCCGAGTGCTCATCGAGCAGCCGTTCCAGCAGGACTTCGACCCGCCCGCCGCTCTCCTTGGCGCCATAAAGACGCGCGCGAATCACGCGCGTATCGTTGACCACCAAAAGGTCACCGGGGCGCAGCAGCTCGCTCAGCGCATCGAAGCGCCGGTCCTGCACGGCGCCCGTGGCGCCATCGAGCACCAGCAACCGGCTTGCCGTGCGCTCGGGCAGCGGATCGCTCGCGATCAGCGCATCCGGCAGCTCGAAATGAAAATCGCTGACCCGCATTGAGGGAGGAAAGTTCCGGAATTTATGACCGTGCTTGTTTGCGCTGAGACCATCCAAATAGCGCACCGATGGTATCAGCTCCGGGGCGGCGCGGCGAAAGTACTCGTTTTGCTGCGCCCTGGTCTGCTTCTGCTGGCAACGGCCCTATTGCTACGAATTGCGTAAGGAATAGTTTCGACCTGCTCCGCCCTGCCTTATACTGCGCGGGAGTAAAAGTGCCGGGATGGCGGAACTGGTAGACGCGCCGGACTCAAAATCCGGTCCCCGCGAGGGGGTGCGAGTTCGACTCTCGCTCCCGGCACCACTTACCCATTTCAAACCGTCTCACCTAGTCGCATCATCCCGCCGAAACCCGCTGACCACGCGGGTTTTTTGCTGCGTACTGTCTCCGTCCTTCTCATTGCAGCGCACCCTAGTAGTGAGTAATACCGTGAGTGCTAACCGCTCGACGGGTGCCTACCTAGACGCTGAGTACTCGCTGGTTACTCGCTGGTTACTCGCTGCTACAGCTAACCTGGTTACTCACAAGCAGCTGAAACTCTACAGCCACAACGGTTTCAACCATGCAGCTCGAGTCGCGCGGCACGTATGAGACCGCCCACCGGGTGAAGCAACGCATCAGCAAGGTGATGAGATACGCGGTAGCTACCAGTAGATGCGAGCGGGCCGTAACGGCCGACTTGCGCGGAGCGCTGACGCCGGTTACTACAAAGGAATGCGTTGGGAAAGCCTCATGAAGTGCTGAACAAATATTTACGGAGATCCGAAATGCACTCTCCTGGGAGCGCGGGCGTCTCGCCCGCACACGGCCGCAAGGCCGTGCCACGCAGGGGAGAATGCGGGCAAGATCCCCGCGGTCCTAGGGTGGTTTACAATGAGGACCATAGGGGACAGACCACGATTTTAGTCTGTTACCCTCCGTCGAACAAATCCAGTAACCCTGCCTCGTTCCGATTCCGCGGCCGCCCTGCCGTTCCCGGTGTCACCCGCCGGCCCAGCGCGGCAGCAATCTGTGCCTGAAACCGTGGACTGCCCAGGGCGAAATTGCCGTTCGTCGCGGCACGAATTTCATCGACTATCCCCAGCTCAAGTTGGTAACGGAAAAGCTCGCGGTAGGCGGCTTGCCGTGCCAGGACGTCGCTACCCAAAGCGGTATACAGTGGGTGGGGCGTCAACAGGGCAGAAGGCTCGCCCTGGGCATTGGCACGGTAGCTCGACCAGGGATACTCGGCCGGATGCCCAACCATACTTGCACGGACTGGATTGAGCTCAATGTAGCGATAGCAGCCCAGCACGTAGTCCTCTTCCTGGGTAATGCAAGAGCGAAAACGGCCCTCCCAGAGCGTGCCGCTGCGAAACGTTGTTCGGTTGACATACTGGACGTAGCGTTGCCCCAACCGTTTCATCAACTCACTGGCTCCGCCCGGTGCCCGAGGCGTCAAGAGCAGATGGACGTGATTGGTCATGAGCGCGTAGGCGTGGATGGTGCAAGCACTCGCTTGCGCATACTCCTCCAGCCAGCCGAGATACACGCGGTAGTCCTCCTCAGCGAAGAAACACGCCTGACGATTGTTACCACGCTGAATTAGGTGCAGCGATACTCCTGCAAGGGTAACCCGCGGCCGCCGTGGCATGTGGTGCTCTCTCTCGATTCCGCCAGCCGACAGTTTACCAGAAAATCGTGGTCTGTCCCCTATTATTTTCACCAGCGCAGGGCATAATCGGCCATGCAGCGCTCGGCGTCGGCCGCCTCGGTGACGGCAAATAAAGGACACCCAAACTATTTGCCCCTTTGCCTTACGCAAATAAAGGACACCCAAACTATTTGCCCCTTTGCCTTACGCGCGATACTCTACATGTGATACATGCACGCCTAACGGAGTAGGTCGATGACTCTTGCTCGCCACCGGCAAGTCAGTCTTGAAGAAACGCCCTTCTACCATTGCATGGCGCGATGCGTGCGCCGCGCCTTTCTCTGCGGAGAGGACTCGCTCACCGGTCAGAGCTTTGAGCACCGTAAGCAGTGGATCGTGGACAATCTGATGGAGTTCGCGAGAATCTTCGCGATCGATGTGTGCGCCTACGCCGTGATGAGCAACCACTATCATGTGGTGGTGCAGGTGGATTTAGAGCGTGCTCGGGCTTGGTCCGATGAGGAAGTCATCCGTCGCTGGCGGCAGCTTTTTAGCGGCGGGGTGTTTGGTGGAGCGCTTTCTCTTGGGCGAGACAGCCGGCCAAGCCGAGCAGGACAAAGTCGCCGAGCTCGTCACCCAGGGACGCGAGCGCCTGTCGGACATCAGCTGGTTCATGCGTTGTCTGAACGCGCGTAATACGCGTAATACGCGTAATACGCGTAATAGGGGACAGACCCGCGTAATAGGGGACAGACCACGATTTTCTGCCAATTTTCTCATCTGCCGCCTCGGACAGCGCACGGAGTATCCCTGGTCGGGCCAGAATCGGAAAATCGTGGTCGGAGAGTAAGCCGGGTCCTTACCGATGGTTAGACCGAAGTTTGTGTTCTCTGGTGCCGCCTAGTTTCCCGGCGGTGCCACACCATCTCGTCCGTACACCGGTTCGTCCCCGGCTCCTCGCAGAACCGGACTTGGAGCGTTACACCATCCGGCTCCCAGCTTGAGTCGTCCACGCAGGCATGGAGTAGAAGTTCACCCCATCCACTCCGGGCGCCTTCCTCCCACCCTGGCGCTCGAAGTTGGCGTGCACCTCGGCACGCACCTTCCGTGTGAAACGTTCCATTCGTGTAGTCACGGTTTGCTCC
>JAKDMQ010000389.1 GCA_030452265.1 Nitrococcus sp.
AGGGGTTAGGGGTTAGGCGCTCATCCCGCATTTTCGGCACCTTCGGGTTCTGAAGTTTTGAGTTTTGGGGCGATCAAGGGATGTGGGTTGGAAGCGGTTGTGCCGCCGCTACCATAAGGGCGGGTGATGATTTCCAGAAGATGGCCACTTGGGTCATCGAAGTAACACCCGCGGCCATCGTCCCAAGTATTGACTGCGCCCTGTTCGCGCCGGAACGGGTCTGACCAATACGTAAGCCTCCGCTCGCGAATACGCTCAAATATTTCGTCGAACTCGGCCTCACTGACCAGAAACGCATAGTGTTGCTGCGTTATTTCGTTATCACTCGTCACGTAATCTAACGACGTGTCACCCACCTGTACCGCGACGAAATGACCGAGTACCGTTGGAGCCGGTAGTCCGAGAATCTCAGACAGGAACGCGGCCGATGCGTTTTTGTCGCGCGCGGCAACGATTGTGTGATTGAGCTGGATTGCCATTTATATGCTTCTCCCTTCGAATAACCTCGACGCTGACCGTCATATGCCTTTTCGATGCTATCGGCTCCAGCTTTATAGAATCCCTCAATCGTTTCGACAGCTCCGCGTCTGTCGGGTTCCGCGGAAAGGACGGGGCCAAATCGAGTATCGTGCATCCAATGACGGGGCGAGGGCTCCCAAAGGTCTTTTTTGCATAATACTAGACTTGACCCCATCCCCCACGC
The DNA here is from genome assembly GCA_030452265.1 of Nitrococcus sp. Lineage (GTDB taxonomy): Bacteria > Pseudomonadota > Gammaproteobacteria > Nitrococcales > Nitrococcaceae > Nitrococcus. Next base: position 704 of record JAKDMQ010000389.1, read on the forward strand.
ATCAACCTACATCTTCTTCTGATAATGTGGATCAACCCAGCATTGAGGAAGTGCTTCCCCTGAAGGAAAAATGAGAGCCGCTTTCTGAAAACTGGCGGGCTCTTGCATTTCCTCCCCTGCATGAGAGCAACCGGTAATGGTCTCTCGGCAAGGATTTACTAATTCATTGAGATCGAGCACTTCTATTAGGTCAGAGGAGGGCATGTGTTTCAGGAACATAATACAGGCCTTGACGGTTATGGCGCACTCTCATTAACGGAAATCAGCAGTGCCACAGGGAAATTATTGAACAGGGATTGCGCGCGGATTACCGTAGAATCTCCCCGTCCGTCCACTTCTGTCACTGCGCCGGTGAGCGTGTTTTCCCAGTGCCGGTTGGCGCACCCAGGCGGCAGCACAATGCTGGTGTTACCCCAATCCGGCTCGGCATCGAGTGCGGCGACCAGGCGTGGCACGGCCACGATGATTTGATCGCCGGTATCATCGCGGGCGAAGGCGCAGAGTTGATCTGAGCGATCCCCTGCTGTCTCCAGGGGCTGATAGCCGCCGCTCGCGAACAGCTCTGGGCGCGCCCGCCGCAGTGTGAGCACCTGCCACATCAGCGCAAGCTTGACGCGGCCATCCTGCCAATTCTCGAGCAGGTCGGCCATAGTTGCGTTATTGCGCTCCAAGTCAGAGCCGAGCTCCTCCAGCAATGCTTGGCGCCGATCGTAGTCCACCGGCCGGCGGTTGTCCGGATCCACCAGGCTGAGATCCCAAAGCTCGCTGCCTTGATAGACATCCGGGATTCCGGGCACGGTCAGCTTGAGCAGTAGCTGCGCCAGGCTGTTGAGAACGCCAAGCCGGGCGATCCGGGCTTGAAACGGCAGAAAGATCTCCAGGAAGGCGCTGGAGCGGGAGACATCGAGGCAATCGCGGATGAAGCCCTTGAGGGCCTCCTCGTACTGCTCGTCCGGGGCAGCCCAGCTAGAGCTCACTTTGGCTTCGCGCACGGATTTGATCATGGCGCCCTCGATGCGCTCGGCGAATACGGCCATAGTTTCAGGCTCCAAGCGATCGACACTGGTTAGCTCTGCCGGCCAGGCGCCGAGCAGGAGCTGATAGAAGAGATATTCGTCATTGCGCTCCGGCGGCGCATCGCCTTCGGTGCCGCCGCGCCGCGCGCGGGCGATACGGCTCCAGGCCTGGACTTGACGCTCCCACTCCTGCGGCAGCTCGGAGAGCGCGTAAAGCCGTGCCCGCGTGTCTTCGCCGCGCTTGGTGTCGTGCGTTGCGGTGGCGAGCATCGCATCCGGCCAGCGGCGCGCGCGCTCGGCGTTGGCGTGGTGGAAAGCGGCGACGCTGA
>JAKDMQ010000161.1 GCA_030452265.1 Nitrococcus sp.
ATGCCAATCTTGGTAATGGTAGGCTGCTCCAGGAACTCGCGCCCCATGGTCGGCAGCAGCTCGTTACCGGTGAGCTCGGCGAGCCGAGCGTAAGGGACCGACAGGTAACCGACAATCGTTAAAGTTGATGCGGTTGCGAATACCCAGAAGAGAATCTTTGCCAGCAACGGGCTGTGCAGCTCGCGCTGAGACTCCTCTGGGATCAAAAAATAGGTGGCTCCCATGAAGCCAAACAAAATCCAGATAATCAACAGATTGGTGTGAACCATTCGGGCGACGTTGAAGGGAATTTCCGGAAACAGGAAATCCCCAATGACGTATTGTGTGCCGAGAATCAACCCGAAGGTGATCTGCCCGATAAAAAGGAGTATGGCGAATACGAAGTAAGGCTTCGCCACGGCTTGGCTTGTGTATTTCATGGTCTGCTTGTTCTCCTCAGTGGATCCTATTCCACGAATTAGCCTTGGATGTTCGGCGGCCAGCCATTGTCTTTGATATGCGATGTCCAGATCAGAAACTCAGCGAGCGCGTTGATCTCTTTAGCGGAGAGATGGAACTGCGGCATCTGGCGGCGCCCTGGAGCCTGCGTGGGCTGGGCCGCCATCCAGGCCGCGAGATAGCGCTTGAATGCGGCTTCATCACCCGCGCCGCGGCGGTAGAAGACGTTGCCGAGCTCAGGGGCGAAGTAGGCGCCCTCCCCCATTATGGTGTGGCAACCGATGCAGTTGTTCTTCTCCCAAATCTCCTTGCCATGTGCCACCTCCGCGGTCAATTGATTGCGATTATCCCGCTCGGGCAAGGCGATCACCGTATCGAGCGTCAGTACAAGAAAAAGCAGAATAAAAAACAGGCTTCCGCCGTAGTAAATATTGCGGGCCATGCCCTTGGTGAATCGTTCCGACATTACAATTTCCTCTGCTGGGGCACTCCGGAACTTGCCGAGCAATGGACGCCATTGCACGGAGCCAAGCCCTGAAGTATCCGATTTAGGCGCAATCGATTCTGATCAAATGCAGCTCGCGACTCAGGCCTCGCGCGCGAAGTAGGCGTTGATAACGTCCAGCAGCGCCTCGAGCGTGTGCGGATCATCGGTCAGAGGCTGCGCCAGACAAGCCTCGCAGGCCGCAACCGGCGGCATCCCAGCGCGGATGAAACGGGCGGCGTGAACCAACAGGCGCGTCGATGCGGCCTCCTCGAGATCGTGCTGGTTGAGGTGACGCAGCGCCTGGACGAGCTCGACTAGCCGTGACACGACGGCGGCATCCAAACCGGACTCCCGCGCGACAATCTCGGTTTCAGCCGCCGCATCCGGATAGCCGAAACTCATGGCTACGAAGCGTTGCCGAGTGCTTGGCTTGAGTCCCTTGAGCAGATTGCGATAGCCGGGGTTGTAAGAGACGACCAGCATGAAACCGGGAGCCGCCTCGAGCCGTTCCCCGGTTGCATCGATGGGCAGGAATCGACGATCGTCGGCCAGAGGATGAAGGATAACCGTGGTATCCTTGCGCGCTTCGATTACTTCATCCAAATAGCAGATCGCGCCTTCACGCACGGCCCTGGTCAATGGGCCGTCCTGCCAGAAGGTGCCTTCGCCGCCGATCAGATGACGCCCGACCAGATCGGTCGCGGATAGGTCATCATGGCAGGCGACAGTATAGAGCGGGCGCTTCAGGCGGTCGGCCATGTGCTGCACGAAGCGAGTCTTACCACAGCCGGTGGGCCCCTTGATCAGTACCGGAAGGTCATGACGCGCGGCCTGCTCGAATAGCGATATCTCACCGCCAATCACACGATAGTAGATAGAGCTCGGAGCGCTCACCTTGAGCAGTGTCGACTGTGTGGACATCCATGGACCCCTCGTGACTTTGATAAATAAAACATTCGCACTATATGCCTCTTATAAGAGACAATGCCGCCGTGCGCACGATCACCAAGCGCCGCAGCCGGTAACACGAGTTCTTCGTGGGGAATAAATGGACCGTCAGACCGAGCCGTGCCGTGGGGATGGCAAACCCTGTCTGAGGCCAAGTGCTACGCCTGCTATTGAAAGGCATAGATTATGCCAACCGGCAGAGCACAGGGTTTCACGCCGGATGAAGCGCTTAGACGGTATAAAGTACCCCAGAAATTAAGGTTAAAAAGACCGCCAGGGTGTTAATCACCATGCTGTTGGAGACTCTTCTCGCCGATCTCACGGCCGAGCTGCCCAGTGCCGTGCGCCTGCAACGGCTCACGGGGACGATACGCACGCATTTTTATTGTGGCGCGGTATGCCTACTGCGCTTGCAGGACGAAGCGCTCGTCCCGGTGGCGGCGGACGGTCTGGTGCACGAGGCGCTGGGACGACGCTTCGTGGTGAGCCAGCATCCGCGCTTAGCGGCAATCGTGGCGAGCCGCGGCACCGTAACGTTCCCGCCTGATTCACCGCTCCCCGATCCTTATGACGGATTGGTCGAACAGCATCCCGGTGAACCGCTGCACGTACATGATTGCATGGGCATCAGCCTGCGGGTGGAAGGCGAGCTATGGGGCGTGCTGACGCTCGATGCCTTAAAGCCTGGGGTCTTTGACCTGAATGCCCACGATGCTCTGCAGCGCTGCACACGGCTGGTGGCGGCGGCGGTACGCATGACGCGCCTGGAGCAGGAAATTCGCGGCCTGCGCCAAGTACGCCACGACACCGGCACACCGGCAAATTGCCACGATGAGGGTGAAATCCTAGGCCAAAGCGCGCCGCTCAAGCGCCTGTTGGAGGAACTGGACGTGGTGGCCGATTCCGAGCTGCCGGTGTTGCTCACGGGTGAGACCGGGGTCGGCAAGGAGCTCTTTGCACGGCGCCTGCATCAGCGCTCGCCTCGGCATGGCGCACCGGTAATCCATGTCAACTGCGCCGCGCTGCCGGAGTCGCTAGCGGAAAGCGAGCTTTTCGGCCATGTAAAGGGCGCCTTCTCCGGTGCCGACGCGGCGCGCCCAGGGCGCTTCGAGGCTGCCAATAGTGGCACCCTATTCCTCGATGAGGTCGGCGAGATGCCGCTAGCTATCCAGGCCAAGCTGCTGCGCGCGTTGCAAAACGGGGAAATCCAGCGCCTCGGCGAGGATAAGCCACGCCGCGTAGATATCCGCATTATCGCCGCCACCAACCGCCGCCTGCGCGATAGCGTGCGGGACGGTCACTTTAGGGCCGATCTCTACCATCGATTGTCGGTGTATCCGGTGCGTATTCCGCCGCTGCGCGAGCGCGGCCACGACATCCTGGTACTGGCCGGGCACTTCCTCGAGCTCAACCGCTCACGCCTGGGGGTGCGCAGTCTGCGGCTCTCAGAACAGGCTGAAGTGGCGCTGTGTGACTATAGCTGGCCTGGGAATGTACGCGAGCTGGAGCACGTGGTCAGCCGCGCCGCGATCAAAGCGCTGAGCCGCGGCGCCACTCGCAATGAGATCATTACTTTAGAGCCGGAGTTGCTCGACCTCTCTCACCCGGGCTTGGCACCAGCGATGCTCGAACGCGCCGCCCGCCCTGCGCCCCGGGTCAACGAAACCCCGCCTACGTTATCCCTGCAGGAGAGCGTTGCTCGCGCTCAGCGCCGCGCCATCCGCCAGGCCCTTGAAGCAACCCGCGGTAACTGGGCCGCGGCGGCGCGGTTGTTGCGGGTCGACTCGAGCAATCTGCACAAACTGGCCCGGCGACTCGAGCTCAAGGACGACAAATCGCCGCGCAAGTAGATAAGCGCGCTGGGTCGAGCGGAGCGTGGGTCGGCCCGGCACGACATACCGACAGTAGTAGTGCAAGCATTCAGTGAGGCAGGATCCTCATCGAGTATATTCCGAAGGAACAATGGCGCGGCGCGATGCTTGACCCTTCCCCATACGGGTTTATCGTCTCCAATGAGTGGCTCAGCATCGGAGGAACCCATGAAAGCCGTCATTGGCAACGTTACTATCGAGTGCATCGTCGGCGACATAACCGCACAGGCTGATATCGACGCCGTCGTCAACGCGGCGAATGCCAAGCTGCTTCCCGGCGGCGGCGTCGCCGGGGCAATTCACACGGCCGCGGGCCCGGGCTTGGCCGAGGAGTGCCGCGCGCTGGCACCGATCCGCCCTGGAGATGCGGTAATCACTTCGGGACACCGGCTGCCCAACGCCCATATCGTCCATTGCCTGGGACCGGTCTACGGCCGGGACGAGCCATCCGATGCGCTGTTGGCCGACTGTTATCGCAACGCCCTGCGGCTCGCCGAGCAGCACCAGCTTAGCGGCATCGCCTTCCCGGCGATCTCCACCGGCGCCTTCGGCTATCCGCTGGCAGCCGCCGCCGAGGTGGCGCTACGCACCCTATCCGGCGAAGCGCAGCACCTGCGCCATGTTCGACTCATTCGCCTCGTGCTCGCGAACGAGGCTGCGTATCGCGCGCACAGCGAGACTCTGTCACGCGTTGTCCTCTCCACGTGACGCGCTAGGAGGACGGATTACGGTGACGCGTTACCATTAACACCTATCACTTTGCCGGCCCAATCAAGCGTATGGGCGCCTGCCCGAGTTAGCTCGTTTTGTTTGACGCGGGAGTTGTAGGCATTAAGCTTCAGTGTAGTGGCACGTGGTGGCAGGTGATCGGCCGTCGGTGGGCGGCAGCAACGATAACCCAAGCCGGAACCGCGGCGCCGAGGGGCCGAGCGGTGATACCGAGATCTAGGCATTATGTGAGCGATCAAGCTTTCCAGCTCCGACAACGGCTCGTGCTGGCGCGGCCTGCTGGTTCCCCGCCGCGGCCATGTCGGCGCTGGAGATAGGAATCCTGGCAGCGGCGAGGCGATCGAGATCCCGGGTCGCTCGCGGCTTCTCATCGGGCTGGTGGCTTCATGGTAAGCGCAAACCGACAACGGATTGCACGTCGCCGGTGCCATAAACATTAGTTTACAAGGGGAATTCTAAGCTGTTATTTTCGTGAATGTGAAAACGTGTGATTCTGCTATCAAATCAACTAATGTAACAAATCGGGAGAAAGTTAATGGAATCGCAGCAAAATACAGATTCGAGAACTACTGTAGACTTGGCAGAAACGGCTCCCGAGCAGGCAGAAAAAGGCGATACCGACACTACAAGGGCAAAAGCAGGCTGGCACCGAAAACTCTCTATCGTCGATGAAATCATTTTTTATGGTTTGATCATACTCTCGCTGATAGGTGCTGTGGTTGCACAGTTTTCTCCCGACATGGGTCGCAATTACTGGTTAGTCTTGATACCGGTTATCGGTCTTGCTACGATCTGTATCGAGTGGAGCAAGGTCAGGCGCGGGGAGGTTAAGCCGCTAAGACTTATTGTAATGCAGTTTTTCCATTGGGGCTCGCTGGTAGTCGCCGTCGAGTTAGTGACCTTTCTTGCCTATTTCGGCCGGATTACCAATACGGCGGTAAGCTCCGTGACGCTCTTGTTATTAGCGCAGACCACCTTCGTGACGGGAGTGGACAGGGATTGGCGGTTTTGTGTCGTGGCCATATTCCAGGTCCTTTGCCTTGTAGTGCTCACTTATCTGGAAACGTATATATGGGCACTGCTGCTTGTCGCGATCGCAATTATTGTGATCGGGATTTATTTACACAAAAAATTCAGGCAGATATCTCTACGGCACCACCACCAATTGCCTTAGTTGCTACGCCGGCAATTTATGCGACGCTCTACTAAGAAATGCGTTGGGAAAGCCTCATGAAGTGCTGAACAAATATTTACCGAGATCCGAAATGCACTCTCCTGGGAGCGCGGGCGTCTCGCCCGCACACGGCCGCAAGGCCGTGCCACGCAGGGGAATGCGGGCAAGATGCCCGCGGTCCTAGGGTGGTTTTCACTGGAGCTGACGACAGTCTGCCTGCGATTGTGCACGTGCAATCGTCGTGAGGGTTGCCATGGCGAGTGTTCGTTGAAAATCCAATGAGGCTTTTTTAGCGTATTCCTTAGTAATCCCCGTAATCCGCGTAATCCCCGTAATCCGCGTAATCCGCGTAATCCGCGTAATCCTCGTGATCTTAATCCCGTCTGCCGCTCATAAAACATGCGTAGCGCAGCCTCGAACCCGAATAGGGCGTCTATACTTCCTATACCCTATAATCATACTCCGTGCCCTAAGACGCGCGGGAGAAGAAAGAAGGCGGGCCGGGAGGCGACGATGCAACGCATATCGGTTCTGGCGAGGTTTCACCGCGCGCTCGTGGCGTGGCTGCTGCTGTCCTTGGCGCCGGTCGCGGGCGCGAGCAGCCTGGTGGTGCAGCAGATCGGGGAGGTGCGGGGCCGGATCGCCGAGGCGGTCGTCGAGCAAGCGCTCTCCGCGGGGGTCTACATGGTCCCGCGCCGATAACCGTGAGCTACACCTTCAAGGTGCCGCATCCTTGGTCGAACCTATGCCCTTAGCGGGGCAGAACGACACGCGCGGCGTTGCGAAGCATTCGGGCACAGGGATGTGCCGGATGCGCGCTGTCAGGCAAGGAAAGCGGCGCCGATACTCGCTATAGCCCATCGCCTCGGGGAAATCCCGGCGAGCGCCCCGTGCAGATGCCGGCGTGCACCGCCCGCCAATCGGGAGGATCCAAACATGCGAAGCGTTTGCTTGGCGCAAAATAGCAACCCGCGGTTGCTTGCCGGCGTTGCTGGATGGCTCGCTATCCTATTTTGCGGCCTTGCGGCTTGGCCCGCGCATGCTCTCGCCCAAGACGTGCTGCCGAGCGCTCGCTATCCCGTCGGCGTGCGACAGGTGGAATATGTCGACCCGGCCGATGGCAGATCTCTGAACTATATGCTGATCTACCCGGCTGCTCCTCCGAGCGCCGACGCGACTCCCGTCAAAATCTTCCTGTCGAGCAATTTGCATATGGTTTGGGAGGCGCCGGTCGCTGCCGACGGGCTGAAGCATCCGCTCGTCATCTTCTCGCACGGGGCCGGCGGCAACGGCTCGATCTACGCCTGGTTCGGGGAATACCTTGCCGCGCGTGGATATTTCGTCGCCATGGTCTATCACTATCGGGCCAATACCTATGATAGGAGTGCACTGTATGTGCGCAACAGACTCTGGCAGCGCCCGCGCGATATCAGCCTGGACATCACCCACCTGCTCCAGGACGAGGTTTGGGGGCCACACATAGACCCCAATCAGATCGGCGTGGCGGGGCACTCGCAGGGGGGCTTCAGCGCGCTTTGGATCGGCGGGGCCGAGGTCGATCCCGAGCTGTTCGAGGCGTACCAACGCGGATGGAAGGAGAACCTGGTGGTGCCGGCGTACATACGCGAGCAGATGCGCGTCGACGCGGCACCCGCGCGTGACGTGCGCGATGATCGCATAAAGGCGGCATTTGCGATGGCGCCCGGCGACATTCAGGGGTTTGGCATGGACGCGGCCGGGCTTCGGCAAATGGCGATCCCAGCCTATATCATCGTCGGTGCCGGTGACACGCCCGTGCCGCCGAAGGAGAACGCCGAGTTTGCGGCGAAATATATCCCGCGGGCCCAGCTCGACGTGCTGCCCGGCCCGGTCGGCCACGAGATCTTCACCAATGAGTGCGACCAGGTGGGGCGGGATAACTACCCCGAGACCTGCATCGATGCCCCCGGCGTCGATCGGTCCAAGCTACACGAGCACATCGGCAATGCCGCATTGAGGTTCTTCGATACCCATTTGCACGTGCGGCGACAAACGCCAAACTGAGGCGCCTACCGGGATTCTGGAGTAACGCTTGCGGCGGCCGAGCGCCGGCGCCGCCAGACCATCCGTGCAGCAACTCCGAAACCGGCGGTTATACTTTCTATACGGCGAGGGCGGCGGTTCTCAACCTGGCTACTCATGCTTGCCGATAAGTGTCAAAGTCGCCGCCTGCCCGTTGCCTTCGGTCGATGAGAAAACTTTGGGGAAGGCAGCGATATGGCGAACATGTTGAAGCGGGGACTACGCGCTGGCGTGGCCGGCGTAGTTTTGTTGGCGTGCTCAGCGAGCGCCGTCGCATCCGATGCCCTGCTCGACGAGGCGGTCGGCTTCGCGGGTGAGATCTTGTATCGCGAGGCGGGCGTGCCGGGCATGGTAATCGCCGTGGTAAGCGGCGAGCAGACGGCGGTCTTTGGCTACGGCGAGACGGCGAAAGGCTCCGGCGTCACGCCGGACGGCCAGACCCTGCTGCGCATCGGGTCCGTGACCAAGGTTTTTACCGGGGCGGTCTTGGCCCATCTGGTCGCCGAAGGCGTAGTCGGCTTCACCGATCCGCTCTCGGAGCATCTCGATCTCGGCGTGACCTTCCCCTCGGTCGGCGGCCGTGAGATCCGCCTGATCGATCTCGCCACCCACTCGGCCGGCTTGCCGCGCGAGGTAGGGGCCCCGCCTGGGCCGCCCGACGATCCGTTTCGCAACATCACGCTGGACGCATTCGCCCACTGGCTTGCC
>JAKDMQ010000390.1 GCA_030452265.1 Nitrococcus sp.
CGAGGCGGTCCTCCAAGGTCCAGTAAGGCTCGAAATACCCGAAGGACTCGCCATCCATCAGCGCGATGAGGCCAAAGGTATGGGGAGTGGCGGCGAGCTCCACGAGATAGTCATGGAGCGCGGTCTCGCTCCAGGCCTTCTCCCAATAGTGGGCCACGCGAGGCTGGTTCATCCAGGCATGGAAGCACTCCAAGTCGGCATCCGAGTCGATCACGCGAAAGCCGATCTGCGCGCCGAGCAGCGGATCGTGGCGCTGGTAAAGCGTACCTCGTGGCTGCGCCGGCCGCGGCGGATGGGCGGCATCATCGGGCAGCGGCGGCAGCGCCGGGTGAACACCCGCGGCGTGCCAGAGCCACGGTAGCTGGAAAAAGCCGGCGCGCGGGCATGGAGCGTCAGCCTCTGGTCGCGCGCTGAAACCGGCGGCGTGGAGCTCGAAGGGCTCATCGCCGCTCAGGCGCACAATTGCGGCATCCGGATGGTCGCAGAAGATTGCCGAGAGCAGCGCGGCCGACAGCCGATGCGGTGCCGCCGCAAGGTAAACCTCCAGGCCGGTCGTTCCACGGCGCAGTCGAGCCTCGGCTTGGTCAAGTTGGTAGCGGGCGACCCCCGCGGATTCATGGCGCTGCACCCATGGCGTTGGATCCAGAGCAGTAGCCGAGGTGTCGGAAGCTATGGGGGCGGCGCTCGAGCTCATCGCGGGATCTCCTCGCTCAGGGGGTTGGGGAAGTCGTAGTAACGCACCAGGCGGTGGGCCCCAGCCGCGGCCTCGTCGAAACGTGTCAGACACGCGAGAAAGTTGCCCTTAGACCACAGCGAGGGTGCGGTAAGCAGGTGGTCAAGCACGGCCGGGCAGACTGTTGGTGTGCGGGCCAACGTCTGCAGCCGCCTGCGCAGATCAGTGAGCAGGGTTGTCTCCGGGACCAGTGCAGCCTCACCGAGGGCACCGATTACCGCGAAGACGTTGTTCACGAACAGGTAGTAGCCGAATAGCCCGGCGGCCGTTGCGGGATCGATCAGATTGCCGGTGTCCGTGGCAAACCCGGGCCACACGGCGGTGAGGCTATCGGCGTGGCGCTGGTTGTAGGCGGTGCCTTGACAATCACGGTAATACGCGGCGACCGGCAGGCCGGCGCGCAGGCGCAGCAAGCTGTTTTGCTGATGGGCGCTGAACAGCAAGCCATGCTGCCCGGCAATTTGGATCAGCGGCACGATCAGCACATCGAGGAATGCCTCGAACCAGAGGCGCGCAGCATCTACCGGTGTAATGGCCCGGGCGGCAGCAAGCTCGCGTACGTAACGCGCGAGGCGGGGCGTGCCGGTATCGGGCTCTGGCTCGCATAACGTCGCAAGCAAAGCCACGCCCTCGCCGCGATACCCATGGAAGGGGTTTTCGCGCAGCACGGCGAAGCTCTCGGGTAGCGCAGCCCCGCTGCCCTCATCGAGGGCCAGTGCCGCGGGCTCGCCGATGATGCTCAGCATGGGAGTCTCGGCCCCCAGCCGGTCGCGCAGACCGGCATCGAGCAGAGCGTGAACGGAGAATCCACGTGCGACCTCGCTCGGTGTCAGCACGCGCTCGGAGTTGGTGAGCCGGGCCGAGAGCGAGAATTTCAGCATCCAGGGTGCTTCATGGCGATAGAGCGCGCGTACCGAGGAGGTAGCCCCCCAGAAGGCTCCGGCCTCCCCCAGCGCGCGCAGACGCCCCTCTGCGAGGAGCGCTCGTACGCGAGGGTGGTCTAGCAGCCGGCGGGCCTGCCACGGATGCGCCGGCAGCGGTGTCCAGCCGGCGGGGATTCCCTCACCCAGTCGCTCCAAGTCTGAATCGCTTGCCACCAGCGCGGACAGGGCGGCCAGTGGATCATGCCCGGGTGCTGCGCCCTGCCAGAGCGCATCCTGGGCTACGGCGAACCAATACAGCGGAAAACGCGCGCCGAGCTCGGGGGCGTAGCGCTCGTGGTCCGCGGCGCTGAAGCCGACTCGCGCGCGCGGGGCCGGGTGGACGGCGTGACCGGCGAGCAGCCTCTGCTCACTTGCGAGGAA
>JAKDMQ010000162.1 GCA_030452265.1 Nitrococcus sp.
TCATCGAAGGATTTTGGTATTTCTGCTGGATAATTCGCTGGCTGTTCAGTAACAGCGCGTTCCAAGGTATGTGTGCTGGTGTCTGTCCAAACGACAATGGCATGTCGGCGTCGGTCGCCTCCACTAGTCCAGGTTGATTGTAAAGCCAATGCCAGGGCTTCCAGCCCGTTTTCCGGCTCGTCTCCACCTCCCTCGGCAATTATCTCGGTGACGAAATTCTGGTATTCAACAATTTGATCAGGCAATTCAAAAAAGTCGGATACTTCCAGCCAGTTGGGCCCGTCAGCCCATACATCCCCAAATGCTATGACGCGAATGCGCAACTCGTCGATGCGCTTGTTCATTTCCTCCATTTTAGCTGAAAGATCCTCATGGAACTTTAAAGCGTTTGCCTTTACCCGTCTGACTAGGGGTACCATGCTGCCAGTCTTGTCGATACAAAAGACCAGATCGACGGCATACTTCATACTCGGCGCTTGGGCCTCGGACTTATCCTGCGCAGCCGCCTCTGGCGTATCCGGCATAGGCGCTTCTGCCTTATGCTGCAATGGACTCTTTGGCGTAGGTTGCACTGGGCGCTCGGGCTCAGGCCGCACCGGCCCTTCTGACTTATCCTGCATAATTGCCTCCGGTTTATGGTGCATAGGCATCCGGGGTTAAGGCATTTGCCGGCCGCGAAGCCATAGGGCAATGGAAACCTCGCAAACCGCCCGCCGACGTCGCCATACTGCTCTGGACGTCAATTCTCAGTCTACTATGAGGCACTTCGAAAAGCCTGTTTTCTGGGGTTCGCATTTGCAATTCTCTCATTCTGAGGCAAACACCTGTCGTCCGCCATGAAGCGCCGTCGTGCGATCAAGGGCAGGCTCTTGGCGCCGGGCACCGGATGGAGCAGAGCCGCTGCGGCCGGCTGGCCGAGGTAGAAACGTGCATGGACTTTGCGGGCGCTGGTGGCGGAGGGGATGGAATAGCGCGGCACGCAAGCGCCGGTCCTACTGCACGTTCAGCTCGCCGCTCTCGCGGAGTCTCGAGGAGCAGATACGCGCCGCAGTTCGGGATCGGCGGGCCAGCCCGGAGCATCCAAACTGCCGCGGGCTCACCATTGCCGAGATCAACCAGGCGAACTGGGAGCAGGTTAACCTCGACGAGTGGTTGGCGATCCTGCAGACCACCGGTCAAATGCCAACCAGTACGATGGATGCCATGAATAGGTATTCGATGACCGAGCTTACCGAGAATGTGCCGATGCTCAACGCCGATGGCACGCGCGAGGACACGCTCACGCGCAACCGACAACGCCTGTCTCCCCATTCGACACTCCATCGCAACGAGGGGCGGCGCCAGGAGCTGTGGGGAAACTGAGTCGCGATGGGGTCACTCAGCAGGCCAAGCGGTGGAGCGGCTATGGCTCTGGGCTCCCGGCCGCCTCGACTTTCATCGCGCAGCGCCAACGCCCCAAACTGCCGGTATCATTGGGCGGCGGCATCATCCTTGGCGGCGATGGCGAGCGTAACGCTGCGAATACTCGTTGAGATCGGGCGCGTCGCAGTCAAAGTGCTTGCGTTCAGCACGCATCAACGCGGCGCCTATGGTGGCGTTGCGATAGGAGAGGCGGGTGTGCCAATCGACCCCGCGTCAAGTGTCACTTATATTGGTGACATCGTGGTGGTTGCGCGTAAGGCTGCAATGTCAGTAAAGGAATCGGACGTGCTGGACGTGCTGTGTGGTCGCCGCGCGTTGGGTGCCGCCTCGCCGGGCTTGGTGGATATTGCCCGCGCGGTGCGGGTGCTCGAATACGCGCTCGACGTGATCGAAGACAAAGCCGCCGCGCTGCACTGGATGCGCCGTCCTCAGCATGGCCTTGCCGATGGTGTGCCGCTGGAGCTGCTGCAAACCGACTACGGCAGCCGGGCCAGCGAGCATCTTTTGGGCCGTATCGACCATGGCGTGCTTGGTTAGCGGTGACCCAGGCGTATCGCCTGGTTGCTGCCAGGCGCCGCGAAGCGGCGCTTAGCGGGGAAGGCGCGCGACGACGGCACGGCGGACGGTGGAACCCGGTGGGCACGCCAGCGGTCTACGCCGCCGGCGCGCTCTCACTGGCCGTTCTCGAACTGCTAGTCCATTTGCATATCGAGCAAGCCCGCAAACGGTATGCGGTGCTGGTGCTGGAGTGGCCGGATGCTGTGGGAAGCGATCACCTTCGCCTCGATGAGATCCCGCAACGCTGGCGTGCCGGGGAAATTCCTTCGGAGACTCAGTTGTTAGGTCGTGTTAACAATCATTTCAGCCACAGTAGGATACACCCACAAGTGACCATGGCAGCGAAGTGAGCGGAGAGTTTCTCCTATCGCGTGGCAATACGGCGGAACTGGTTGAGCCGGTTGAAGAAGCGCTCGACCAAATTTCGCGCTTTGTAGCGATGCTGATCGTAAGTGCGTGGCGATGTTCGATTGGACCGGGGCGGTATAATCGATTCAGCGCCCGCGGCCTCGATGTGTTGAACAAGGGCGTCACTGTCATAGGCTTTGTCCGCGATGACTGCCTCAGCGCTCGGAGCGTGCTCAAGCAATTGCGTCGCTTGGCGGATGTCGGCTTGCTCCGAGCCGGTCAGCGTAAAGCCGATGGGATTGCCAAGCGCATCGACGATACTATGTATTTTGGTGCCGAATCCGCCGCGAGAACGCCCCAAAGCCTGCGGGCCATGTTTTTTTTGCGCCCGCGGCATGTTGGTGGGTACGGATGGCGGTGCTATCGAGCATGCGACGTAGGCCGGACAAATCTGTAGGAACGGATTGATTCGCGGCATCCCTGCCGCTCACCCTTCGGGCCAGTGCGCAAATGCAATGTTCAAAGCTTCCTCTTGATAGCTTCGTGAATAGCTTTAGCTGAACCGCGGGGCGCAAACCGAGGAAGGTTTGCGTAATCCAGGAAGACGAAGATGGACCCCGGAGCCGGGGCTGGGCAGACCTCGCCGGTGTCCATTTTCTGATTTTCCTGGAGTCCGGCCTACGCCGGAATGGCAAGAGGGGGTCGTTTGCGGCAAAAGATGGGGGCTGGCGAGCGCCACGACCAATGGCTTTCATCGATCTGCAGTCAACTGGATCGTCGCCGCGCCGCACCTTGTCGAGCTGATAACCGGCGTTTTGGCGCAGGTGCAAGCAGATCTTCTTGAAGGCTCACCCCGGATACCCAGCGGGAGTGGATGCGAGATCCAATTCACAAAGGATCCCAAACCCGCTCAAACCCACAGCCACTAAAGTCCTTTACATTGACCGTGGCAAAGTTAGTAACGCCTTGTTGTACCAAGCTTAACGCGAGTCGCAGGTCATAGATTCGGCGCCGGGCAAACTGTTGTTTTGCCGCGTTCTCCCACAATATGGCATGCAACGCTTCGCTATCCGGCGGAAAACCGAACAAACGCCAGCATGGGTGGCCACGAAACCGACCGCAGATGTCAACGGCGTGCCGAGCGCTGAGGGGGTTACGCACTACGCGGGGGTTACGCAGCAGACCGTATAATTCGACCAGAACGAATTCCGATATGACTACATCCGTGCGTCGGTCAAGCGAGCCAAGAAACTCGGTGGCAGGCGGATGCGCCTCATGTTCCTGGTCCAGCGCGGCAATCAGAATGTTGGTGTCTATCGCAATCAAGGGGAATTGTCCCCGAGACCGCGCAGGAGCTCATCAGTAGCGCTTTCTTCCTTGAGCTGGTCGAGGGGAATTTTCACGCCGAGATTAAGACTAGGCAGTTCCCAGGGCTGATCTTGTTGTGGGCGTCTGGGATAACTGAGCACGATGCGTTCCAGGCCGCGGCGAACGACCTCGGCGAAGCTCATCTCGTATTCTTTGGCAATCCGCTTGGCCTGCTGATAGAGGTGATCCGGGATTTGCACTTGAGTTTTGATCATAATGGTATTATACCATCATGGCATTTATTCCACAAAACCGACCCCCCCGCAATATAATTGGTGGCTATTGCTGTTGACCAGCGCTGCACCGACTTGGACCGCGAGACCAGTCCCTCGGCGCGCGACGTTTATCCCCTCTGCCAAGCGGGTTACACTTATATGTGTAACATTTGAGGGCTTTAGCAATGCAAGCCACCACCAAAGATCTGCGCCTGCGTGCCAACGAGCTGCTCGCGGCCGTTGATCGAGGCGAAGAAGTCGTTATCACCTACCGTGGCCGACGCCGAGCACGCCTGATGCCGGTGGAGGAAGGCGCTCCACAGGCCTTGGCTCGGAATCCCGCTTTCGGTCTCTGGCAGGACCGCACCGCGGAGGTGGACTCCTACGTGCGTAACCTGCGCCGGGGGAGAGTCTTCGAATGATCCTGGTGGACACGGACGTCCTGATCTGGAACCTGCGCGGCACCATCGAAGCGGCCAATCGACTCGACGCCAGCCCAGGCTTCCAGATCTCGGCAGTGACCTACATGGAGCTGGTCCACGGCATGCGCGACAAGGCCGAGCTGCGGGTTCTCCATCGGGCGTTGTCGCAGTGGCGGGCCAATATCCGCCATTTGGACACGATGATATCGGCGCGAGCGAGCTTTCTGATCGAGCAATACGCGCTCGGAACCGGTCTGCGGCTGGCGGATGCGCTCATTGCGGCCACCACCTTGGAGCACGGACTGCCACTGCTCACCGGCAACGACAGGCACTATCGGGCGGTGGATGGCCTGGAGATAGCGCACTTCAGGCCGTAACCTTATTTCAGTGAGCAACGTGAACCCCAACGTGTTCCCAGCCGAAAATGCGCCTTTTGCAATAACGAATGAGTCTGACTGAGCGGCCACGGTCGTTGAAGTCGGCTGCCGGCAGCGGCATTGCCTCACAGTCAACACAGCCCAAGTTGAATGCAAGCTAGGTCGGGGCATGTCGCGCGATTCTGGCCTACCCCACCCTTCTGAGTCGGCCGCTAAAGCGTTAGGATCGATTAAGCGCCAA
This sequence comes from Nitrococcus sp., assembly GCA_030452265.1. Lineage (GTDB taxonomy): Bacteria > Pseudomonadota > Gammaproteobacteria > Nitrococcales > Nitrococcaceae > Nitrococcus. Next base: position 4,952 of record JAKDMQ010000162.1, read on the forward strand.
TGTGCGAAGCGACCGCGCCGGGACGCCGGCCAGCGTGATCGCCGATGGGCGCAGGATTTTGGCGTTGCGGCGGACCGCTCGCGCTGGCGATCCCCGCGACGCAGGCAATCGAACACAGGAGATCGCGCCATGCCGCAGCCGGTATTCGAAGACGAGCAGTTCATACGGGTGCGTTACGATCGCGTGCCGGCAAGTCAGGGCGCCATGATCGCCACCCTGCTGCTGCATCATCCTCCGGTCAACGCCCTTTCGGGTCGGGTCTTGGAGGCGCTCGATAGGTGCTTCGAGCATCTGGATTCGCACGAGGAAGTCAAGGCCATGGTGATCAGCGCCCGCCGCGCCGGCTCCTTTATCGCCGGGGCCGATATCCGCGAGCTGCTCGATGGCATTACTGAGCCTGCTCAGGCGCGGGAACTGGCCGCCAATGCTCAGGCGCTGTTCGCCCGCATCGAGGCTATGGAGAAGCCCGTAATCGCTGCCATCGACGGCCCGGCGCTGGGCGGTGGCTGCGAGCTTGCCATGGCGTGTCATTTCCGGATCGGCAGCGAGCGTGCGCGCATGGGCCAGCCCGAGATCAATCTCTTCCTGCCACCCGCCTTTGGTGGCAGCCAGCGTCTACCGCGCCTGGTGGAAGCCGCGCTCGGAGATACTCAGGCCAGTATCCCGATCGCGCTCGGCTGGCTGCTTTGCGGGCGCATGATAGCGGCCGATATCGCCAAGGACGGGGGGTTGCTCGACGAGGTGGTCGCGGGATCGAACGACGCGCTCAGCCGGGCGAGGCTGCTTGCCGCTCAATGCGCTCGCCGCACCCAAAACCCGGTAGCAGAGGCCATGGGCTTTCGTCGCCAGCAACGTGCGCGCTGGGACGAGCCTGAAGTCGTGGACTGGCAGGAGATCGAGCAGGATCCCTACCTAGGCCAATGCCTCGCTCAGGCGCACTACGCCGGCCGCGGCGCGGTCGCCGAAACCATTGTCGAGCTGGTCAGAACCGGCTTTGAGGAAGGTATGGAGGCGGGACTCGCCGCCGAAGTGGAGGCCTTCGCTCGGTTCGTGCTCGACACGGAACAGGGCGGCAAGAAAGGTATCCGCCTCTTTCTGGACAAGCGCTCGCCGGCGCTACCGGTGCGGCGCCGGCCGGGGTTCAGCGCCGATGAGCTCAAGCGCCTCGAGGACGAGTATTACCTGCTGCCGATCGGCAGCCCATTCGTGCCCGGGGTCACGCCGTTGCCGCAGATGCAGTACGCCTGGGCCGTGATGAAGGATCCCGCCACCGGGGAGCCCGACCTGGGCGAGCCCAAGGAGAAGGAAAAAGAGATTGTGGTCGAGGTTCCGCGGCCAAAGCCTAATGATGCGCTGCTCTACGTCCTCGCCTCCGAGCTTAGCTCAACTGATGTCGGCGTTATCAGCGGCCATTCCGCCCTGGCCTTCGAGCAGCACGATGACGACGAGCACATCACCGGCTCCGGCGGTCTGGGGCTGGTGGTCGAGCTGGGCGAGAGCGTTCAGGCCGAAGGCCGCATCCAGGTGGGCGAGCTGGTGGCCATCTACCCCGGTCGCTCCGAGCTGCTCGACCCACGCGCAGGCGCGGACCCCCTGAGCACTCGGTTTGCCTACCAAGGCTACGAAACACCCGCGGGCTCCCACCAACAGTTCATGCTCGCCCATGGCCCGCAGTGCCTTCCGCCGCCGTCCGGTGTGCCGCTCGAGGCGGCGGGTAGCTTCATCGCGGCGGCGGGCACGGCCTATCGTTGCCTGGTCAACGCGCTCGAAATCCAGGGCGGCAAACGGCTGCTGATCGATGACCCGACCGGCGGCAGCGGGCGCTGGGCGGTTGATCTGAGCCTTGCCTTCGGCGCCAGCATCACCGGTTTGGTCGCTACCGAGGCGCGTGGCGCGGCCATGCGCGCGCGCGGGCTGGGGGCCGTCAACCGCGACGCCGAGGCGCTCGATGGCTGTTTCAGCAAAGTTCCGGCCGCTCCGGAGCGCTGGGCCGAATGGCAGGCGCGGGGGGAGGCTTGGCTTAGCGCCGTGCGTGGCGCAAACGACCAGGCGTTGTTCGATTATGCCGTCTCTAGCGCCGGCGAGCAGGTCTTCGCTCGCAGCTTCCAGGCCCTTGCCGAGGGCGGCGCGATCGCCTTGCATGACCCGTCGGCTGGTGGCCATATGACGTTCCTGGGCAAGCCAGGCGTGGCCGCCCCGGCCGATATGCTGCGGCTCGCCAAGCTACGCCCGGGTGAAAGCGCGCTGCTCTACTATGGGCTCGAGGGCGAGGAGGACGAGACCGGGCGGCAGATTCTGGAGGCCGTGCGTGCCGCGCGGGGCCGGGTCGGCGTCATCACCCGGACGGAGGCCCAGCGCCGCTTCGTGGGTTCTTTGGGAGCCGACGATGCGATTACCGGGGTTCTTTCCATCGAGGGGCTGCAGCGCCGTAAGCCCGATCTGCGCTGGCCGGCAACCCTGCCGGATTTGCCCGATTGCGAGAGCGAGAGCGGGAATCTCGAGCAGGTGATGGGAGCGTTCCGCGATCAGGCGGTCAAACCGCTGGGGCGCGCCTTGCGCCAATTACTGAGGAGCGGCGGCAATCCTAGCGGCGTGCCCGACGTCATCATCGAGCGCGCCGGGCAGAACACGCTCGCACTCTCGGCGATGCTGCTGCGCCCTCATGGCGGGCGTGTCGTCTACTGCGAGGATATGACCGAGCGGCGCTACAGCTTTTATGCTCCCACGGTATGCGAGCGGGAGTGTCGAATCCTGATGCCGAGCGCCCGCATCATTGGCAGCCGTTTGTGCAGCGCAGCGCAAGCCGCGAAGGTGAGCCGGCTGGTCGCGGCGGGAATCATCGAAGTGCCTCAAGCGCACCTCTTCGACTGGGGCGAATGCGCCAATGCCCATCAGGCCATCTGGGAGAACCGTCTCGACGAGCTCACCGGCGGCGCCGGCGCGGCCATGCTGAACCACGCCTTGCCGGGCAAAGGAATCCAGAGCGTTGATGAACTGGTGTTACGCTGGAGCGGCCAAACGGCGCAACAAAGCCACTGAAATCGAGTCTAATCAATTGGAAACATCGAACAACTTCCGAATTCCGTCATTCCGGCGTAGGCCGGAGTCTTTCTTTTGAGATAGCAGATGGATCCCGGCTCGCGCGAAGCGCGGTCTATCCTGAGCCTGTCGAGGGGCCGGAATGACAGGGCGGGGGAGGTGCCTCGCCAATAGACAACGCACACGGTATTCGCATGCCGAAGAAGACAGTACCCGATACCGATAAGCTAGACCGGCTCGTTGCCGCGGCACAGGAGGGCCGAGTGCAGCGCGAGCGCGGTTACCGCGCCCAAGCGCTAAAGCTCAACCCCTGGATCTGCGCGCACTGTGCGCGCGAGTTCGACCGCGGCAATCTCTCCATGCTTACCGTGCACCACAAGGATCACAACCACGACAACAACCCGGCCGATGGCAG
>JAKDMQ010000391.1 GCA_030452265.1 Nitrococcus sp.
GATCCTGGACGATACAGATGAGTCTGTTCATCTTCGTCGGCGCTCTGTTCGCGCTCTGGATCGCGCTTACTCTTCTGGTGGGACTGTTGCGGCGGATCTGGTACATGCCGGCCGGAGTTCGCCTGTGGGCTGGGAATCGGCAGCGGATGAAGGCCAGAGAGAAGCTGGTTGGTGGGTTGATGCTGTTGGCCGAGGGTCGCCACAAGGACGCCGAGAAAGCCGTCCTACACCGTGCCGGCGCGTTCGATATGCCGATGTTGAGCTACCTCGTAGCCGCCATAGCCGCGCAACGCCAAAACGCTTGGGAGGCTCGGGATCAATATCTTGCCCTCGCCGAGCACGAGGGAGGGAAACGAACACAGGTTGCACTCGGCGTGCTGCAGGGGCAACTGCAGGTGCAGGCCAAGCAGTGGGATCAGGCGCTGGGCACGCTGCATGGGGTGCGCGCGCGTGCTCCGAGAAATCTCTCCGCGCTTAGATTGCTCGCCGAGAGTGCCTTGGAGTTGCAGGATTGGGAACGGCTAGCCGAGCTGCTGCCGGACCTCAGAATGCAACAGGTATTCCCGGCCGCGGAGCTAGAGGCTATGGAGGTGCGAACCGCGGAGGCGCGGCTGCGTATCGCCGGTGAGCAAGGTCTCGAGCCGCTCGAGGCCGTTTGGCGGGGGCTGACGCGGGAGCAGAAGCGGCTCCCGGCGGTGATCGCACTCTACGCTCAGAGCTTGATCTCCGTGGGTCAGGCGGAGCAGGCCGAGCAACTGCTGCGCAAGCGCCTGGACAAGGACTGGGACTCGCGCCTGCTTGCCGTTTATGCCGAGCTCGATATCAAGCCGGCGAAACAGGTGTTCGATGTGACCGAGCGTTGGCTCAAGGATCATCCGCATGATCCTGATCTGCTCTATGCTGCCGGCTCTCAGGCGCTGCGCTGCGAGCTGTGGGACAATGCCCGAAGCTATCTGGAGGCCGCCGCCAGCGGCACGGAGCGGCCCGCTGTTCTTCGCCTGCTGGGCGATCTCCATGATCGCCTGGGTGAATCAGACCAGGCGCGGGAGAGCTATCGCCGTGGCCTGATAAACGCGCTCGGGGATGGCGCTATGCACCCGGGGCTGCCAGTAGCGAAGCCTGCCAGTTTACCCGAGACTACGGTTGAACCGGAGGTCTTGCAAACTACGACCCATGATCCGAGCGTGTCCGATTTGGCGCGGCCCAGTAGCGGATAGCGATGGTTCCCAGGCCGTCACTCTCACATTAGCCGCATCTGCAAGTGCGTGATCGTCCGTCCGGCTCGGTAGCGACCTGCGACTAGTGTCGTGTCAAGTCTATATTCTCGTATGGATGGCCAACGACATGGCGGATGCGCTGCGCTTAATCGCCCTACCGCGTCGGTGCCGGCAACGACGGCACCGGTAGGGTGGATAAGCGGAGCGCATCCACCAAAACGGTAGGTGATGCGACGAACAAATGACATTCTGAGAAACGACACACTGGCTGTAACGAGGCATTAGCAGCGCGAACCCCGCTCGCGCGACGCGTAGAACAGCCCCGAGTCGATTCACGAAGAGCCCTTCGACCGCCAGGCGCTTTCGCGTCAGTTCCACGATATTTCAGATCACCGAACGGCCGCTCGATCAGAATTCCGCTGACGCGTCCAACCCCGGCAGCCTTGTGACAAAGGTCGCGTTGCCTTGCGGCACGTTCTATACGTCATGCCGTATAAGTCAGCTTCTTGAAGAATGCGTGCCGCTTCAGCCGAGCGACGGTCGGTACGGCAGACCGTGATGACCGGCTTGTCACGCCAATCACGGAGACGCTCCAGCGGAACCTGTCAACGACTTTGAGACACCGACGTCTACGATTTAGTGATCACTCCTATCTGTTGCCAAAGTAGCGGGTGGGTTGATCCAAACCGCTTGAGGAAGCGGAGTAGGTTTTGGAATCCCGCGTACGAAGCGCTCGGGGTGCTTGGCCCAGGCGGCTTTCAGGGTGCGCTCGCGCTGTGCCAGCACGCCTTGAGCCCGATCATGGTGGACATCCTCAG
>JAKDMQ010000392.1 GCA_030452265.1 Nitrococcus sp.
GCTCGGCGAGGTAGTCGAGCTTCTCGATAAGGGCACGGAACGTGCCTTGCGGCGTAAACGTGCCCACATGCAGCTCATAGATGACCGTTTCTCGCCATGGGAGACCGCGCCAGGCACCATCTGACCACGGGTAGGCACGCGGATCGACCACCTCGCTGGGACCGTGTGCATCCTCCGGTTGATAGCGTGACGCCGGATCGGGGACTCGCAAACCGTCGGTCAATTCGAAGCGATAACGACTCCCCGGCGCCGCTTGATCGATCACCAGCTCGTGCCAGCCGTGCGCAAGCGCCGTCATCGGCAACTCGATATCGCCTTCTTCGAGCACGAGCGCGATGCGTTCTTGCCCCGGCGCCCAGAGGCGAAAGCGCACCTTGGCGTCTGCGCATACCTCGGCGCCGAACGGCATCGTGTGGCCCCGGGCTATGGAATCTGCTTGGCTTGGCATGCTGCTAGCGCCTGTTCACGCTTGCCACGACGCCGCGACGAACGTCAACGTTTTTTGCGTCCCAGGCGCTGCGCGTTAGCCGTAACTGCTTTATGTACGGGCGCCACGCCTTTCGTCGACGCGCGCGTGATGGCCGCGCAGATCTCCTGCCATGCGTCAAAAGCGCGCTGACCGGCGGCACTCATGAACCGGCTTTGCGCAGCGAGCACATCAGCCGGATTGCGTCCAGTGGCAAGCGAACCCATTGCTATTGCAGTGCTAACTGACTGGGACCACGCCAGCGTAGCCGATTGCTGATTCAGGCGTGCGATCTCGCGCGCCATGATCTGTCCGCACTCCACCAAGGCGCGTAACGTCTCAGTGTACATACGCGAGAATTCTTTCTGCTCCGCGTGGCTGAGGGCAGTCGCATCGGCGCGGCCCATCATCAGCATTCGATGCCAAACCGTCTGCTGCGAGGCAAGTGCGATTTCTGTGTTCTTGACCATTAACGCGATCAATGAGCTTGGCATCAAATAACCCATAAATGGATTGATTCCCGCGCTTCTACGGCTTTTCGTCATCATCAGACCCACAACCCGCTGTACCAGGGAAGCGAGCTTCGTTGAAAACAATATCCGAGCCGAAGCAAACCTCTCTGCCACTATCGGCTCGCGATGCTTGCGGGAGCCAGGGAGAAAAAGTTCATGTAGCCGTTCTTGATAGACAAGCTTACTTCTTGAACGTTCCCATCGAGATTACATAAACAGGACGGGCTGAGACGCCGGAGGTTCCATGCCTCAGGACCTCTCGGAGGGCCGGCGCGGGTGGCAGGGTAACGTGGCTGCGCTCCTTCCCAAAGCGTCCCTATGTGTCATCAGCACCAACGTGTAACGCAGCAGCGCGTGGTGAAAGCTGCCGCCCCGCTCAAACTCGCCCGCATGGTATTGGCCTTCATTCCCAGCACGTAGCCGCCACTTTGGATTACGGCGCGGCTGGGCACGCTGCCGCTATCCAAGAATAGAGCAACGCCCACCACGCCTTCGTAACCGCTGATGGCCATTTCGGCGGATTGACCGTCTGCCATCTCTACAGCAAGGAGACGATCGCGGTCGTTGGGAATACACATGCTCCTGTTGTCCGCCGGCCTCGTAAAAGATCCACGGGTGTACTCGCCGCGTAGGTGTTTTCCTGCAGTAATGCAAGGGTTTCTTCCGCTGCTTGCTAGGGTGTATTCCCATCGCTCGCCTTCGCTCCGCGGCGCATAGTCACAGGGTCAGACTCAAAGCCTTCGACCGAGCGAAGCCGGCAGGCGGCTTCCGGACACCGATATCTATGTTCGGCAGGCGAGCGTTGGGACATTGGTTCCGGGTTGAAGGAGCATGATTCGCCGAGACGCTCGCTGACGCTGAGGTAGCCGGACCGGTTAGGTTCCGGCTGAAAGCTTGATGGAAAGATTGACATGTTCACGAGTGAACGAATTCAAATGCGCTCAACTCAAAGTTGTAGGAGATAAATATCATGAAAATGACTGAATTGCTGGCCAATGACCACCAGGAGACAGGCCGATTATTGCAGCAGCTGCAGGCGGTAGCGGACAGTGCGGA
>JAKDMQ010000163.1 GCA_030452265.1 Nitrococcus sp.
GGCGCAAGGCTTTCAAAAGACTCTACACCAGGCCGGCAGCGATGATACCGCGATCGTCCTTCGCGCCGGCGCCACTACCGAGCTCTCCTCGAACATCGATCGCGCCGACGCGACCTTGGTCGCCCAGGCGCCCGGCATCCTGCACAATGCACAGGATCGCCCGATCATCTCCAAGGAAGTGGTTGTCGTAACCAACATCCCCAAACGCTCGACCGGCACCGCGGCCAACGTCGCGGTACGCGGTGTCGGTCCTCGGGTCTGGGCTCTGCGCCCCCAGGTCCGGATCATCGAGGGCCGTCGTTTCAAGTTCGGGCTGCGCGAGCTCATCGTCGGACGCGGCGCGTTGGTGCAATTCAAGGGGCTGAGCCTGGGCTCGAGCGTGCAGGTCAACAACCAAGCATGGCGGGTCGTGGGCATATTTGCCTCGGGCGATGCCCACGAATCCGAGCTCTGGGGCGACGCCGAATCGGTAGCCGCGGCTTATCGCCGCAACGGTTTTCAGTCCGTGACGGTACGCTTGACCAGCCCCGCCGCCATCACCCGCTTCAAGGCCGGCATCGCCGCGGACCCGCGCCTGAAGGTGGACGTTGAGACGACCCGCGCCTACTACAACAAGCAATCACAGCGCCTGACCGAGCTGATACGGGTGTTGGGCATAGGCATCGCCGTGATCATGGGCACCGGTGCGACGTTTGGCGCGCTCAACACCATGTATGCCGCGGTCTCGGCGCGGGCGCGGGAGATCGCCACGCTGCGGGCACTGGGCTTTACCGGCATGCCGGTCGTGACGGCGCTATTGCTCGAGACCATGCTGCTGGCGCTGCTGGGGGGCGTGCTCGGGGCCGGGATCGCTTATGCGCTGTTCAATGGCTACACCGTCTCGACGCTTGGCTCCAATTTCAGCCAAGTGGTATTTCAGTTCCAGGTGGGACCGCCGCTGCTGCTGAGCGGGCTGCAGTGGGCGCTTGCCATCGGCTTTCTCGGCGGCGTGTTTCCCGCGCTGCGCGCCGCCGCGCTTCCCGTCACCGTCGCCCTGCGCGAGCTCTAGGCGCTCTATTCCCGCTATACCAGGAGATTGCGAAATGTTTGCCCCATAAGTATATTCGTCCCATGGATCTCTCACCGGAGGATCGCTCGCGCTTGCAACGGAACGGGCGCGCCGGCGGCCTGACCCGAGCATCACGGATGGCCGCGCCGGCACGGCGAGCGGTCGCGCGACGCGCGGGAACCGCTCGCTGGATCCGGACGCGATTCGGTGCCGCACGCTTCGGGGAGCTCGCTCTGCCCGGAGGAGAAATGATCGATGCCGGCTTGGCCGACCTGGCCTCCGGCAAGTCGACCGCCGAGAGCCTCGCCGTCTCCCTCGCCGCGGCGCGCCTCCGGCGCGAGGGCGTTCCCCTTGGGGCGATCGAATCTGACGCCGAGGACCGCCTGTACGATCTGCTCTGTGCCAACGGCGCCGGTCTGGCGCACGCCCGATACGGCGCCTACCTGCGACAATTGGCGTCATTCGCCGATGCCTGCCCCATTGCGCGCGTCGACCGGAAGTGACGTGCGTGACAAGCTGACCCTCGAACTCCTGCCGAACCTCATGCGCGAGTTGGCCCGGTCGGCTCCACGGGGGCGCGCGTTCCGCGTATTCTTCGTCGGCGGGGCAACAGCGTGCTGATTGGCTCGTTCGTCGGCACACGGAGCGTGGCAAGGCTCAGGAATCCAAACCAGAACCTTGCTTACGGGCCTTGGGATCATCGCCCTCGCCGAGAATGCGGCGACGACGGGGAATCGCGGCGAGGGCGCCGCTCCCACAGACTCTATACCGAAGCTGCGTTAGAACGGCGAGCACATAATCGTACGCGTGTCCGCATAACCTAGCCGCATTACCCCGCGCGGCACGCAAACGTGCGCGACAAACCCCTTCGGCGCCGGCACGGGGCGGACGACGTATTTTGTTTCCCGCTCTCCATCAATCACCCGGTAGCTTGATCCGAGGTAGCTCTCAAACCGTAGCGCGGTCAGCGGATGACCGATTCCGACACCCAGCGCCTTGCAGTAGGCCTCTTTTTGCGTCCAAAGCGCATAAAAATGCTCCGCCGGCGTTTGCGAGAACCGCAAGCGTTCCTTTTCGCTCGGGTGGCACACGAGGTCCACCAACTCGGCGATGTTTACGCCGCGCCTGTCGATTTGCTCCAGATCGACCCCGAGCTCGTGTCCGCCGATGCCAATCAGCGCCCAATCACCGCTGTGGGAAACGTTGAAGTGGATATCGACATCACGCATATACGGCTTGCCGACGGCGCCGTAGGTGAACCTAAGCTCTCGCGCTGGACGGCCCAGATAGCGCGCTAGCAGGCAACGCAGCGCAATGCGCGAGCGCCGTGCGCGCACGCGCAATCGCTCGGTGGCAAATCGCTCACTTCGCAGACGTTCTTCCTCGCTCATCGCCTCGCAATGCTCATCCCAGGCTGGATCGCTCAGCGAGACGCGCCAGACATCCACGCTGGCCGCATCGAGTTCTTGCATCACGCGCATAAGGGCAAGAAGGCGGTGAAACGCCCGGTTAGCCGCGGGTTCGCATTGCCGCCAAGTTAGGCCGCTTCGATGGCGCGCGCCTGGGCAATCTCACGCGGATCGTTGCTCGACCGTTATCAAGCGCTTCGGATCAGCGTTCCAGACGCCGCCACACGCGCGCGAAATCGATCTCGACACGCCACGCGGGCAAGTCGAAGTCTTGCCGCGCGCCGCTTACATCCGCTACTTTGCGGTATTCGCCCTCGGCTAAGCGATAAATGCGGGCGATGCGGTCCATGGGATAAACCAGCACATAGTAGACAACGCCGCCCGCGCGGTATACCTCGAATTTGGTGCGTTCGTCGCGCCGCGCACTTTCGACCGATACCACCTCCACAATCATCGCCGGAGCTCGCGTCAAGCGTTCGCCGGGCGGCTGTCGGCAGGTCACCAGCAAATCTGGACGCACGACGGTATCCGCATCCAAAGTCACATCGATCTCGTACAAAACCTCGCACTCGGGGCAATGCTCCAACGCTTCGTCAAGTTGACGGAACAACGCCGCCGCGACGCGTTGGTGCGAAACTGCCGGCGACGGCGCCATCGCTTGAGGAATCCCGTCAATCAATTCCCACTCGCCTTCCCAACGCAGGTAGTCTTCCACGGTGTATCGCTCAATCTCAGGCGGTCTCGACATGCTCTGCTCCTAAATCCCCGCCACTACGGGGTGGCGAAACGCTACCTTATACATACAGTCAGCGCTACTACTCACCCCAAAGCACAGTAATTTGAAGCTGCACTGGGCTCGATACGACCTCTGGCACTATACAGAGCCTATCGAAACGTTTTGAGGTGTGGAAGCCGCGTCAGCGGCGTTTACTCGCGAGAGGGAGGGACCGCTGCACGCCGCCCCCGATTTCACCCATTCACGCCGTGTTGTACGTGAGCGCCAGAAACCATGAAACGACCGCTAATGAGTGTAAATGGTAACGTCTTACCGTCGTGATTTGTGCTCACTACGTCCTCTTTAACGGCGCTTCGAGATACCTCGCCAAGCGCTGCAAGAGACGGTGATGTCGCGTCGTTGCAATGTATCCAATGTCGCCGAGAAATCGCGCAGCAGGCAGCGACGCTAGAAATCCCAGTCGAATTAGCGGAGTTTCCACCAACCCGCTGGCCTTAAAGTCGGCGTCCGTGTCAGCGATAACCTCATCGAAGCCAGCCACCTGGTGACGCAACTGACGGCTTACACCGCACACCAGAAAATCATCAAACGGAGGCAAGATGCGCAACAACACCGCTGGCCGCTTTTTAGTCACCGCGTCAGCTTGCGCAAACGGCAGGAGCACCACATCGCCTTCTTTCATCCGCCGGTGTTGTGATTACGAATAAGGTTGGCCGGGTAATCGGGTTCGTCGTCGGCGTAAGCGCGGGCCAAGCCAGCCTTGGCCGCTGCGTGCCAATCCTTCCGCCAGGCATCGGCGGGCGGATCGGGAAGAACCGTGACCAACAGCCGGGTGCGGGAGGCCAAGGGAAAAGGCTCATCGAGCTGAATATGCGCGCCGTCGAAATATGCCGTCAGCGTAACGGTTTTCATCGTAAGCATGCTACTCTGCCGCCAGACTATCAGCAAGGCGTTGCCTCGTCGGCGACTTCGACGCGGGAACCGTCCAGGCTGACCACGCGCAGCGGCTTGGGGCTTGCGTCGGGGCAAACGTTGGGGTTCGCAGCCTCACCCCAACCTACCAACAAAAAAGCCGCCGGGCAGGAACCCGGCGGCTTTATCAACGACGCGCAGCGTGCGCGCGCCACGCGCCGACCCGCAGCGCTGGCGCGCTGATGACGCTGACGCTGGTGTTTCTGCTCATCGGCACCCTGCGTTTCAAGTGGTACGAGTAGAAGGCCGCGACGCTAGCTCCCGGCGAGCTGTAATCCGTAATTCCCCGGGAAATACTGGTAAATCCATGTTTCCGTGAGCGTGCGCTCCCCTAGGCGCAGATAGCAGCGCAGGTCCACGGCCTCCTTGCCATCGACGAGCAGATCGAAGAAGGCGCGCCATAGGTCGGTGCCGACAACCTTGAGCGCGTAGGCGTTGTCGATGGAGCCACGGGAGGTTTCCGCGATCACCTCCACGTCGTAGCGCTGCTTTAGCTGCGCCAGTGGCCCCCCGGTAAAGTCGATTACGAACTTGCGCCCGTTTGGGGGGCGTGGCTCGTGCTGGCCGGGGATACCGGAGCGGCCGATGCGGGTGGCCACGACCCGCCCGACATCGGGTATGTAGGGGCCGGTGGCGACCCAGTACAAGCGATAGTCCAGGTTCCAGCTCGTGCCTTTGCGCGCCGCTCTGGCCGGCACCCAGAAGGCGACGATGTTGTCGTTGATCTCGTCATTGGTGGGCATCTCCAGCAGGTAGACCGCGCCATCGCCCCAAGCACCCATGGGCTCGACCCAGACGCTCGGGCGGCGGTTGTAGAAAACGCCGTCGTCCTGATAATGATCGAAGTTGCGATCGCGCTGCAGCAGCCCGAACCCCTTGGGATTATGATCCAGAAAGGCATTGGTCTGAATATAGGGCGGCGAGTTCAGGGGACGCCAAATGCGCTCGCCCTTACCGGTCCACATGGCGAGCCCGTCGCTGTCGTGGATCTCGGGCCGCCAATCCGTGCCGCGGCGGTGATTGGTTTCGCTATACCAATACATGCTGGTGAGCGGGGCGATGCCAAGCTGGGCGATGTCCTTACGCTGAAAAAGCTGCGCATGAACATCCATTATCACCGCGGTATCCTTGCGGCATTCGAATCGGTAGGCGCCGGTGATGCTCTCCCCTTCGAGCAGGGCGTAGACCGTCAATGTTCTGCCGCCCTCCCGCGGCTGTTGCAGCCACAAAGCGGTGAAGCGCGGAAACTCCTCTGCTTGCCCCGGCACCACGGTGTTGACGGCGATGCCGCGCGCCGATAGGCCGTATTGGTGGAGCGCCCCGGAGCTGCGGAAATAGCTCGCGCCCATGAAAGCGAGCCAGTCGCCTTCGCGCTCGCCGGGGTTGAGGACGTGAAAGCCCGCGAAACCTAGATCATCGGGCATCTTGGCCCCGAGGCCGGTATCGCCGTAATCGAACAGGCGCGGGGAATAGCGCACCTTGCGCGCGCTGCCATCCTCCACCTTGTAGATTGCAACCGGTTCGTTGGCGTAGCGGCCAAGATGGAAGAGCTCCACCGGCATGGCGCCCGGCGTGCTTGCCCACAGCGCGCTATCCCGACGAAATCGGATTTGCTGGTAGGTGTCGTAATCGATGAATGCGAGCAGCTTGGGATGGCTTGGCGGCGCGGGCTCAAACGGCTGCTGCGCGAGCCGGCGTGCGCGCTCGCACAACCGCTCGAAGCTAAACGGCTCGGGGGCGGCGAGCGGTGGACCAGGCGCTGCGAGCACGCGCTCGATATCCAGCCAGGAAACCGCGGTGAGGCCGGCAATAGCATGCAGCAAGCGGCGGCGTGTCAGATTGATACCCATATCCTCGTCCAAATGCAGCGGGCAGATCGGCGCGCCGCGTAGGATACAGTTTCGGCGCGAAGCTTGCCTAGGGCCTGCCGGCTCGAGCCCTGATAGCAACACAACGCGGCTCTGTGCCACTTTCCAACGTCCCGCGCGGGAGGCTCGTTTAGCCGTCGCAAACCGGTCGCTAGCCGAAAACCGACCCCATTCGCCGCGCGATCACGTGCCGCTCGTAGCACGCATAACGCCAATTACACCTAGAACGGTGAGCAACCAGCCACTGAGCGTAATTCGCCATAGGATGGGGGCATGGCGCAGCTCCATGAAGCGATCGATGACGAGCTGACCCTTGATCGCCACCACCATGAGCACGACGAACGCCAGCCAATCGCTGCCCCGATATCCACGCAGAAACCACATGGCGAGCGTCAGGCCCAACAAAATCAACCAGGTAGCGGTTAGTGTTCGCTTGGCCATGATCAGGGCAAAATATAGAGCAAGGGGAAGAGCACGATCCAGACCAAGTCCACCATGTGCCAGAAGCTCGCCGCCGTTTCGACCCCGGTATGGTTGGCACGATCATACGCTGCAAACCGGCAGCGTGCGGCAACGATTATCACGACGAGCATCGCGATCAGTACATGCAGCAAATGAAAGGCGGTGGCCAAGAAGTAAAAAGAATAGAATATGCCGCTACCTAATCGATATCCTGCATCGATTAGCGCCTGGTATTCAGTGACCTTGATCAACGTGAAAAGCCCCCCGGTCATCGCGCCGGCGAGCAACAACAGCGTGCAGGCCCTGGCTCGCCCATGGCGAATGGCCGCAACCGCAAGCGCGACAAAAAAACTGCCGGTAATCAGAACCAGCGTATTGGCAAGCCCGGCTTCGACGTGCAGGGTCCGAACCCCATTAGCGAAGGCCCGTGGCGCATCGAGCCGAGCCGCTTCGAGACTCACGAATAGCACACCGAACACGATGAGCTCAGTGAGAATGAACAGCCATATGGCGATGTCGCCGGGCAAGGTACGTGACTCGGGAACATGGGCGGCGATCGCCTCATCCGATGGCGGCATAGCTTACCTCGTGCGATTGCTGGACAACGCGGCATGATTCTGGCTCATCCACGGCGAGCTGATATAATAAGGGGTTTTCAATGGGCATGGTGCTCTGGCTCGTGTGCTCGGATCGGATTTGTGGAAAAGGCTGCCGTATGACTGACATCAGCGTCGATAATCTCAATGTGCTCGCCCAAGAGCTTTTGCCAACACCCCTGCAGGTGAAATCGACCTTGCCGCTCACGCAGCATGCGCGCGAGACCGTGGTCCAGGCGCGTCAGACCGTGAAAAACATCCTTGACGGCAAAGATCACCGACTGCTCATGGTCGTTGGGCCGTGCTCCATACACGATGCCATGGCCGCCAAAGAATATGCCGGCAGACTCAAATCACTGCACGACCGGGTGGCTGATAGCCTTTTCATCGTCATGCGGGTCTATTTCGAGAAGCCGCGTACCACCGTGGGCTGGAAGGGATTGATCAACGATCCCTACCTGGACGACTCGTTCCACATCCAAGAGGGGCTGCACAGAGCCCGCGCGCTGTTGCTGTATTTGGCCGAGCTCGGGCTGCCGGCTGGAACCGAGGCGCTGGACCCGATCACGCCGCAATATCTGAGTGATCTGATTAGCTGGACCGCCGTCGGCGCGCGCACCACCGAATCCCAAACCCATCGGGAGATGGCCAGTGGGCTCTCTACGGCAGTCGGCTTCAAAAACGGAACCGATGGCGGCCTGGCCGTGGCCATAAACGCGTTGCGCTCGGCCGCGACCGCGCATAGTTTTCTGGGCATCAACCAGATGGGGCAATGCGCGGTGATCCGTACCCGCGGCAACCACGATGGCCACATCGTGCTGCGCGGCGGCAATCAGCCAAATTATGATTCGGTGAGCATCGCGCTGTGCGAGAAAGAGCTCGATGAAGCAGGGCTGAGAAGCAAGCTGATGGTCGACTGTAGTCATTCGAACTGCAATAAGGATCCGGCGCTGCAACCGCTGGTATTGGATAATCTGGTAACTCAGATCCTGGAAGGCAACAAATCCATCATCGGGATGATGCTGGAGAGTAATCTCGGGTGGGGGTATCAGAAGTTGAGCGCTGACGACCCGGCTGCGCTGCGCTACGGAGTTTCCATCACCGATCCCTGCATCGATTGGCCGACCACCGAGCGTATCCTTTGTGAGGCGGCGAACAGGCTGTGTGACGCCTTGCCCAAACGAACGATCTAGGGCCTGTTGACATCCACCCACGGCGTCGCGTTGCTGCCCAACAGCCGGCCAGGCAAGGCGCGAGGAGAGAAGTTTGGTTGTTCCAAATGAACGACGAGCAAC
>JAKDMQ010000393.1 GCA_030452265.1 Nitrococcus sp.
GTGGAGTCCTGGGTCGCGCAGATCGGGCTGGATCCAGCAGCCTACGGCACGCACTTACTACGTCGTACCAAGGCGACCCTGATCTACCGTCGAACACGGAACCTCCGGGCTGTGCAACTCCTGCTTGGCCACACGAAGCTGGGGAGCACAGTCAGGTATCTGGGGATCGAGGTCGATGACGCCCTCGAGATAGCTGAGCAGACTGAAGTCTAGCCGTCGGAGTCGGTGAGGACCGTCCCTGCGACGGTCGCTCACCGGCCAGTACAGGATTTCGTTCACTCGAGCGCTTGCATCCACAGCCTGCGGTTCGCGCTCAGTCAGATTGAGCAGCACCGGCGCTGCCCTCTATGGAGCACGATCTCCGCGCTCCCTGTGACGTAGCGTCGCGGCGGAGGCGCCGACGCGCGTGGCGAACTGCTCCTGGGCCATACCGAGGCGTCGGCGGAGTGCCGCCACGCGCGCGGGATCCTGGCGGTACCATCGGACCCGAGACTCCGCCATGGCGACCTGACCCAAGCTGACACGGCCTCTTCGCTTATCCACCCGCCTTATGTCCCGCTTTGAAGTCTTCACGGGCGGTGGAGCTCAGCGCTGGATGCGAACGCCGGCCGCTGCACGCGCCACCGGTACCAGCCGGCCATGGTCACGCCGCGCGCGCCCAAAAATACTAGAAACGCCAGCCATAACCCGTGGTTGCCCCATAGGTTGATTAGCCAGATCGACAGCGGCACGAACACGCCAAAGGTGGCGATGAGCATGGCGTTACGCATCTCGCGCGCCCACGTCGCGCCGATGAACACGCCGTCGTAGACGAACGACCAGACCGACACCAGTGGCGACAGCACCATCCACGGCAGAAACGCGTAGGCGGCGGCGCGCACGTCGGGCAGATCGGTCAGCAGGTTGATCAGCCCGCGCCCGGCCAGCCAGTAGAGCAGGGTAAAACCACCGGCGATGCCCAACGACCAGATCAGCACCGTGTTGACCGCGGCGCGGAAGGCCGCTAGCGCACGCTGCCCCCAGGCGCGGCCCGCGATCGCCTCGGCGGCGTGGGCAAAACCGTCCAGCCCATAGGACAGCATGCTTTGCAGATTCAGCAGCAGCGCGTTGGCCGCCAGCGCCACCGCGCCCAGCCGCGCACCCAGCGCCGTGAACAGCGCGAACGAAACCATCAGGCACAGGGTGCGAATCAAGATATTGCCGTTGACGGTGATCAGCTCAAGCCAGGAGCGCAAGTCACGCAGTCGTCGCGCCTTCCAGGCTGCCGGATAGGCACGCAGCACGCGGTAGGCCAGCCACGAACCCGCGATCAGGCCAGCGGTCTCGCCGCACACCGAGGCCAGCGCGATGCCTTCCACGCGCATGCCGAGACCATAAACGAAGGCGACATCCAGCCCAGCGTTGACCAGGTTGATGGTGAGCATCATCGCCAGCGGGGCCTTCGCCGTCTGCATGCCCAAAAACCAGCCGATCAAGGCATAGTTGGCCAGCACCATCGGTGCGCTCCAGATACGCACCGTGAAATAGTTGCGGACGTAGCCTGCAACCTGCTCGCCGGGCGCCATCAGCACCACCGCCAGCTCGCGCAGCGGCCATTGCAGGATCAGCAGCACGGTCGCCAGCCCCAGCGCCAGCAGCAGCGCCTGTGCCAACACGCTGCGCGCCGCGCTGAAATCGCCCCGGCCGTGTGCCTGGGCGGTGAGCCCGGTGGTGCCCATGCGCAGGAAGTTCAGTCCCAGAAACAGGAAGTTGAAGATCGTCGCGCCCACGGCGACCGCGGCCAGATAGGCCACATCCGGCAAATGCCCGGCGACCGCCGTGTCCACCATGCCCACCATCGGGACCGACAGGTTGGACACGATCATCGGTAACGCGATAGCGAGTGTTCGTTTATGCAAAGCGGCGGACATGTCGCTATTGTCCCGCATCGCCCGGTTCGGGTCGCCCGGCGTTTGTCGTCAAGCCGATATCTGCATCAGGCCGGAGAGCCCCGCCAGACCTGATCCGCGCCGTCTACCGGCGCTG
>JAKDMQ010000394.1 GCA_030452265.1 Nitrococcus sp.
CCTGTTCGAGCGCCCGGCGAATGTCACGGTCGGAAAGGATCATCGGCGCCTCGTGCGGCTATTGGCCATTAGCTATTGGCTATTGGCTATTGGCCATTGGCTGCTGGCTACTGGCCTTCGATAGCGGGGTGTTCATCATACTTTGCGCCGCGCTATCGTGCCTCTTGACCGCCCGTCGCGCGTAAGCAGCCAATAGCCCAGCGTGTTGAAAAAAGCCGGTAGACTGTCGGTCTGATCCGCACCGACCCGTCCAGGAGCTTGCCATGCTCGGTCCCGCCAAGCCGCGCCATCTGGATGAACCCATCGCCGTCTCGCTGGAGGCGCTCGTGCCGGCGGACCACTTCTACCGGCACCTGGAAGCGACGCTCGATCTGGGCTTTGTGCGCGACTGGGTGCAGGACCGCTATGCCGAGCGGGGCCGGCCCTCCATCGATCCGGTGGTCTTCTGCAAGCTGCACCTGATCATGTTCTTCGAGGGCATCCGCTCGGAGCGGAAGCTGATCGAAACGGCGAGTCTGCATCTGGCCCACCGCTGGTATCTCGGCTACGCGCTGGACGAGGCGCTGCCCGAGCACTCCAGCCTGACCCGCATCCGGCAGCGGCTGGGGGTGGCGTTCTTCCAGCGCTTCTTTGAGGCGATCGTCGACCGCTGTCAGGCGGCGGGGCTGGTGTGGGGACAGGAACTGTACTTCGACGCCACCAAGGTCGAGGCCAACGCCAACGTCGCCTCCCTCGTGCCCCGGTTTGCCTACGCGGCGCGCACCCACCTGGCCACGCTCTTCGCCGACGAGCCGGGCGCTGATCCGCCATCTGATTCGCCAGAAGATGCCCCGCCGGCGGCTGGCCCGGCGGCGGAGCCGCGGCCGCCGGGGATCGTGGCCCTGCCTGGCGCGGACACCGTTCCGGCGGCGGAGCGGCCGTGGCCGCTGCTGGAGGCGCGCCGCCTCGATCCCCAGCGGCCGGCCCACCACAGCCGCCGGCGCACGCGCGATTATCGGGTCAGTCCGACCGATCCCGATGCCACGCCGCTGTGGGACTGGGGGGCCATCCGCCTCGGCTATCACGACCACTACGTCGTCGATGGCGGCAAAGCCCGCATCATCCTGGCCGCGCTGGTCACCCCCGCCGACGTCATGGAAAACCAGGCCATGCTGGACCTGCTGTGGCGGGTCTGCTTCCGGCGCCAGCTGTGGCCGCACCACGTCACCGGCGATGCCAAATACGGCACCACGGAGAACATTGTCGCGGTCGAAGACGCCGGCATCCGCGCCTATGTCCCCTTGCCGGCCGCGCCGCGGACGGCGTGGTTTGGCCGGGCGGACTTCACCTTTGAGCCGGTGGCGGACCAGTACCGCTGCCCGGCCGGCCAGCCGCTGCCGCGGCGCGGGGTCAAGCCCAGCGCGGAGGTGATCATCTACCGCGCCGATCCGGCCCTGTGCAATGGGTGCTCGCGCAAAGCCGAGTGCACGACCAGCGACCACGGCCGCATGGTGCATCGCTCCCGCTTTGCGGGCTATCTGGAACGGGTGCAGGGCTACCACGCCACGGAGGCGTACCAGAAGGCGTTGCGCAAGCGCCAGGTGTGGGTGGAGCCGCTGTTCGCCGAAGCCCAACAGTGGCACGGCCTGGACCGCCTGCGGCTGCGGGGCTTGCGCAACGCCAACATCCAGGGGCTGCTCGTCGCCGCCGGCCAGAATCTGAAGCGGTTGCTGGTCGCCACCGGCTGGGGACGGCGACACGCCCCGTGTGGCAGCCTGGTGGCGCTCCCGGGCCCGTCCGCGCGACTGGCGGTCGGGTCTGGGTGATCGTCTGCGGTCCGCGCCGACCGGCGCTGCGCTGCTCGCCATGGCCCGCCCCTCCGTGGCGTTGCGTCGACTATGGCCTTTTTTCAACACGCTGAGCCAAAAGCCAATAGCCGACGGCCCACTTAGTGTCACCTTGACAATTACTCCCCGCGTTCCTACACTGCATGGTCTGGGGTCTCTGCCAGCCAGGCATCACGGTGATGCGGGCGACG
>JAKDMQ010000164.1 GCA_030452265.1 Nitrococcus sp.
TGTCGTGCCGGCCGTGCATACTGCACACGCCCGCCAGCAGATAGGTGGGGACAAAAGAGCCTTGCGTATTCGCAAGCGCCGCCGTCGCCGGCCGTGAATCCGGCACATCGTGCCCCGGACCACGGGCGAACGCGGGTGTTACAGCCATGGTCATCAGCAATAACAAGCCGATGGCCGTTGAATGCTTGAGGGGCTTTGACATTGGCGTTCCTCCCAAAATGCGGTTGCAACATTCGGGCGGATCGGCATCAGCCCGCGTAGCCTGTTCGCAGAACTGAAGCCGGCCCTGCAGATTCCGCGCCCTTACGGCTGCGCCTCCAGCACCAGATTGAAAGGCGTCTCGGCGGCGCGGCGAAAGCGGCTGAATCCGGCCTCGTACATTATCTCACGAAGGCGCGCCTCACCGATCTGGACACCGAGTGCGGTGCCGACCTCCTGCGACAGCGAGTTCAGGGTGCACAACGCGGTCGAGTTCGCGTAGTACAGGCGGCCACAGTCGGGACGGCCGCCTACTTCCGGTTCTATAACCATCACCGGCCCCATCGCGCCTCGAGGAACCGGATATCGGCAGAAGTCACGCCGCATCCAGCCAGTGGCTGGAGGCGGCGTGAAAGCGACGCAAGACACGGTGGCTTCTATCTTAAATTCATCGCCAAGTGGTCTTGGCGATGAGGTCCACCTTACAACCCAAGGACAGTCGGGAAAGCGAGCACAGCCAGGATCGAAGCCCAGCAGCATAGGGCGAGGATGAGCGAGTGAAGAACGTTAACGCTCTTCCCATTAGCTAATTCATGCGTTGTTTTCATCGTGAGTACTCCTCAAATAAATCAAGTGATAGTTGCAAGTGCTTCAGGTTCTTGAACATTGCTTCGTGCCTGCAACTCGTTCTAAGCTAACGACGGCTCCAAACCACGATCCTTGTCGACCAAGTGCGCCTGGTTCCGATCTCTTGCTCATGCAACTTATGAAAGGCAACAACGATGCCAACCGTGCGAGTGCGGCGATAGGACGCACATAACGCACGGAATTATTGGAGGAACTTGTTGCAAGGTGCGCGCGGCTTACGCGGCGAATAGGGGATGTATCACTCGGGGGGTTACGACATGCCGAGGACGTTTACGATATGTGGTTAATAGGATGCAAGGTCGATCGGCAAGCCGATCGAGCTCAATCAATCGAAGAAGAGGATCCGGCCCGAGCGATGCGACCCGGCAGACAAACCTTGATGGGGCGCGAGATGAGTGCAGATGGCAGGAGCAATATTAGCGCGGTTTCTGTATGCCCAGTCTCTCCATGCGCGAGCGCAGCGTCGTCGAGGGAACGCCCAGCAATACCGCGGCGCCGTGTTCGCCGCTAATGCGCCAGTCCACCGATTCCAGAACCTTGATGATGTGGGCGCGCTCGACCTCGGCCAAGGTCGCGACTTGAGCACTTTCGCGCAGGGTGGCGGAAGGATGAAACCAGTCGCCGAACGCGAGCTCCGAGCCAGTTGTGAGAACCGCGGCGCGCTCGATCACGTGCTGCAGCTCGCGGATGTTGCCGGGCCAGGCATAGGCCCGCAACGCTGCCATCATTTGCGCCGGCACGCTGGAGATGGGTTTGCCAAGCTTAGTGGCGTACTTTTGCACGAAATGTTCGACCAGGAGCGGGATGTCCTCACGGCGTTCTCGCAGCGGCGGCAGATGGATAGGAAATACGTTTAGCCGATAGTAGAGATCGGGGCGGAATTCTCCACTGCGACAGCGTTGTTCCAAGTCGCGATGGGTGGCCGCAATCACGCGCACGTCGACCTTGAAGGTGCGAGTGCCGCCGACGCGTTCGAACTCGCCCTGCTCCAACACCCGCAAGAGCTTGGCCTGAAGGTCGGGCGCCAGCTCACCGATTTCATCCAGGAAGATCGTACAGCCATCGGCGAGCTCGAAGCGGCCAATTTTGCGTGACAATGCCCCGGTGAAGGCGCCCTTTTCATGCCCGAAGAGCTCGCTTTCCATGATACCCGCGGAGATGGTGGCGCAGTTGAGTGTCACCATCGGCTTGTCTTTGCGCCCGCTCAAACTGTGCAGCGCTCGTGCGATGAGCTCCTTGCCGGTGCCGGTCTCACCGGTGATGAGAACCGTAGTGTCGGTGGCGGCCACCTGCTGCACATCGCGCATGACCTGCTTTAAGGCGGGGGAATTGCCGACGAGATCCCCAATGCCGCGCGCGGAAGGCGCTTCCTCCCGCAGATAGCGATTCGAACATTGCAGTTTGTTGCGCTCGTTGACGTCGCCAGGGATCAGCGTATAGAGCGTTTGCTCGGCGGCGTGCGCGCGCGAATGACTCGACCATGAGGGTCGCCCCGTTTTCGCTGATCGCCTTACGGGCGTGCCGGGCCGCGTCCAGACCAGGTCGTCATCCGGTCCAGAATAATCCTTGGTGGAGGTGGTTTCGAAGCGCACGCGGTCTACGACTGCGGCCGCTTGGGTCCGCCGGCGCGCGGTTTCGATCGAGTCCTGATGATAGTCGGAACCAAGGAAGGTCGAGCTCGGGTAGCCCTGAGCCATGACGATCGTGGACGCCCCGTGACCGCAACCGCCATCGGCGACCTCCACGCCGGCCGCAAGCCTCGCCTCGGCCCCGTCCGAGGCGGCAATCCAAGCCTCGGTCAGGCTCGCTTTGTAATCGGGGCGGACAAACGCTTCGACGCCGGCGAGCAGGCGAGGGGACTCATGCCAGCCGCTGCACTTGCCCGAGCGAAATGCCTCGCAAAGCTTGTCTTCACCCAGCCACATTGACGAAACCTCATCGAAGGCCGGTGGCAGGAAGAAAGGACTTTCCGGGTTGGCCAGTACAAAGGCGTGCTCATCCGAGAGCTCGTAGGCGCGCTCCCGCGGATCATAGGCGATATAGCCGCCGGCAACCTGGTTGTTAAGCCACTCCAGTACATAGCGCTCGTGGGTTCCCGCCTTAGTCGCGAGCGCATTTGGGGTCATGGGTCCGCTGCCCGCCATGGCCTTGTATAGGCCAAGCTTGTGACCAATGTTGATCATCACGCCCAAATACGCAGCAGCGAGATCGCCGAACATTTGATGCACGAATACATCGAGCTCTGCTTCGTCGATTGCCATCTCATATCTCCTCTCGATCAGATCCAGATATCGTCGTCCGTCTCCTTGATACCTGGATCCTAGCTGTCCTCTGTGTGCTCGGTGCGCAGCACGCGGCGCACGAGTGACATACGCAGTGTTGCAATTACGGCTACCTTTTTACCGACCCGAGGCACGCCAGTCATAAGAATGTCGTAAGATTTCGGTAATGATTCGGTAAACCGCGCCAGCCACCGCCGAGCCAGAGTTCGGCAGGCGATGGTCAACCGCTTTTGCGTCGATCTCTTGATGGGGAAGGGGCGATGAGCACGGAACAGCAGCCTGTATACATCGACACAGCCAACGCCTGCCTGCGGCTCGGTGGTCGGGCCGTTGCGCTCACCCCGAAGGCGTTCACGGTGCTCGTTTATCTCAACGAGCATCCGGGCCGTTTGATCACAAAGGAGGAACTGCTCGAGGCCGTGTGGCCCGGTCGGTTTGTCACCGACGCGGTACTGAAAGTCTGTATTCGCGAGATTCGCAAGGCCCTGGAAGATCAGCCCAGAGCGCCGCGATTCATCGAAACCCTGCATCGGCGCGGGTACCGCTGGATCGCCGCGATCGGCGGTGGCGAAGACGCGGCGCCTGCATCGGTGGCGCCTCAGTCTCACACCCCGATCTCTCTGATCGGGCGCGACGAGGTATTGGCGCAATTGCATGGCTGGTTGGACCATGCCTTGATCGGGAATCGCCAGGTGGTGTTCGTCAGTGGCGAGGCGGGAATCGGCAAGACCGCGCTGGTGGAAGCCTTCGTCGAGCAGGCCGCAAACGGCGGCAAACGGCTACTCGGGCATGGGCAGTGTATCGAGCAGTACAGCGCGGGCGAGCCGTATTTTCCGGTGCTGGAGGCGCTCGGCGCAATCTGTCGGCAACGGGGCGAGCAGGCGGTCTCGCTGCTCACACGCTATGCCCCTTCTTGGCTGGCGCAACTGCCGTGGCTGAGCGGGAGTGCCGGTACGGAAATCGCGCGCCGGGACACCCTCAATCCCAGCCATCAGCGGATGTTGCGCGAGATGGCAGAGTGGCTCGAGGCGCTCACCGCCGAGGCGCCTCTCCTGCTGGTGCTGGAAGACCTGCACTGGAGCGATCTTTCAAGCCTCGATCTGGTTTCGATGCTTGCGCGGCGGCGGGGCGTCGCCCGCCTCATGCTCCTCGTGACCTATCGGCCGGTCGAAGCGATCCTGGCCGGTCATCCATTGAATGCCGTCAAACAGGTTCTGCAGGTGCACGGCCATTGCGAGGCCCTGGCGCTGAATTATCTCAGCGCAGCGGATGTCGATACCTACCTGAACCGACGATTTCCGGCCCATACGTTTCCCCCACCTTTCTCGGCCTTTATTTATCGACGCACCGAGGGCAACCCGCTGTTCCTGCTCAACGTGGTCGATTATCTCGTGGCGCGAAGCGTGCTCGTTGCCTGCGAGAGCGGCTGGGCACTGCATTGCGCAATCGAAGATCTCGATCCCGGGGTCCCCGAGGGCCTGCGGCAGATGATCGAGCGCCAGGTCGAAAGGCAGAGTCCAGCCGAGCAGGTGGTGCTGGAGGCCGCGAGCGTTGCCGGCAGCGAATTCAATACAACGTCGGTGGCCGCTGCCCTGCAAGCGGACCCAGTCGAAACCGACGCCTGCCTCGTTCGCCTGGCGCGGGGTGAGCAGTTGATACACGACTGCGGCTTGCAGGAATGGCCGGACCATACCGTATCCGCGCGCTACCGCTTCGTGCATGCCCTTTACCAAAACGTTCTGTATCACCGGCAGGGGGCGGCGCAGCGTCTACAGTCTCACCAGCGTGTCGGGGCGCAGCTCGAGCGCGCGTTTGTCTCGCGCAGCGCGGAGGTCGCGGCCGAGCTCGCGCTGCACTTCGAGCAGGGTAGAGATTATCCAAAGGCCATTGCGTACCTTCGTCAAGCGGCGGCGGGCGCCGCGGCGCGGTCTGCCAATCGCGAGGCCGTCGGCTATTTAACCCGTGCGCGGGCGGCGGCCGGGCAGGACGCCGAGGCACAAATGACGCTGCTTCAGGAACGGGGTCAGGTGCGGCGCGCGATGGCGGACATGGCGGGGGCGGCCGAGGACTTCCTGGCCCTGGCGAGCTGTGCGCAGACACAGGCACAGCTCGATCGGCAGGCGATGGCGCTAATCTATGCGGCGCTGTGTCTGCTGTGGGTGGATCGGCGGCGGTGTCTGGCGGTCAGCACGCAACTCGAGGCGCTTGCGCTCCGGCTTGATGATGTCCGACTGCGCACTCATGTCCGGGGCCTGTCGGCGTATATGCGTTTTATGTGGCGCGGTTGGCGCAACGAGGATGCGCAAGCCTGTAATCGGGCGGTCGAAGCCGCGCGCCAGGCCGATGATCCGGTGTGGCTAAACCTCTGGCTCGGCCGCTTTAGCCTTTTCCAAATCCTAAGCTCTGACTACGCGGCCGGCAGCCGCAGCGCCGAAGAGGCCGCCGGACGTGCCCTGCAAAACGCCAGCACCATGGAATATCTGCTTGCCATCTTCTACTGGGGCTGGGCGCTGCTCAATCTCGGCGAGTGGGGCAGGATGCATGCCGTGCTGCGCCACGGGATCGAGGTCGCGGACATGAACGACTCGGACATGGGCGCCGTGATGCATCGGCTAGCGCTCGCCTCACTGCTGCTAGAGACCTTCGATTTCGAAACCGCCCGCGAGCTGGCGCAGCTCGCTCTGCAGCGGGCGCAAGCGGCCGGTCTGGGTTACGCCCGGCTGCTCGCCTCGATACTGCTCGGCCGCGCCTATCTCGGCCTTGCGGAATACGAGCTCGCCTTTCAGCACCTCAACGACACGCGCCGAGGGCTTGCGCGCGAGCGTGTGGTGATGGATTTGATTCTGCGTATGCCCTTGTACGGAGCCTTGAGCGAATACTGGTATCGACAAAAGCACTACGCCCGCGCACGGCGCGAGGCCAACCGACTTTCCGCCCTCGCGGCGCGTCCAGACTGCGTTACCTATCAGGCGCTGGCACAACGCGCACTGGCGCGGATCGCCATGGCCGAGGAGCGCTGGGAGGAGGCCGAAGCCGCGCTCACGCCGGCGCTGAGGCGGCTTGAAACAGCGCCGGCGCCACTCGCGCAGTGGCGGGTCTATGCCACGGCCGCGGAAGTGCACTTGCATTACGGTCGAAACGCCGAGGCGCAGCGCTATTGGGCCGCAAGCCGTGCCGTGCTCGCGCAATTGGCCGACTCATTGAACGATGTCAGTGAACTGCGCAGGGCATTGCTCGACGCAGCGCCCGTGCAGGCCATTATTGGACGGTGCGAGGCGATACCCTGACTGTCATCGCTCGCCTGCAAGCCTCGAAGCGCCGCTCCCACGAGCCTACTAGGGTCGGTTGTTTCCCGCGCACCAGCGCACGCTTTGGTCGGGCGGAGAGTCCAATACGTATACGCACGCTATTATCCCGCCATTGTCCGGCTCGGGAGCGAATATGCAGGCGAACAATGCGGCGGTTATCGGCACCTTTGTAGTGTACATGGCGGTGGTGCTGTCGCTGGGCTTTACTGCCTGGCGGCGAACCCGTAGCCTGAAGGATTACATTCTCGGCGGTCGCCGCTTGAACGCCTGGGTTACGGCCATGTCGGCCCAGGCCACGGACATGAGCGGCTGGCTGCTGATGGGCCTGCCGGGGCTTGCCTACGCGGCGGGGCTGGAGGCCGGCTGGATGGCGCTTGGCTTGCTGGTAGGCAGCTACCTCAACTGGAAACTGGTGGCGAGCCGCCTGCGGCAGCGCACCGAGGCCTTGGACGATTCCCTGACCCTGCCGGATTATTTTGAACGTCGCTTCAACGATCGCAGCCGCGGCCTGCGGCTGCTGGCCGGGGCATTCATTTTGGTGTTTTTCGTGCTCTACACGAGCTCAGGGTTTGTGGCCGCCGGAAAGCTCTTCGAAGCGTTGTTCGGCTTGGGTTACCACTGGGCGGTGTTCTGGGGCACGCTCTCGGTGCTGATCTATACATTCTTTGGCGGCTTTCTTGCCGTGAGCTGGGCCGATGTGCTGCAGGGCAGTCTGATGTTTCTGGCCCTGGTGCTGGTGGCCGGACTCGGCTGGTGGGCGCTGGGCGGGCTAAGCGGGATTCAGCACACCTTGAACGCCGTCAATCCCGATCTGCTGAATCCGTTGGTGAGCGCCGATACGGGAGAGGCGCTGGGCGTGATTGGTATTGTCTCGTTGCTCGCATGGGGTCTGGGGTATTTCGGCCAGCCCCATATTCTCGCGCGCTTCATGGCCGCCAACGCGGCCGGCAGCATTCCCACCGCGCGGCGCATCGCCATGAGCTGGCAAACCGTGGTGCTGGCTGCGGCGGTGCTGGTGGGCCTGAGCGGCATCGGCGTGCTGGATCGGCAGCTCACCGGGGCGGACGTGGAGAAGGTTTTCATATTGATGGCGGTGGATCGGTTTCCGGCGGTGCTGGCCGGCGTCTGCCTTTCCGGCATTCTGGCCGCGGTAATGAGCACCGCGGCGGCACAACTGTTGGTCGCATCAAGCGCCTTTACCGAGGATTTTTATAAAGGTGTACTGCGCAAACGCGCCGGCGCTGGTGAGCTGCTCTGGGCCGGCCGGCTGGCGGTGCTCGGGATCGCCGTGCTGGCCTTCGTGCTGGCGCTGGATCCGCAAAGCCGGGTGCTGGCGCTGGTGGCCTGGGCTTGGGCCGGATTCGGCGCCACTTTCGGCCCGGCGGTGTTGCTGTCCTTGTACTGGGACCGTATGACGCGCAACGGCGCATTGGCCGGCATGCTGGTAGGCGGCGTGACTGTCATGGTCTGGCCGCTGTTCGACGGCGGCATTTTCGAGCTGTACGAACTGGTGCCGGGGTTTGCGTTCTCACTGCTGGCCATTGTGGTCGCCAGCGTTCTTGTGGCCAGATAGCTTATCTAGCCGTTGCCTTCTTTGTGCGAGCCATACGCGTACCTGATAGACCACAGCCCCCAGAATCAGCAGTACTGCTACCCCGAGAATAAACCACCGCTCCATTGCATGCCTCCCGTAGTTGTTCGACGGTAACTACTCACCCCTCGTCATCCTGCGCGCACCGAGCCGGCGTCGCAGGATCCAGCGACCAGATTCTGCGACTCCGCCTTACGGCTCCGCGC
>JAKDMQ010000165.1 GCA_030452265.1 Nitrococcus sp.
GGGCGTGTGAACGGGGGTTGTTGCGGTTGGTGACCTGGAATCCGCGCGATTACGCACGCGATCGCCATCGCAGTGTCGACGACCGTCCCTACGGCGGTGGCCCGGGGATGGTCATGAAGGTGGAGCCTTTGTGCGATGCCATTAGGGCGGCCCGTGCCGCGGTGGCAGACCGGCCCAGTGTCATCTGTTTGAGCCCGCAAGGCCAACTCCTGAATCAGGCCCGCCTGCAGGATCTAGCGCGGCGCTCCCGGCTGATCCCGTGCAGGCCCTGCCTGCGCAGTGTCTCCGCGATCTGCTCGCCCACGCTCAGCACCGGATTGAGCGAGCTCTGCGGCTCCTGGAAGATCATCGCGAGCTGCCGGCCGCGCACCTCGCGCATCGCCATCTCCGGCAGCGCCAGCAGGTTGCGATCGCCTAGGCGCACCTCTCCGGAGACGATACGCCCGGCCGCCGGCAACAGCCGCATGATGGACAGCGCGGTCATGGATTTGCCGCAGCCGGATTCACCGAGGAGCGCGAAGGTCTCACCGCGCGCGACTTTGAGATCGATGCCGTCCACCGCGCGTACGGGTCCGCGAGCGGTATCGAGCCAGGTCTTGAGGCCGATCAGCTCCAGCAAGGGCTCGCTCATGCGGCCTCTCTTCGCAGCCGCGGGTCGAAGGCATCGCGCACCACGTCGGCGAAGAGATTGGCCGCGAGCACCAGTGTGAACATGAAAACGAATGCCGCCGCGAGCGACCACCACACCACGGGCTGCCGGGCGAGCTCGAGCCGCGCGCTGTTGATCATGTTGCCCCAACTGTTCGTGGCGGGGTCCACGCCGATATTGATGTAGGAGAGCACGGCCTCGGCAAGCACCAGGCCGCTGAAATCGAGCACCACCATAATCATCACGATATGCATGACGTTTGGCAGCAAGTGGCGCAGCATGATCGTGCCATGCCGCACGCCGAAGGCCGAGGCGGCCTGCACGTAGTCCACCTCGCGCAGTTTCAGCACCTCGCCGCGCAGCAGACGGCAGAGGTTGGTCCAGCTAGTGATGCCAAGGATGATGCAGAGAAAGAGCAGGCGCAGATCCGCACGCTGCTCTACGCTGGTGAAGCTCCCCGGGTGATTGGCCATGTACACCTGAATCATGAGGATCGCCGCCGCGATGAGCAGTATGCTTGGAATCGAGCTCAAGGTCGTATAGATATACTGCACGGCATCGTCCACCCAGCCGCGGAAATAGCCGGCCGCGATACCGAGCGCGAGCGCGAAAGGCAGCATCACCAGGGTGGAGAGCGTGCCGATCATGAGACCCGTGCGGATGCTTTTGACCGCCGCGTAGAGCACGTCCTGGCCCACCTTGTCGGTGCCGAGCACATGGTAGTTCGCGCTCAGCTCCACCATGAGGAACACCAGTGCAATCAGCGCCGCTGCCGTCCCGAGGAGGGTTCGCCAAGGCACGCGGGCGTGCCCGCGCAGCACACGCTGTATGCTCTCGCGCAAGCTCGTAGCGGAGTGCCGCGCAAGGGCCGCGACCACGAGGAGGCTCAATACGAGGGTCACAAGCGCCGCCTCGGCAAGAGCCAGCAGCGAAGTGCGCAGGATGTCACCGGCACGCTGCGTGCGCGGATTGCTAAGATGCGCGCCGCCGAACTCGAGGCGTGGATAGCGCCGCACCTCTTGCCCGCTCTCGAGCTCGATCGTCTCCTTGGTATAGAGGTGGGTTGCAAACGGCGCGGAATAGGTCTTCTCCGTGTGCATCCGCAGCGGTTTGGCCAGATAATCGAGCACGCTGATCACCTCACCGTAGCCGGCGGCGTTCGAGCCGGGACGAAAGTGCATCGAGTCGATTAATGCCACGAGAACATATGCCCCCAGCACTACGGCCGCGCCCATGGCGACCGGGCTTTGTAGGACTCGCCGCCAGGGAGCACGCAAATGCTCACGCCGGCGCACGTGCAGCGCATAGACCAGGACCATCGCTATGACCAGGAAGAACAGCGCATCGGTCCACAGCACCACCGGCATCTTTTAGCCCCTTGCCGCCAGCGCGACTGCCGCGCCCCGCGCGCACGGCTCCAGAGGATTCGCCAAGCAGTGCAATGCGGCGCGGATCATGGCTGCAGTCGCACCCGAGGATCGACCAGGGTGTAGGAGATGTCGGTCAGCAACAAGCCGATGATATAGAGCACCGAGCCGAGGAACACCATGGCGCGCACGATGGCGAAATCCTGGCTGTTGATGGCATCGATGGTGTAGCTGCCAAGCCCCGGGATGCCGAAGAACGATTCGAGCAGCAGGCTGCCCATGAACAGCAACGGCAGCACCGCGACGATCCCGGTGAGGATGGGTATCAGCGCGTTGCGCAGAGCATGGCGAAAGAGCACTAGGCGCTCGGAGAGGCCTTTCGCACGCGCCGTGCGGATGTAGTCCTTGCCGAGCTCCTCGAGGAAGATGGTACGGTACCAGCGCGTGCCCATGCCGATGCCGCTCACCACTCCCACCACCACCGGCAGGATGAGGAATTTCCAGGCCTCGATCCCGTACAAATAGCCTGAAATCGGTACCAGCTCGAATACCTTGCCGATCAGGAACTGCCCGCCGATGATGTAGAAGAGCATCGAGACGGACATCATCATCACACAGAGCACCACGGCCGAAAGATCGAACACCGTGCCGCGAAAAAAGGCGATCAGCATCGCGAAGGTGATATTCACGAACAAGCCGATGAGCACCGTCGGTATCGCGATCGCGAGACTCGGCCACATGCGCTGGCGAATGTCGTAGCCGATGTCGCGGCCCGCATCGGAGCGGCCGAAATCGAACACGAACAGCCGCACGGATTTGGTATAGAAAATGGTATCCGTCAGCTTCTCGATCCCCTGCGCCGCTTCATTCCAAAGCAGTGGCTTGTCGTAGCCGTGCGCGTGCTTCCATTGCTCTATTGCCGCCGGGGTCACTCGCTTTAGCCCAAGATGCATGCGTGCCATATCATCCGGGCTGTTGACGACGAAGAACAGCACGAAAGTGATCAGATTCACCCCGATAAGGATCGGAATGGCATAAAGCGCTCGCCGGATGATGTAGGCGATCATAGCGCCGTCGCGCGCTCTCTGCGCCGATACGCGGCGATACCCGCCACCAGGCCCACGAGGACCAGGACCAACACCCCGACCACCGGCCATATGAATGGCCGGTTCCACTCGCGGCGCTTCTCGAGACGCAGCTTCGGGTCGATGCGTATGTACTTGACGGTATTCTGCGCCATCGTGTTCGGCTTCAGGTTGTGATACCAGGCATGATGGAGGACGAAGGACTTGGGATAAAACCCCCACGCCCACGGCGCGTCGCGGCGAACGATGTGCAACATCCGGTCAATGATCCGCTGGCGCTCGGGTCCGTCTGCCATGTTTCTCATGCGTCTGAACAGCCGGTCGAATTCCGGATCCGAGTAGTTCGCGGCGTTCTCACCGCCACTGCTCACCTTCGCGTTGGGCCCGTAAAGCAGGAACAAAAAGTTCTCCGGGTCGGGGTAGTCGGCGACCCAGCCCCACTCGAAGATCTGCGCCGTGCCCCTGCGCATCTTATCCTGGAAGCGGTTATAGTCCGTCGAGCGCACCACGAGGCGAATGCCGAGCTTCGCGAACTGCTTGCGAAACCAGTCCAGGCGGGCTTTGGCGCTGGGGCCGGTGGCGGCGGTGTCGAAATAAAGCACCAGAGGATCCCCGGTGCTCGAATCCCGGCCCCCCGGGTAGCCTGCCTGCACCATCAGCCGGCGCGCCGCCTCGATGGGTTTGCGCCGCGGCTCGCCATCCACCCAGTCATAGACGTAGGGGTTGATGCTTTCGGGTCCTTTGCGGTGGCCGAAGATTCCCGGCGGGATCGGCCCTTGGGCCGGCAGGCCGCGCCCGTTGAGGAAGATGGAGATGTATTCTTCATAATCGACGGCAATCGAGATGGCGCGGCGCAGCTTGCGCGCGCGCTCGCTATCGCCGCCGACCACGTCGTCGAGCATGTTGAAGCCCATGTAGTAGATGGACGTGGTGACGGCGGTCTTGAGCTCGATGCCCTTGCGCCGCATCGCCGGCGTCACCCGCGGGCTGCCCTGACCGGAGAACTGGATGGCCTGATCGAAGTTGTCCGAGCTCACCCCAGATGCGTCGTAGTAGCCTTGGAGAAACTTGGTCCAGTAGGGAATGGCCTCCTGCTCGAGGCTGAACACCACTTTGTCGACGAAAGGCAGCGGCTCGCCGGCATCCACCAGCAGCCCTGCCCGCGCATCTCCGGGTTCTCCTGATGTCGGGTAGCGCTCGCCGTGGAAATTGGGGTTGCGCGTTAGCACCATGCGCAAATTGGGATTGTTCTTGGTCAGCATGAACGGACCGGTGCCGACGGGATACCAATCAAGGGTGAGGTTGCGCTCCGCCATCCCGGGCTGCGCATAGAACTTGACCGCCTCCCAGGGCACTGGCGCGAAAAACGACATCGCCAGCCAGTAGCGAAACTGCGGATACTTGCCTTTGATGGTGATGCGATAGGTCGCAGGATCCACAACCTCGACGCCCTCGAGCGGATACTGCCGCAGGTCGAGAAAGACATCCGCGCCGTGCTTGCGCTCGAGCTCATCGTAGACCGTGCGCAGCTTCTTCGCGTACTCACCAAGACCGACGATATACTCACTCATGAACCCGAGGATGGGCGAGACCAGCGCCGGATGGGCGAGTCGCTTGATCTGGTAGACGAAATCCGCGGCCGTGAGCCGCCGGGTTCCGGTATAGCGAAAGTCGCTCAGCTCATGGATGCCCTCGAGATCCGCGCGGCTCAACGCATGGTAGCGATAATGGCCTTGGGCATCGCGCGCGAAGGCCGGGTGCGGTTGGTAGTAAATATCCGGCTTGATATTAATCTCGTAGACGCTATAGGCGATCTGCGCGGCCGGCGCGTCCGCGGGCAGCTCGCGCAATTGGGCATCGAGGTAGCGTGGCTCGGGGACTTCGGTGGCCGAGAGCGGCACGAGCTGATAAGGCCGCTTGAGATAATGGTACTGCAAGGGCGGCTCATAGATCTGGGAGATGAACTGTGCTTCGTTGACGCTGTACGACTGGGCCGGATCGAGATGCTTCGGCCGCTCCTGGAAGGCCGTATAGAGGATGTTCTCGCCCGTTTGGCTCGCAGGATAGGGATTGTTCCAAGGCGTCGAGCAGCCGACCATGGTGAGCGCGAGCAGGGCCGCAAAGAAGGCGCGCGCTAGCGGCTTCAGCGGACGTTGGATCACTCGATCAGTGTCTGTGACAGCAACAGGCAACCTCGAATTACGCATAAAAGCCCGTCATCCCGGCGCAGGCCGGAATCCATCTTAGCCTCCTGGCCTCGGCCCCGGATCGGTGTCCTGGGGAGGCTACGTCGGGCTGACGGCCTGGAACGACGTTTTTGAGGACTGGCGTAGAGTATTCAGCGCAGTACACGTCGCGCATCATGAACTGTAGGAATTTAGCGTCGCACCTGCGACAAGGCACACCGAGCTTACCCACTCACGGGTTCGTATGATAGCGATCCGCCGGCAAATTGCCGCCTCGTCCGCATAGGCGATAACTCCCGAGCCCGATTTTATTGTCACACTATTGTAACAAACCCTTGTTACCGTCGCGCCGCTCGACTGTTGATTGCAGCTAAAGGAGTACGTATGGCGAGAACCCCGAAACCACTCGCCCATAGCGCGGCGCTCATCCTTGGAGTGTTGCTTCTCTTCGCCTTTGAGCAGCCCAAGGCGGCCTCTCTGGAGGACACCTTGCTCAAAAAAGGCATTTTGACCGAGGAAGAGTGGCGCGAGATCAAGGCGGAGAAAAGAAAAGTTCCAGTGGAGGAGAAGAAGAATGAACGCGAAGGAGAGGAGGAGTTTCCTGTGGTAGTGGACTACGAGCGCCCTGGTTTTAGCATCTACACCCGAGACGGCAATTGGAAGACTACGATCAAGTTCCGTTTTCAGTTTCGAGCTTCTTATCCCATGGAAGGAGACCCAGTGACACCAAGCGATTTCCGGGCGCCAGAGGAAACGACGTTCAATGTGCGCCGGGCCCGGCTCAAAATCAGCGGCTATGGCTACAGGCCGTGGATCAAATACAAGATCGAGTACGATTGGCCTACCAACCGGCTGTTGGATTACCGCGTAACGCTCGCGCGCTTCGACTGGCTGCAGCTTCGGCTTGGGCAATGGAAGCTCGAATATAACCGGGAGCGAATAGAATCTTCCGGGGCGTATCAGTTTGTCGATCGGTCGATCGTCAGCAGGGTGTTCACGATTGACCGTCAGACCGGGGTTGAGCTCCGTGGGCATCTGTTTCCGGGTACCTTCGCCGATAGCAGGTATTACGTCGGCGCATTCACCGGCATGGGTCGAGGTAGAATAGACAATGATGACGATCAGCTAATGTATATGGCCCGGCTGCAATGGAACTTTCTGGGCCGAGACGTGGGATTCTCCCAAGGCGACGTGGAATACCATGAGGAGCCCGCCGGCAGCATCGCGTTCGCCGCCGTCACGAATGAGAGCCAATGCACACGCTTTTCCTCCAGCGGCTGCGGGAATCTGGAAGGGTTCCCGGCTCCTGATGATGCCGAACCGGGGCAATTCCGGATCAACCAGGCGATGGGGGAGCTCGCCTTCAAATACCGAGGGCTTTCATTAGAAGGCGAATACCACCGGAAGGAGATCAAAGACCATGTAAACGACACGAAAACGGATTTAGCGGGAGCCTATGCGCAGGCCGGGTATTTTTTCCATTACTTGCTGCCCGTCATCCCCAAGCCTCTAGAGGTCGCTGCACGCTACGCGTTTGTGGATCCGAACACATCCGTGCCCGACGACCGCCGCAAGGAATACACGGCCGCGCTCAGTTGGTATTTCGCCGGCCATAACAACAAGCTGACTCTCGATGCGTCGCATTTGACCCTCGCGCAGCCTGGCAGCGATCTAGCCGACAACCGTGTTCGACTGCAATGGGATATCACATTCTAAAGTCTGCTGGGGTCAAATCTAGTATTGCACATTAAACGGCCAGGGGAGGCATGCCTAAGGCCTGTAATGCACAATGCGGGACCTGACCCCATCTTCAAATCACGGCAAACAAGCTGATCGTTAAGGCACCAGGTTTCACGGCGCGAGATCGTGACCCGATATCAACCTCGATCTCCGAGGCATCGTAGCCGATTTCGATGCCCAAGCACACGCCGCCTTCGGCGCGGAAGAGCTCAATGCCTCCGGCGACAAAGAAGCCCGGATCGGCGTTGCTGAGAAAATCGCCGCCCGCGAGTGAGTAGCGAAATCCGCCGCGGACGTACGGCGAAACGTCGGATTTTCGGAACAAGGTGTACCGCAAGTCCGCTCCCACCGGCAGAATGTACGAGGTGAGGTCGCCCACAAGGAGCTTCGCCGGCCCGAAGCTTGCGCCCACGCCCAGCCCAATGTCCGTGAGCTCGACGTACGGGTGAAACGAGAGACCAACCGGAATCACGGGATAGACCGAGACGGATGTATTCTTCTCGATGGCGTCTTTGACGTCATAGATGCCGTTGGTGTACGACACGCCGACGGGGAAACGCCAATCGACGTTGGCAGCCAGGAGGGCACCGGGGATCAGGCTCCACGCCAAGAGCCAGAGCGATGATTTCAGTGCTTTCATTATTCAGCTACCCAATTTTGCCGCCGCCCTGCTTGGTGACCACCACCACGGACGGGCGCGGGGGCATATCCGGCTCGAAATCGGGCCAGCGGGTGGAGGGCTCCTCGAAGGTGGATTTGCGGCCAAACGCCGGCCACTGCTCGCCGTGGCTCGCCGGATGCTGCACGGACACGAATAGAGATTCATCGTCCGGCGCGAACATCGGCCCGGTCGCCTCCGCGCCGGCGGGCAAGCGCAAGAAATGCCGCGGCAATCCCCGTAGCTCACCCTCGCTCTCCAGCGCCCAGACGCCGTCGCTGCGCCCGGTCGTCTCGGCGCTGTTGCCGTCGGTGGTGATCCAAAGCCGGCCGCGGTTGTCCACCGCGCAGTTATCCGGATCGGTGAACCAGCCGTCGGCGGTGACCTTCGGATGCCACTGCGCGCCGCTGTCTGGATTCTTAGGGTCACCGCAGACCACCAGCAGATCCCAGCGGCCGCGGATGGCCACGTGGTCGCCGCCCTCCGGAGTGAGCTCGACAATGTGGCCATGGGGGTTGGGGCCGCGCGGGTTC
>JAKDMQ010000395.1 GCA_030452265.1 Nitrococcus sp.
GCCCTGGGCGACCGACAGGGAGGCGGCGCGGCGCAGGTTCATGTTCTCGCCGATCTTAGCGATGGCTTCGGTCAGTTCGGCCGAAACCGAGTGGCCGGTGCCCGGATATGGCATTTCGCCAAGCTTGACCGCATCGCCATCAGCATCGAGCGCGAGCTTGGCGACCGTTGCGACGATGGTCTGGAACTGCTCGTTGCGGGCAACGAAATCGGTCTCGGAGTTGACTTCGACGAGGGCGGCCTTGGTGCCGGCGGTGATAACACCGACGAGGCCTTCGGCAGCGACACGGTCGGCCTTCTTGGCGGCCTTGGCAAGACCACGGGTGCGCAGCCAGTCGACGGCGGCATCCATGTCGCCATTGGTCTCAGCCAGCGCCTTCTTGCAATCCATCATGCCGACGCCGGTTGCGTCGCGCAACTGCTTGACCATTGCAGCAGTGATTTCCATTGGGTTCACCTCTTGGCGGCCCCGTTCCAGGGGCCGCATGATTTAAGTGAAAAGGGTGAGAGCTGCGGGACGCAGATCAGTTGGTGGCAGCCTGCGAACCGGTTTCGGTCTCTTTGGTTTCGCTCTCGCCTTTGGCTTCAGCCTCGCCTTTGACTTCCGCAGCGGGCTCGGCTTCGGCAGCGGGTTCGGGCTCGGCTTTGACTTCGGCAGCGGGCTCGGCTTCGATCGCGGGCTCAGCGGGAGCTTGCTCGGCGGCGCCGAGATCAGCGCCCAGCGCCGAGGACGAGCGGCCGATACCGTCGATGGCGGCGCGCGAGATGAGCGAGGTATAGAGCTCGAGGGCGCGGCTGGCGTCATCATTGCCCGGGATCGGATAGTCGATCAGGTCCGGATCGCAGTTGGTGTCGACGATGGCGACGACCGGAATGCCGAGGCGGCGCGCTTCCTTGATCGCGTTGGCTTCCTTGTTGGTGTCGATGACGAACAGCAGGTTGGGCAGGTTGCCCATGTCCTTGATGCCGCCGAGATCGCGCTCGAGACGCTCCTTCTCGCGGCTCATCATCAGGCGCTCCTTCTTGGTGCGCCCTTCGAGACCTTCGGCTTCCAGCGCCTCGAGTTCACGCAGGCGCGCGATCGAGTTGGAGATGGTCTGCCAATTGGTCAGCATGCCGCCGAGCCAGCGGGAGTTGACGTAGTACTGGGCCGACTGCTTGGCGGCATCGGCAACCAGCGGCGCCGCCTGGCGCTTGGTGCCGACGAACAGCACGCGGCCGCCGTCAGCGACCGTATCGGAAACGAGCTGCAGGGCACGGCTGAGCAGGGGGACGGTCTGGCTGAGGTCCAGAATGTGGATGTCGTTGCGTACGCCGAAGATGAATTTCTCCATCTTCGGGTTCCAGCGGTGCTTCTGGTGGCCAAAGTGCACGCCGGCTTCCAGAAGCTGGCGCATAGAAAAATCGGGCATTGCCATGGGGCAATTCTCCTTTACCGGTTGATGCCTCCACGAAGCCTTGCGACGGAAACCCGCCACCGGATGGACGCCTGGTTCTGCCAGGCGGCCTGCTTCGTGTGTGAATTCGCGCCGGGACGCACCCGGACGCGTGCGGGGCTATAGCGGAAGTGCGCGGGGAGCGCAAGAACCCGTACCGGGGGCGCTCCGCACGCCGGTATTCAGTCCATACCACCGCCGACGCTCTTACGCCGAAACCGGGTTATCCATCTTATCCCGAGCAGGAATCCTCCCGCATACTTCCCCCATCGCCTGCAACCAACGCGGTGGCCACGAACCATCGGCAGGCGGGTCCGGGTCAGTGGGGGTCGCTCCACAGGGTCCCGAGTTGGCGTGCGAGCCGGGCGGCTCGTGCGGTCCGGGTCGAGTGGCGGCCAATGCCGGTCAAGCTACTGTCCCTGCATCCAGGCATTTTGGTTTCAAAATGCAGGTACAAACCGGACCACACGAACTCCCGATGAACCGCCGGCGAAGACCCACAGCCCGGATGTGTGGGGCGGGACCGTCTCGTCTTTCACGTGAGTTTCTTTGAGGCGGC
>JAKDMQ010000166.1 GCA_030452265.1 Nitrococcus sp.
CACCTTCAAAAAAGGCGCTGAACGACGTTCCAAAAGGTGCTGAACCAAACGACGAAAAGGCACTGAACGAGGTTCAGTCAAATAGTCCATATAACTATCCAAGGAATAGTCCAGTGAAGATTAAGCACGCCGGGCCAGTAAAAAAACGAAAGCGAAAGCCGGAGCTTGATTTGTCCAGGGCGGTATACCTGATCGGCGAGGCGGCGACTGCCGATTTGCTTGAATACCGCAGGTCGATCAAGAAACCGCTCAAGCAGCAGGGCTTGAATTTGCTGGCCCGAAAAATCCAGACCGCGTCCGAGGAGAATGACATGCCGACTGTGGACATCGTGGCCGAAATGGACGCGGCGGGTTGGCAGGGATTCGAACCGCACTGGCTGGCAAACAGACTTTCAGACGGAGGCAATCATGAGCAAAATGGGCGA
The DNA here is from genome assembly GCA_030452265.1 of Nitrococcus sp. Taxonomy (GTDB): domain Bacteria; phylum Pseudomonadota; class Gammaproteobacteria; order Nitrococcales; family Nitrococcaceae; genus Nitrococcus. Next base: position 426 of record JAKDMQ010000166.1, read on the forward strand.
GATCGCAGCAGCAGAAATGGCAAACAGGCAGCCGTGGACAGGCTGCTCGAAGCCAACCGGCGTTATGTCGAGCAGCGCGGAGACGCGCCTATCTCCGAGCCGTTCAGCCATTGCTGAACTGTTTGTCCGGCTTGGCGCGCATTACGGTTTTCGCTGGTCTTCGGCGCATGAGATCGATACCGGCGACGTGTGGCTTGATGGGTTGCAGCGCTTGACGCCGCAGCAGCTGGGCCACGGGTTGAGCGCCTGCATGAGGCGCAGCCGGGAGCGGGCCAAGGTCGGCGATGAGGACTGGCCGCCGAGTTTGGGTGAGTTCCGGGCGCTGTGCGAGCAGCGCTCGCCGGTGAGGGATACCTACCGAGCTTTGCCGCTGAAGACGGCGAGCCCAGGGACGGCCCAGCGGGAAATTGACCGCATGCGGGCGATTCTAGGATATGCAGCATGAGCCGGAGATGCCAGAATGTGCGATGAAGTCGTGCCATGTAGTTTTGAGCGCTGCTCGGGTGATTGCGACCTGTGTGGACGCTGGGATTCGCATCTGATCGAAGGAGCATGTGCGGGCTGTGCCAATCGCTACAAGCTGACCACCAACCGAGCGGAGGAGCTTGATGCGTTGGTGCGCGAAAGCCAATACGATAGCCCAAGGGAATGTGATCTGCGGATGCTGCCCGGTAAACCCAGGTTATGAGCCGTCGTGAGCGCGTCGCGTTGCGTATCGGGAAAGGTCAGTTGACCCCTGCCGACGATTTGAGCATTGAGCGGCTTCGACAACGCGGTTACGCCGTGGGAGAGGTGGTGATGGCTGAATTGGTCAAATGCAGGAATCCTGCGTTTAATCGGCTCTCCCATGCGCTGGGCGGACTGATTGCGGAGAACATTGGGGCATTCTCTGGCATGGATTCTCACGCGGTGCTCAAGCGCCTGCAAATCGAGGCGAACGTGGGCTGTGACGAGGTGGCACTGAATTTTCCCGGCGTCGGCCCCTGCACGTACCGAGTGCCGCGCTCGCTCAGTTTCGGGAGCATGGGTGAGGAGCAGTTCCAGGCCACCATCGCCGGACTCTGTGCGCACGTGGCGAAGCAGTACTGGCCGACGCTGAGCGCTGAACAGATCGCTGAGATGGCTGAACTCTGGATTGAGGGGCGAGCAGCATGAATCTGCGCGCGCTCGCACGCTCACAGCGCTGTATGATCAGGCCGGAGGGTGTCTGTAATCATGATCCGGCTACCACGGTGCTCGCTCATTATCGACTGGCCGGTATGGCTGGAGTGGGGCGCAAGCCCTCGGATTTGCTCGGCGCCTGGGCTTTTTCAGCCTGCCATGATGCGGTTGATGGGCGCGGATCCTCCAAGGCTATCAATCCCCAATCTGATCGTCTCGCTCATGCCGAGGGCGTGATGAGAACGCTGGACGGGCTGGAACGGATGGGCTACCAGATGGAGGCGGTATGAGAACGCATCGGCTTGTGGATGTTATTGAACATATACGCGCCAGCGCGACGCCGCAACGGGTATATTTTTTGCCGTCAAGCAAAAGCTATGCAGTGTTCTCGGACGATGCTGTGTTGCTCGGCTGTTATTCGTCGGTCTGCGAGGATTTAGAGACGGCTATCCGTGCAGATTTAACTACGGGAGTAAGGCAATGCGAGAAGCAAATTACGCACGTGGGCAGTACAACGGACGCGCACGATATCCGGACGAGTTGAGAGTCGCCCTGATTACCATGCACAGCACCGGCATGGGATACAAACGGCTGGCTCACATGTTCGGGCTCCCTCGTGATTCTGTTCGACGAATGCTCGTCAGTAGGGTGTGCACGGTTGCGCAGACCCACCACTGAATCTGCCATGCTGTATGCAGGCACACAAGCGTTTCCATGGCTAGCATGAAATATCCGGATACGCGCGAGAAGAAAGCCGGCACTCGCAAGAAGAAGGCTGGCAAGCGCGGGCCAAAGCCCAAATGGACGATGAGCACAGTTAAGCCGTTGCTGGCGCGAATGGTGGAAGGCAATTCGTTACTGGATGTATGTCGGGAGCGCGCGATAAGTTACGGCTCGGTTTGGCAGGCTATCCACGCCGACGACGAAATGGCTGAAATGTACGCGCGTACGAAAAATGACTACGTCCATGCGCGTGTGGCCGAAATGGACGAGATTGCCCGCACCGAACCAGATGTGCAACGAGCCAGGCTGCGTTGCGACAATATCAAATGGGAATCGGCGCGCGTAGCGCCGAAGGCGTACGGCGATCGCACGATGGTGGCGGGAGATCCCGACAACCCTTTGCGCGTGGAATATGCGTCGGTGCCGCGCGCCGATGACCCCGAGACGTGGGCGCGGATGGTGGCCGAGCAACGAGGCGGCAAACGTGGCTGAGGCGGCGACAGTGCTGAGCCCGTGGCTGCCGCAGCCCGGTCCGCAAACGCTGCTGATGGTGTGTCCAGTGCATGAGATATGTTTCGGCGGCGCGCGAGGCGGCGGCAAATCGGACGGCATGCTGGGGCACTGGCTCGCGCATCAAGCGGAGGCGGGCAAACACGCCAACGGTATTCTGATCCGACGCACCTACCCGGAGTTGGATGAGGTCATTTCGCGCTCGCGCGAGCTCTACGAGCCGGCGGGGGCGCACTGGATACGCTCGCGCCACGAGTGGATATTTCCGAATCGCGCCCGCTTAGCTCTTCGGCACCTGGACTCGCTCGATGACGTTTCGCGCTACATAGGTCACAGCTACACGTGGATTTGTTGGGAGGAATTAACGCATTGGCCGGATTTGGCCGCCTATGATCGACTGCGAGCCTCACTTCGCACGGCACACAGCGTTCCGACGTGGTTGCTCTCGACGTGCAATCCGGGCGGCGTCGGGCACAATGCAGTCAAGGAACGATTTATCACGCCCGGTCGGCCATTGGAGAAGATCGACGACGCCCACGGCGAGCGAATATTCATCCCGGCGAAGGTGAGTGACAACAAGGTTCTGCTGGAACACGATCCTGATTACCTCTCCCGGCTCAAGCAATCCGGGCCGGCCTGGTTGGTGCAGGCGTGGCTGGAAGGCGAGTGGGACATTGCCGCTGGAGCATATTTGGAAGGAATCTGGCAGCGCGAACGCCATGTGGTTACCCCCTTCGAGATTCCCAGCTACTGGAACCGCTGGCGCGCGATGGACTGGGGCTACTCTGCCCCGTATGCTATCGCGTGGTACGCGCAGGCGCCAGACGGGCGCATAGTCATGTACAGGGAGCTTTACGGCTGGGGCGGGAAGGCTAATGTTGGCACGCGCGAGACGGCGGCCCAGGTGGCCAAAAAAGTGCTGTCGGCGGAGGAATTCGAGCGCGCGCATGGCCTGGAGTTTCGGCGCAATCCAGCCGATTCGAGTATTTTTGACAAGACTGGCACGGAAACCAGCATTGCCGAGGATTTTCGCGCCGCCGGTGTGCGTTGGGAGCCGGCGAAAAAGGGCCCAGGAAGCCGCGTCAATGGCGCCCACGAGGTAGTGAGCCGGCTAAGCCAGGGCGGCAAGCATCCAGATTTCAGCGTGTTCTCGACCTGCAAGCACTTCATCCGCACGGTGCCCACACTCGCGCGCAGTGAAAAAGTGCCCGACGATGTGGATACTGAGGCCGAGGATCATATGTGGGATCAACTGCGCTATTCCCTCATGGCGATCCGGGCGCGCGCCCATACCCCGCCCGAGGCGCGCACGGCGCCAGCGCAACCCGCAATCCGACAGGTGACGTAATGGTAGAAGAAATCAAGCAGTCCGGGGACGAGGAAGTGGAAATAATCAGCGTGGACAAGACTGAGGCGCTCAAAGCGCTGGTGAGACGCTGGCATGAGCGGGTGAACGAGGCCGACGCTGATATGGATAAACAGCGCAAGCGTTGGCGAGCGCTGCGTAAAATCGCCCTAACCGGGCTCAACTCGGCCCAGCGAGAAGACCAGGCATCGGGCCAGATCGTGGTGTCCACCAATCTTATAGGCTCGACCAAACGCATCCTCTTGCCAGTACTCTACGCTCGCGACCCGGAAATCAGCGGACGACCGGCAGAGCAGGTGGACGATGATGGTTATGCCGAGGTGCGTCAATTCGCCCACACCTATGAGCTAGTTGTAAACCATCACCTGACCCGCGACCGTGCGCTTAAGCGGGCCATGAAACGAGCGCTGTCTGCCTCAATGGACACCGGATGGTCCTGGCTCAAAATTACCTGGAAAGACGAGCGCGAAGATAACCCGCTTGTCGCCGAGCGAATGAACGACATGCGCTCGCAAATTGAACGGCTGCGAGCCTTGGCTGTACAAATCGCCGATGATGATGTGGCCGCGCAAGACTCTACCAAGGCCGAGATCGCCGAGATCGCTCTGATGATGGATCGACTCAAGCCGCAGTTGGAACGGGTGGTATTCCGGGGTCTGGTGTTTGAACGCGTTCTGGCCGACAATCTGATCGCCGATCCGCGTGTGGATGAGCTACAGGATTATCAGCAGGGGCGCTGGCTCGCACACCGGATCTGGATGACGCTGTGTGAGGCAATCGAAAAACTCGATCTGGACGAGGAGTGTTTATCCGGTGCCGATTTGTACAACCAGCCCGATGGTGAGAATGTCACGGGCGACAAATCAGCGGGCCCACAGAATGTACCACGAAAGGGTGATGAGGACGGGAAGTACCTCAAAGTCTATGAGATTTGGGCACGCGAGGACGGGCTGGTTTATACCGTCGTGGCCGGGATCAAAGATCGGTGGGCGCGCGAGCCGTTCGAACCGGTGACACCACTGCATGGCACAGATCGCTGGTTCGCGTTCTTCCTCCAGGCAGGAGACTGGGTCGAAGGGATGAATGAACCGCGCTCGTTGGTGGAAAACCTCACGCCTCTGCAAGAGGAATTTACCCGCACTCGCACAAAGATGGCTGTGCACAGGGATCGGGCAAGACCGTTACGGGTTTTCAATACCGGTGTGGCCGATACCCTGACTCAACAGCGCCTGGCCAATGGCGAGACCATGGAGAACGTGGGTCTGGATATGCCGCCGGGTTCGGACGTAAGGCAGGCGGCGATTATTTTGGGCTATCCGCCGATTGACATGGGACTGTATGAGACTGCAACGATTCGCGCGGATATGGACCAGGTCTCCGGCGTCGCCGATCAGAACCGGGGCGCAACTCCGGATGCGAAGACCGCCACGCAAGCCAGCATTCTTCAGCAGGGGTTTCTTAGCCGCTTGAGCGGGCCACAGGACGAGATTGATGATCTGCTCCAAGACATCGCCAGCTACGCTGGCGGCATTCTAAGGCAAGAGGTGACTGCTGCCGAGGCATTGGAGATAGCGGGAAGTGGTGCGCTCTGGCCGCAAGTAGACCGCAGTATGGATTTGCGCGTCAAACTCGACGTGGCGGCTGGATCCACCGGACAGCGCGATAATATTCATCAGGCCCAAACGTGGATGCAAAATCTGCCTCAGCTAGTCCAAATCGGGCTGCAAATCGAGCAGGCAGAATCTGAAGGCAGGCACGAAATTGCCGAGTTCCTGCGCGCGATCGTCTCCAAGACGTTTGAACGATTGGGGCTGCGTGTGGACGTGGAGGCACTACTTCCAAAACAGAACAGAGCGCCAGAGCCCTTCTCACAGCCGGCCCCAAATATTCCACAGGTGCCCCAGCGTGCATCGACGCAAATGCCGACACAACCCTTTAACCCAGGAGTACAGCAATGAGCCAATCAGGAGCACGTCACCAGCGCGATCAGTCGCGCGCGCGCGAGACTGAGGCCGAGACGACCGAAGACGCAATCAATGCCGCACTGGCCGACAGCGATGACCAGCCCCGGCCTGCACAGCCAGAATCCACGTTTGGGCCTAAACCGACCAGTGAGACGGACGATGGCACATACGAGGCCGATGACGCGCAGACGAGTGCCAATGAGCCTGCCGACGAAGACGAGACGCTCGCCGGAGCCAATGAAGAGGGCGGCAAGCATCCAGAAGCCGAAGAGGCCGAGAGCGCGGACGAACCCCCTCAGGATGAGGAGGCACAAGCAGACGGCGACCAACCCATCGAAGAGCTCGATGGTATGGAGGATGCCTCAGATCGCGCCAAGGACCGCATTCGAGAGCTGGCCGAGAGCCGAAAAACGTTGCGCCAGGAATTGGAGGCCGCAAACAAACAGCGGGATGAGTCCATGCACACGATTGAGGCCATTAATACGCGGATCGAGCAAACCGGCGCACCTCCCGAGGATGTATCTGAGACGCTGGATTATTTGGCCTTACGCACTGCCGGGCTGAAGGGTGATGCGAAAAGTGCTCGCCAGGCACTGTCTCGGCTGGATGCAGAGCGCCAGATGTTGGCCATGGCCGCCGGGCAGAGCGAGGACTTCGATCCTCTGTCGGCCTTCCCGCAACTTCAGCAGCGCGTGAACGACATGGAATTGGACCGCGAGGAGGCGCTGCAATATGCGCGCGGCGAAGTTGCTAACGCATACATGGGCCGCAGGCAACAGCAACAAAACCAAGACCAGCAGCGAGCCCAGCAGCAGCAAACATCACAACACCAAGTCGAACAGGCGGCCGCAGCCACCGCCCAAGCACACGACCGGCTTCTGGCGACCTATCCAACTGAGCATGCCGATCGCATGGCGCTGTTGGGAGAGGATTTTGCCGAACGTATTGCGCAACAATATCCGCCCGAGCAATGGGCGCAGCAATTTGAGCGTGAATATGACCAGGCAGGACGCATGCTCGCGCGTGTCGCCAAAGATCGTCCCAGGCGCATCGCGCCGCTTAGCGGCGGCAGTGCCGGTGGAGCGAGGCCGCGCACTCGCCAGCCGCAGAATACAGCTGAGGCGATCGAGGCGGCGTTGGGTGATATGTAGATGGGGTGTGCACGGTTTGACACAGTCCGGCGTAATTCGACTATATTTGATAGGGCAGGCGCAGACGTAAGCGGGATTCGCAACCCGTAGCGACGGAACGAAGGGGTCGCGTCCTTCAAGTGCCATGAAACGTTTTGTTTTATCCACTTGGAGGATTTTCGAATGGCTTTTACCAGTGAACAGATTGCCAGAGCAGGGCATTACTCGCTCGATGTCAATCTTCGCACCACGCCGACCGATCAGGTTGGCACCGACAGACCGCTCTTGCAGGCGCTTTTGGCGAGACGCCAGAATCTGGTCGGCGGTCTACAATACATCAAAGAGCAAGTCCTCAAGGACTACGGCTCCAACTACCAGCGCTATTCCGGCGACGATCAACACACCTACAATCGCCGGAACTTGCTCGATGATGTCCAATTCTCGTGGAAAGAGGCGTTCGACGGCTTTACGCTGAATCGCACTCAGCTTCGCCAAAACGGGATAGTCATTTCCGATGATGGATCGACGCGATCCGCGCCGGGCGCCGACGAGAAGATGCGGCTGCACAACTTGCTGGACACAAACCTGATGGCGCTTAGGAAGGGTTTTGATCAGTCACGTGACCTGGAACTTCATCGTGACGGCTCCCAGGGCACCGGTAATCTGGTCGGCCTGGATGGTTTGGTGAAGCTTGACCCAACTTCGGGCACCGTGGGTGGGTTGGATCAGTCCACCAAGACCTACTGGCGCAACTACGCCAAGACATCAATCAGCACTGCCACTCAGGGCACCTTGATCCAAGAGATCGAAAAAGGCCGGAGAGCATCCATCAAACATGGCGGCCAGTGGGATTTCATCATCTGTGGCGGGGCATTCTACGACGCCTTCAGAAAGGATGCCAAGGGCGATATTACGGCCTACGAGATGGTGTCCCAAA
>JAKDMQ010000396.1 GCA_030452265.1 Nitrococcus sp.
TCACACAGACGATCAGGAAACAAGCAAGTCACGGCCGCTGCCCAGGCGGGCATTTCGGAGCGCACGGCGCGGCGGCTTGAGCAAGGCGCCGGCGGCCCAGCCAAGCAGCGCCACTGGCGCACACGGGTCGATCCGCTTGCCGCCGTTTGGGAATGCGAATTGGCTCCGGAGCTGGCGCGCGATTGTGAGCTACAGGCGCTGACGCTTCTGGAATGGCTGCAGGAGCGTCACCCCGGCGAGTATCCGGACAAACTGCTGCGCACGCTGCAACGCCGGGTCAAGGACTGGCGGGCGCGGTACGGCCCGGACAAGGAAGTCATGTTCCCGCAGGTGCATGGCCCGGGCCTGCGGGGGCTGTCGGACTTCACGCAGCTCAAAGGCGTGACGGTCACGATTGCCGGCCAGCCGCTGGCCCATCGGCTCTACCATTTTCGGCTGGCCTACAGCAGCTGGTGCCATGTCCGCGTCGTTCTTGGCGGCGAGAGCTACACCGCTCTGGCTGAAGGCCTCACCGAGGCCCTGGAGCGCCTGGGCGGTGCCCCGGCGGAGCACCGCACCGACAGTCTCTCGGCGGCGTTCAAAAATCTCGATGCTGCGGCCCAGGCCGACGTGACCGAGCGTTACCAGGCCTTGTGCACGCACTACGGCATGCAGGCCAGCCGCAACAACCGCGGGCGTGGTCATGAAAACGGCAGCATTGAAGCCCCCCACGGCCATCTCAAACGGCGCATCCGCCAGCGCCTGTCGCTGCGCGGCTCGGCGGACTTCGACAGTGTTGCCGACTACCAGTGCTTTATTGATACCGTCACCGCGAGCATCAACCGGCGCAATGCAAGGCGCATCACCGCCGAGCGTAGTGCGCTGCACCCACTGCCTTGCCAGCGCGGGGTGGATTACACCGAAGCCATGGTGCGGGTGACCACCTCCAGCACCATTGCGCTGCGCCGCGAGCTTTACAGCGTACCCGCACGGCTGATCGGCGAGTGCCTGCGGGTACACCTCTACGACGACCGCCTGGTGCTCTACCATGGTGGGCGCGAGCTGATGACGCTCACGCGGGTACGGCCCGGCTCCGACGGTCGGCGTGCCCGCTGTATCGACTACCGCCATGTCATCGGCTGGCTAGCCCGCAAGCCCCGGGCCCTGGCGGGCCTGGCGTTTCGCGACGAATTGCTCCCCGGCCCCGACTGGCGCGCCATCTATCGCCGGCTCACCGAGCAACTGGAAACCGCGCAAGCATGCAAGCGCATCGTCGCGGCACTGGCAATGGCCGCCGAGCACGATTGTGCCGAAAGCCTCGGCGCCTACTGGCTCGAAACGCTAGAACGGGGACACAGCCCCACGCTCTCCGAACTCCAGGCGCGCTTTGCCCCGCCGACCGAGGCCGTGCCGGTGCTGTCAACGCCCCAGCATGGTCTGGCCGACTACGACGCGCTGCTGCCGGGCTATCGATCGGTAGCCGCCACACAACCGGCCGAGGAGGTGTGCCATGGCTGATGCGGCGGCACTGCCGGTATTGCTACGCCAGCTTCGGCTGCCGACCATCGCCGCGTGCTGGCAGGACACCAGTGAGCGTGCGTATGACCAAGGCTGGAGCCTGCCCCAGACGCTGGCGACCCTGTGCGAGTACGAGCTCGCGGATCGGGAACGCCGCCGGCTGGCACGCCATCTCAAACAAGCCCAGCTACCGACGGGCAAAACCCTGGAGCGTTTCGAATTCGAGGCCGTGGCCGGCGCCGATCGCGCCCGGCTCAGTACGCTGGCCTGCGATACCGGCTGGATCGACAATGCCCACAACCTGCTGCTATTCGGCCCCTCCGGCGTCGGCAAAAGCCATCTCGCCGCCGCCATCGGGCATGCACTCATCGAGCAGGGCCTGCGGGTACGCTACTACGCCGCCTCGGCACTGGTGCAGGAACTGCAGGCTGCCAAGCAGGAACTGCGCCTGGCCGACGCGCTGGGCAAACTCGACAAGTACCGGCTGCTGA
>JAKDMQ010000167.1 GCA_030452265.1 Nitrococcus sp.
GTCGGCGGCAAGGATGCCGCCGTCGAGCCTACAGGGAGGTATTCACGGCGTGTTCCGCCCGAGCGCACCGCCCCGGGCCACGGCACGGCAATGCAAGGATTAGTAATTGCCATAGCGATACGCCTACGCGCTCAGCACGGGAAAACGATGACGTTACTGCGCTTTACCAAAATGCAGGCCTTGGGCAACGATTTTGTCGTAATCGATGCGATGAATCAGTCGGTGGCACTGAGCCCGGCGCAAGTCCGACAGCTCGCCGACCGCCGGCTTGGCATCGGCTGTGATCAAGTATTGCTCGCCGAGCGGTCGAGCCGCCCGGATACCGATATCCGCTATCGGGTCTTCAACGCCGATGGCGGCGAAGCCGAGCACTGCGGCAACGGGGTGCGCTGCCTAGCACGGTTCCTCCACGACAAAGCGCTGACCGAGCGGCGCGAGCTGCGGGTGGAGACGCTCAATGGTCTTACCATCGTGCACTTGTGCGACGATGGGCCAATTACGGTCAACATGGGGGCGCCGGTTCTGCAACCCGAGCGCATCCCCTTCCGAGCAACGGCACTAGCCGTCGAATATCCCCTCGTGCTCGAGCACGAGACCCTCACTATTGGGGCGGTATCGATGGGTAATCCCCATGCGGTGGTGCAAGTCGGTGACATCGATACCGCGCCGGTCGCCAGGCTCGGCCCTGCAATCGTGCACCATCGTGATTTCCCGCAAAGAGTCAACGCGGGCTTTATGCAGGTGCTGGGTCGCGATCGCATGCGCCTGCGGGTCTATGAACGCGGGGCCGGAGAAACCCTGGCCTGCGGTACCGGTGCCTGCGCGGCCGTAGTCTCGGGCCGATTGCGCGGCCTGCTGGATGACCGCGTAAAAGTAGATCTTGCAGGCGGTGAGCTGGTGATATATTGGAATGGTGGTGATGCACCCGTTTGGATGACCGGCCCCGCGGTCAGCGTCTACGAGGGAGAGATTCAGCTTTAGAGACCCGAGCATCTCCCGATTGACGGCGCGCGAGCCGTGACGTTCAACGCGCCGTCGTGCTGCGCACGATTGGCGCGCCACCTCGGCGCGCTCAGCGCCGGACTGGTGAATTACAGCTTGCACGCCGGGGAAAACCGATTCAGCATTAGCGTGGGCTTATTGACATCCGCCGACGGTGTCGCGGCTGGATGTCAACAGGCCTTATCCTGGAAATGGGCTGCGGCGAGCTTCGGGATAATGCGGGTGAGGTTTGGGCACAGGCGGGGGCAGAGGCGATGAGCACGCAACAATCAGAGACCACGGAAAGCCTCGATGAGGCGTTGGTCGCCCAATATCTGCGGCATCACCCGGATTTCTTCCTGCGCCAACGCGCCTTGCTGACCGAGCTGCGCATCCCGCACGAGGTCGGGCCTGCCCGCTCTCTCATCGAATACCAGGTGCAAGTGCTGCGCGATGAGAAGCTACGGCTACACGCGCGCCTGAACGAGCTGCTGCGCATTGCTCGTAGCAACGATCGGCTCGTGGAGCAACTGTATCGCCTGACGCTCGAGCTACTGGATGCCGAGAGCCTGGAGACGGTGTTCGATGCCCTACAGCAGAATCTGCGGCAGAGCTTCCATGCGCAGGTGGTTCACATCATTCTCATTACGGCGCTTCCGGCACAAGCCAATGCCTCCGTGTGGAAGCCGAATGACCCCAACGCGGCTCGACTTGCCAAGCTCCTGCGCGGCGATCGCCCACTATGTGGACAGCTCGACGACGAGCAGCTACAGCTCGCCTTCGGCGATCTCGCCGCCGATGTCAAGTCGGCGGCGCTCATCCCGCTAGCGCACGGCATCGCCCGGGGGCTGCTCGCCATAGGCAGCCATGATCCGGAGCATTATCGGCCAGATCAGGGCACGATATTTCTGCGCCAGCTCGGCGCCATGGTGGGTCGGGCCATTCATCATCACTTGCTCGCGAGCCAAGCGTGAGCGCTGCAATGCAGCTTTGGCTCGAGCGTTTCGATGCCTACCTGCACAGCGAACGACGGCTTTCTCGCCTCACCCGCCAACACTACCTTCGCGACCTGGAGGCACTGCTGCGCTACTGCAGCGATGTCGGCCTCGTCGGCTGGGAGCAGGTCAGCCCGGATCATATTCGCGGCTTCATCGCTTGGCGCCACCGCGGCGGCTTGGCCGGTCGGTCCCTGCAACGCATGCTCTCCAGCATTCGCGCGCTTTACCGCTATCTGATCCGCGAAGGAGCGGCCCGGCACGATCCCGCCATCGGCGCACGGGCACCCAAATCCGCACGGCGATTGCCCGAGGCGCTGGATGTCGATGAAATGGCCCAACTGCTGGATGGGCCGCTCGCGGCGAGTCCGCTGCTGGTGCGTGATCTGGCTATGTTCGAGCTCATGTATTCGTGCGGCTTGCGTCTGGCGGAGCTCGCGGCATTGCCGAGCAGCGCCATCCGCGCCGGGCAGTCTGAGCTGCGCGTGACCGGCAAAGGCCAGAAGACGCGCCTGGTACCGATCGGCCGCCAAGCCCGGGACGCGCTCGCGCGCTGGCTTACGCTGCGCCCCGGCCTTGCCCGGCCCGATGAGTCAGCCTTGTTCGTCGGCCGCGGCGGCAACCGATTGGCCCATCGTGCCATTCAAGCACGCCTGCAGCGGCTCGCGCAGCGCCAAGGACTGCGCCGCGGCGTGCATCCGCACATGCTGCGCCATTCCTTCGCTTCACATTTACTCGAGTCGAGCGGCGACTTGCGCGCCGTGCAGGAGCTTCTGGGCCATGCCCATCTCGGTACGACCCAGGTCTATACGCATTTGGATTTTCAGCACCTAAGCCGAGTGTACGATGCCGCCCATCCGCGCGCCCGGCGCAAACCGCAAGCTCAGGGGTAGCTGCCTCCAAGGCTAGCGCCGCATCCGTGCGCGCCGAGCCGGGACCATCGGCACGGGATACTTTGAAAATTCGGCTCCTGCCCCTATCTCCATTGCATGTAAACTTTGGGGCCAACCAGGTCGCGAGAGCTGAGTAGCGCGCCGCCAGTCAAACGAGGTTCCGATCGTGAGGCAGTTCCAAGGCACAACCATTCTTGCGGTCCGCCGCGATGGGCAGACAGTGGTCGGCGGCGACGGCCAGGTGACGCTGGGCGATACGGTGATGAAAGGCAATGCGCGCAAAGTTCGGCGGCTTTTCCACGAGCGCGTTCTGGCCGGCTTTGCCGGAGGCACGGCGGATGCGTTCACGTTGTTCGAGCGTTTCGAGGGTCAGCTAGAGAAGCACCACGGCAACCTGACGCGTGCGGCCGTCGAGATGGCCAAAGACTGGCGCTCGGATCGGGTGCTGCGCCGTCTGGAAGCCTTGCTGGTGGTGGCGGATACGGGGTCTCTGCTCATGCTCTCCGGCAACGGCGATGTCGTCGAGCCGGAGCACAATCTGCTGGCGATCGGTTCCGGCGGTGCGTATGCCCGGGCCGCGGCCACGGCGCTGTTGGAAAACACGGCGCTTGCGGCGCGCGAGATCGTGGAGCGATCGCTTACTATCGCCGCCGACATCTGCATCTATAGCAACCATCATTTGGCCCTGGAAGAGCTGGGCCCCTGCTAGCCGGAGAGCTGATGACCATGCCCCAAATGACTCCCCGGGAAATCGTCCAGGAGCTCGACAAATACATCATCGGCCAGGCAAAGGCCAAGCAGGCTGTCGCCATCGCGTTGCGCAATCGCTGGCGACGCATGCAGGTGGACGAGGTGCTGCGCGCCGAGATCACGCCCAAGAACATTCTGATGATCGGGCCGACGGGCGTTGGCAAGACCGAGATCGCCCGCCGCCTGGCCAAGCTTGCGGGCGCCCCCTTTATCAAGATCGAGGCGACCAAGTTCACCGAAGTGGGCTACGTCGGCCGCGATGTCGAGTCGATGATTCGCGACTTGGCGGATATCGCCGTGAAGATGACTCGGCAGAAAGAAATGGACAAGGTAACGACCGCGGCCATCGATGCGGCTGAAGAGCGCCTACTCGACGCCCTGCTGCCCAGAGCAAGAGGCTTTGGCACGGAGGATGAGAGCGCGGATACCACAAGGCAGAAAATGCGCAAGAAGCTGCGCGAAGGGAACCTGGACGAGCGTGAGATCGACGTGGAATTGCGCACCGCCCCTGTCGGAATGGAGATCATGGCGCCACCCGGTATGGAGGAAATGACCGGCCAGCTCCAGAGCATGTTCCAAAATCTCACTGGGGAGCGCACCCGTACGCGCCGCCTAAAGGTTAGGAACGCCTGGCGTGTGCTCAAGGAGGAGGAGGCGGCCAAGCTGGTCAATGAGGAGGAAGTCAAGCGCAAGGCAATCGACGCGGTGGAACAAAACGGCATTGTCTTTCTCGACGAGATCGACAAGATAGCCAAACGCGGCGAGCACGGCAGCGGCGCGGATGTCTCGCGCGAGGGCGTGCAACGCGACCTCTTGCCATTGGTGGAAGGTTCCACCATCTCCACCAAACACGGCATAGTCAACACCAATCATATTCTGTTCATCGCCTCTGGGGCCTTTCATCTGTCCAAGCCCTCGGATCTAATCCCGGAGCTGCAGGGACGATTGCCGATTCGGGTGGAGCTTGATCCGCTCACCGTCGAAGACTTCGTGCGCATCTTGACCGAACCCGATGCCTCGCTGGTGCGCCAGTATCAAGCGCTGATGGAAACCGAGGGTGTGCACCTGGAGTTCACCGAGGAGGGTGTGGCGCGCATCGCGCAAGTCGCTTGGGAGGTCAACGAGCGCACCGAGAATATCGGTGCGCGGCGGCTGCATACCGTGATGGAGCGGTTATTGGAGACGGTATCCTTTGAGGCCGCCGACAAGGCTGGCGATCTCGTGCGCATTGACGAGCATTACGTCGACGCGCATCTGGCCGATCTGGCGCGCGACCAGGATCTCAGCCGCTACATTCTCTAATAGGAAGCCCGAATACTCCTGGATTCCGTCATTCCGGCGCAGGCCGGAATCCATTCTTTCTCCGACACAATAAGATGGATCCCGGCTTTCGCCGGGATGACAGCCTGGAACCAGGTTTTCTAGGTTCTATAATGTGATCACTCGCTACCAACGACGCGCCAGGATGCTAGAGCGCGCTTAGGAGAGTAGGCGATGCGTAGACCCGGCAAAGCTGAAACCGGGCGCATAGTAACCGATATCCGTCTGCACCGGCGTGCCCGGATGCTCGAGGTCTGGTTCGATGATGGCAGCGAATTTGAGTTTGCCGCCGAGTACTTGCGCGTCTATTCACCTTCGGCCGAGGTACGGGGGCATGGCCCCGGCGAGCAAACGCTGCAGCTTGGCAAGGAGAACGTGGCCATTACCGGCGTCGAGCCGGTAGGCCGGTATGCCATCAAGCTCCTCTTCGACGACGGCCATAGTACCGGGCTATACTCCTGGGACCTGCTATACGACCTGGGCACGAACAAGGGCTACTACTGGCAGGCGTATCTGGATTCATTGGAGCGGGCCGGCTACCGGCGCGATCCCAGCGGCAGCGAGGGCCGATAGCGGTGGCGAGCGAGCCAACCCCAGAGGAGACGTATTTCGGCTTCCAGAGCGTGTCGGCCGCGGACAAGGCGCGGCGGGTTGGCCAGGTATTCGAATCCGTGGCGCAGCGCTATGATCTCATGAACGACCTGATGTCGCTCGGTTTCCATCGGCTGTGGAAGCAACAAGCATTGCGCCTCGCCGGGCTGCGCCCGGGGCATCGCGTATTGGATCTCGCGGCGGGCACGGGCGATTTAAGCCGCTCGATAGCCAATGAGGTCGGACCGGACGGATTCGTGGTGGCGTGCGACATCAACCCCAGCATGCTCACCTTGGGGCGAGATCGCCTGACCGATGCCGGGGTCGTCGGCAATATAGGCTATGCGATTGCCGACGCAGAGCGGCTGCCATTTCCCGATCAAAGCTTCGAGCGAGTTACCATCGGCTTTGGCTTGCGCAACGTCACCCGTAAGGAGCGGGCGCTGGAGGCGATGCGCCGGGTGCTGCTGCCCGCGGGCCGCGCTGTCATATTGGAGTTCTCATCCCTCTACGTGACGCCGTTGCGCCCCCTCTATGATCTCTATTCCATGCGCTTCCTGCCTTTGCTCGGGCGGCTCGTCGCCCGCGACCAGGACAGTTACCGCTATCTTGCCGAGTCCATTCGCATGCATCCTGATCAAGAGAGCCTGAAGACCATGATGGAGGCGGCGGGATTCGAAGGCTGCGATTACGTCAACCTCTGCGGCGGCTTGGTGGCCGTTCACCGCGGGCACGTATATTAGGCACCTAAGCACCCAATCACCCATGGCACTTACACCGCTGGCTCAACCCGCCCGGGAAATCCTGCTGCGCGCCGCCGAAACGCTCCTTAATCGCTTACTGGCCGCGGATCCGGGGTCCCCGCGGCGGCTTCGAGAGCTGGCGGGATGCCGTTTGAGTGTGGAGCTCACCGATATCGAGCTCCATTTCTTTGTCCTGTTCAGCGAGACGGGACTTCGACTGATCCTTCCAACTTCGGCTGCCGATACCGCGCCGACGGTTCGGCTACGTAGCAGCCGCGCCGGTCTGCTCGCACTGGCGACCCCAGCAGGGCGGCGCCGTCCCAAGATCGAATTCTCGGGGGAAGTGGGGGTGGTGCAGGATCTACGCCGATTGTTCACCGAGCTCGAGGTGGATTGGGAAGAGCAGATCGCCCGCTACACTGGGGATGTACTGGCGCACCAGCTTGGCCGCGCGGTTAAAGGCTCCACGAATTGGCTACGGCGCTCTGGCGAATCGGCGCTGCAAACAATTGGAGAATATCTTACCGAGGAGCGTCGCGACTTACCCGCCGCGGCAGAGGTGAGCGGCTTTGTCGCCGAGGTGGACTGTCTGCATCAGGAGGTGGAGCGTCTGGCGGCGCGGGTACGAAGGCTGGAGCAGGGTCTCGACGGCGGGACGGGGCGGTGAGCATTCGACCCGGGCAGGTACTGCGCCTCATCCACATCAATCTCATCCTCATCAAGCACGGGCTGGATGAGGTCATATTGGCTACCCACCTGTTCCGTCCGCTGCGGGTGTTCGGCTACCTGATGCCCTGGCGCTGGATTCCGCGACACAGTCGCCCTAGAGGCCAGAGCATCCGCATGACTCTGGAGGATCTGGGGCCCATTTTCGTCAAATTCGGCCAGATACTCTCCACCCGGCGCGACCTCCTGCCACAGGATATCGCCCTGGAGCTCTCCTATCTCCAGGACCGGGTGCCGTCCTTTCCCGGCGAAATCGCCCGCGGCATCATCGAGCGCGCCTACAACCAGCCATTGGAAGCCGTCTTCGATGCCTTCGATGCCGAGCCGCTCGCCTCCGCCTCCATCGCTCAAGTCCACGCCGCCCGTCTTGAAGATGGCCGCGAAGTGGTGGTAAAGGTTGTGCGCCCCAGAATCGAGCGGGTAATCGACCGCGATCTACAGTTGCTCTACACGATCGCCACCCTCGCTCAGCGTTACTGGCGGCAAGGGCGGCGGCTACACCCGGTGGACGTAGTACATGAGTTCGATAAAACCATCCACGACGAGTTGGATCTCATGCGCGAGGCCGCCAACGCCTCACAACTGCGGCGCAATTTCAAAGGCTCGAATCTCATCTACGTACCCGAGGTCTACTGGCCCGGCACCCGCAACAACGTCATGGTCATGGAGCGGATCCGGGGCATCCCCATCAGCGACATCGAGCAGCTCAAGGCCCACGGCATCAACCTCAAGGCGCTGGCCGAGCGCGGCGTAGAGATCTTCTTCACCCAGGTCTTCCGGGATAGCTTTTTTCACGCCGACATGCACCCGGGCAATGTATTCGTCGACCCCGATTGTACCGAAGAGCCGGTATACATCGCGGTGGATTTCGGCATCATCGGCACGCTCAATCCCATTGACCACCGCTATCTGGCGGAGAATTTCCTGGCGTTCTTCAATCGCAACTACCGCCGTGTGGCCGAGCTGCACATAGAGTCTGGCTGGGTCCCAGCCGGTACCCGCGTGGACGAGTTCGAGGCGGCTATACGCACCGT
Source organism: Nitrococcus sp. (assembly GCA_030452265.1). Taxonomy (GTDB): domain Bacteria; phylum Pseudomonadota; class Gammaproteobacteria; order Nitrococcales; family Nitrococcaceae; genus Nitrococcus. The sequence continues at coordinate 8,034 of JAKDMQ010000167.1, forward strand.
CTGCGAGCCCATATTTCAGCGCCCGCTCGGTGAGATTTCATTCGGAGCGCTGCTGCTGAGGCTTTTTCAGACCGGACGCCGCTTCAACATGGAGATTCAGCCGCAATTGATCTTGCTGCAGAAGACATTGCTGAACATTGAAGGCATGGG
>JAKDMQ010000397.1 GCA_030452265.1 Nitrococcus sp.
CGCTTCTTGCTGCAATACATCTCCAACCACGACTTCACCGTATTCGCCTGGTACCGGATTGTGCTCGGTGCGCTGGCGCTGTGGTATTACACCTCATAACGAAAGACATGGCACCGAGACTTCTGCGCCGCGCGAAACCTGGGGATCCATGCATGCGGTAGGACAAGCAAGCAGCCCGGGATTCTGAGAACAACCACACAGAGCATGGGCGCCCGGTCAGGGATCATAGTCTTTGCCTGCGGCAAGCGGCGGCGGCTTTGCGATTCCAGGCATGAGGCGTTCGAATGCTTATCCTATTTGGCTATGTGATGGTCATCGCCGCCGTCGGCGGCGGTTTCCTATTGGCCGGCGGTCATCTCGGCGTGCTGCTTCAGCCAGTGGAATTATTGATCATCGGCGGCACAGCCAGCGCGGCCTTCCTGATGAGCTCGGGGGGCGACACGCTCAAGGCCACCGCACACGATTTGCTCAGGGTGTTGAAAGGCTCGCCCTTTAACAAGGCGCTGTACATGGAGACCCTGACGATGATCAGTGAGCTCGCCGCAAAAGCCCGCCTCGATGGCCTGCTCGCTATCGAAGCCGACGTGGAGAACCCGGCGGAGAGTCCGATCTTCCAAAAAGCCCGCCGGGTGAGCGCGGACCCTCACGCCATGGAATTCCTTACCGATTATCTGAGAATAATCAGCAGCGGTCAGCTCAACCCCCAGGAGATGGACACCCTGATGGATCTGGAGATCGAGACCCATCACCACGAGGCAATGCGACCGGTGGACGCGTTGCGCAAAATGGCGGATGGGCTACCGGCCTTCGGCATTGTGGCGGCCGTGCTAGGCGTGGTTCACACCATGCAATCGGTGGATCAACCCCCGGCGGTGCTGGGCCAGCTCATCGCTGCCGCGTTGGTGGGCACCTTTCTCGGCATCCTGCTCGGTTACGGCTTCGTCGCCCCGGTGGCGAGTCTCATGGAGCAGCGCGCCGCGGCGGCCGGGAAATATCTGGAATGCCTCAAGGCAGGGCTCATGGCTCTAATAACCGGTGCGGCGCCAGCCACCGCCGTGGAGTACGCCCGCAAGGTGATCTACTCCAGCCAGCGCCCGGGCTTTCTCGAGCTGGAGGAGCATCTTCGGCAGCAGAAGAGCGGATAAGGTCTGTCATGAGCGTCGATTCCAAGTCTCCCGTCGTCATCAAAAAGGTCAAGAAAGCCGCTCATGCACACCACGGCGGCGCCTGGAAAGTGGCCTATGCCGACTTCGTCACCGCGATGATGACCTTCTTCCTGCTGATGTGGCTACTGGGCTCGACCACCGAGGCCCAGCGACATGGTATCGCCGAATACTTCAAAAACCCCTACCGCGTATCGCTCTCCGGTGGTGAGACCTCGGGAGACACCACCAGCGTTCTAAAGGGCGGCGGCCCGGACATCAGCAAGGACTTCGGCCAAGTCAACCTCGGCGACAGCCACGCCACGATGAACCGCAAGCACGCTGGGAACAGCGATCTGGCGCTGCTGAAAGCGCTCAATAGCAGTCTGCGTCAGGCGATAACGGACAGCGCGCTGCTGCATGAGTTTCGCGACCAGATCAAGATCGATTTCACTGAGGACGGTCTGCGCATCCAACTCGTCGACGACCAGCGCCGGCCCATGTTCTCGCTCGGAAGCGAGGAGCTCAAGCCTTACGCCGAGCGTATTCTCACCCAGGTCACCCCGCTGATTGCCAAACTACCCAACGGAATCACTATCATCGGCCACACCGATGCCAGGCCCTATGTCAGCCACGGGCGCAATTACAGTAATTGGGAGCTATCCGCCGGGCGCGCGAATTCCGCGCGCCGCGCCATGCTCGCCGCGGGATTACCGAAAGACCAGGTGAGAAGGGTATCCGGCATGGCAGCGGAACTGCCCTTCGACGCGGTACACCCACGCGCGCCGGTCAACCGGCGCATCGCCATCATCGTGCTCAACGCGCAGGCCGAGCAGTCCCTCG
>JAKDMQ010000398.1 GCA_030452265.1 Nitrococcus sp.
TTCGGACACCGCCGGGCATCGCATCGATGCCCAGCGCCGCGTAGATGTCCTTTTGCGCAGGTTCGGGTTGCGTCGTCTTTCGGACATGCAGCGTCCGCCCGTCGGCGCGACGGAATGTGGCGGTGATGCGGCACTGGCCGCCCATGCGTTCGCGCAGGCTGCCCCAGCGGTCGGTGACGCCGTGTTCGCGCAGACAGCGCCGCAGGATCTGCACGAACTGGTAGGCGAGCACGCTGATGAACAGGTGCCCGGCGCTACGCTCCTGCTTGTGATGATAGATCGGGCGCAGGCCGAGTTCGGACTTGAGGCTGCGAAACACCGCTTCCAGGTCGGTGAGCATGGTGTAGGTCCGCCATAGCTTGTCAGCGTCCCAGTCGGTCTCATTGGTCCGCAGGCAGTACACGCCGGGGTGACTGACACGGCTGTTGGGCGTGGCTCGACGCTGCCAGCGCAGTGCCACGGCCTTCTCGCCGCTGTCATCGGGGATCAGCTCGATATCGTAGTGGCCGCCGATGCCGCGGGATTTCTCCTTGAGGCGCCCGATGCGCTCCCAGAGCTTGTCGATGCGCTTGGTGGTGCGGGGCTTGGATAGCCCGTCATGGATGCCCTGCAATGCGGCCTCGAAGCGCTCGGCAAAGCGCCGGTCGATACCTTCTTCCTTGCGGGCGCGGGCCTCGGAGTGGCAGTACAGATACAGTTCCTGGCCATTGTCCGAGGGCACGGACTGAATGTGGACGCGCTCATCGCTGGCCGTGGTGATGGGTGTGGCCGCTTGGGCGTCGAATGTGCGCCGGCGCTCACGGCTGACCACCAGATAGCGATACCCCCGTTCCACCAGCCAGTCGAGGTTGGCCTGCGAGGCGATCCCCCGGTCCATGACCACCAGCGCACCCGCCGGCGCGTCAAGCCCCGAGAGCATGGCGTCCAGCGTGTTCGCCTCACCGGCGTTGCCGCCGAAGACCTGTGAGCGACGCACAAAGCCGCTACCGTCCAGCACCATGGCCAACGTCAGCAGGGGGCAATCGCTGCGTTTTTCCTTGGAGTGGCCATGGCGTGCCTGTGGATTGCCCGCCGCCCGGCCTTCGAAGTAGGTGTTGGTCAGGTCGTAGAGGGTGATCACGCATTCCAGACCAAACAAATCGCGGACGCGCTCGAACAGGGCCGCTTCAATCCAGGCGCGCTGCCGGTAGAGACGGTCGGAGATGCGATACAGCGCCATGTCGTCCATCGTCTCGTAGTCATAGGCCAGCAGCTCGCCCAGGGCGCTGCGGCTGCGTAGCCAACGATACGTCGCCTGCTCCGAGCCCGGTGCGGCCATGCGGGCGATGATCGTGCCGATGGCCGCCCCGCGCTGCGGGCCGTTGCAGCCGCAATCGCCGAGCAGGCCGGCGAAATCCACCTGTGCCATCGCCCACAAGCCCAGTTGCTCGAGTCCCACCGAGCGTGGCCGTGTGAGGGTCATCGAGTCGATGTCCACCGATTGCACATCGCCGGTGGCCGATGCGCCCTGGGAAGACGCTGGCCGTTGCCGAGTCAACAACTGCGCGGTCATGCGCTCGGCTTCGGCTTCGACCGCCGTGGGCACGGCCTCAAGATTTAATCCGGACTGGCCGTGCAGACGCTCGTCGACGCACTGGCACAACAGCCCCCAGTGCCCCCGCTCTATGGCAAAGTGCGCCCCCAGGTTCAGCAGCGTGCGCTGGCGTACCTTGCCGCCAATGCGCTGCGTGCTTACCAGCCGGTGCGTGTAATAACGCTCGCCGTCGGGGCCGCGGCCGGTTGCGGTCCGTCGGATAAACATGGCCCCAACATTAGCGCAGAAATCCCGGAAAGCAAGGGGTATGAACAAATAAAATGGCACTACATCCGCTTTCCGGTGCCCCCACTCAGCACAAACAAGCGGTTACGCGCCAAATAGCCGGAAAATCGGGTGCTGGTTGTTAAAGATGGG
>JAKDMQ010000168.1 GCA_030452265.1 Nitrococcus sp.
GATAAGGCAATAGGAAAATCAGTCCGAGCACGGGGATCAGGGCGATGCGCAGCCAGGTGAGGAGGTTGGGCAGATTCCAGCTCATCAGATCCCCCGCGGCGAAGGTCAAGACCGCCTTGCCCACAGCCGCAAACTGTAACATGGCAAGCAAGCACTCGCTGCTCCGGATGCGGGCAGTTTTAACCATGCAGGCTCTGGTAAATGCGTTCCGCCAAAGCCTGGCTGATGCCGGCGACACGCGCCAGATCCTCGACCCCGGCGCGCTGCACACCGCGTAGCCCGCCAAGCTGCTTGAGCAAAGTCTGGCGTCGCTTCGGACCCAAGCCCTGGATCTCCTCCAGTACGGAGGTCGTGCGCTTGCGGCCACGCTGCGCCCGATGCCCAGTGATCGCGAAGCGATGCGCTTCGTCGCGAACCTGCTGCAGGAGGTGCAGCGCCGGTGAATCGGGCGCTAGCTGCAACGCTCCAGGCCGCCCGGCGATGAATAAGGTCTCCTCACCCGGGCGCCGGCGCGGCCCCTTGGCGATACCGACGAGCTGAACGGCCTCCACCTGCAGCTCCTGCAATACCTCGCGCGCCTGCTTGAGCTGACCGCGGCCGCCATCGATGAGCAGAATGTCGGGAATGGCCGCCTCGCCGCGCTTGAGGCGCGTATAGCGCCGCTCGAGGGCTTGGCGCAGCGCGGCGTAATCATCCCCGCGCTCGATTCCGGCGATGTTGAATCGCCGGTAATCCGACTTGAGAGCCCCGGCGCGATTGAAGACCACGCAGGATGCCACGGTAGCCTCCCCCTGGGTATGGCTGATATCGAAACACTCGATTCGCTCAGGCATAGCGTCGAGATCGAGCGCAAGCTGCAGCTCCTCAAACCGCCGTTCCATGCCGGCTCGAGTGGCGATCTGCGCGGCGAGTGCATGCCCGGCGTTGCTCGCGGCCATTTGCAGCCATCGCCTGCGCTCACCGCGCACGCGCCAATGGATTCGGACCCGATGCTTGGCATCGCGCGCCAAGGCCTCCTCGAGCAGCGCCCGATCCTCGAAATCGTGGCTCACCAGCAGCTTCGCGGGTATAGCACGGCCCAGGTAATGGCGTGCAACGAAGGCATAGAGGGCCTCGGCTTCGCTCGTCCCCTCGGGTATCTGCGGAAAGAAGGTCTGGTTACCTAGATTGCGGCCATCGCGGATCATGAAGACCTGTATGCAGATCAATCCGGCTCGGCCCACGCAGGCAATAACGTCGACATCGATGTCGCCCCGGGCGCCGGCGACGTATTGGCGCTCCTGTATGCGCCGCAACGCCGAGATTCGGTCGCGCAGCCGGGCGGCCTCCTCGTATTCGAGTGCCTCGGCGGCACCCTCCATACGCTGCACCAGTTCATCGATCACCTGGTTGCTCTGGCCCTCGAAGAACATCTCTACATGGCGCACGTCCACCGCGTAGGCCGACTCGGTGATATAACCGACGCATGGCGCCGTGCAGCGTTTGATCTGATATTGTAGGCAAGGCCGTGAGCGGTTATTGAAAAAGGTGTCGCGGCACTGGCGCAGCGGGAAGACCTTCTTCAAATGGTTGAGCGTCTCGCGCACGGCCCCGGCGCTGGGGAAGGGGCCGAAGTAGCGCCCCGGCCGGCGGCGCGGCCCACGGTGGAAAGCAAGCTGCGGGAAGTGCTTCTGTTTGGACAAATAGATATAGGGATAGCTCTTGTCATCGCGCAGCAACACGTTATAGCGCGGGCGCAGCTCCTTTATTAGGTTGTTTTCGAGCAGCAGTGCCTCGGCTTCGGTATGCGTCAGCGTGATCTGCACATCGTGCACCTGCGCCACCATCGCCTTGGTCTTGGCATTGGGTGCCGTGCGCGTGAAGTAGCTGCTCAGACGATGCCTGAGCTTGCGTGCCTTGCCGACATAAATAACCTTCCCAGCCTGATCGAGCATTCGATACACACCGGGGCTCTCGGGCAAGGTCGCAAGCAGAGTCTTGGGATCGAAACCGTCGTCTGTGTCCATCCACGATCGAAACGTTACCGGCGGCCTAAGCGTCAGCCGCCGAGAGCAGCTCTCGGGCGTCGCTGAGCACGGCAGATGCTCTCGAACTTGCCGTATTGCTGTGGGGCAGGCAGGGTTGCCTGCTGGGACTTGTCGATTATACCGAAGCGGGTGGCCGAGCGAGCGAGATCAACGTGGTCGCGCCAGTAGAAGGGGTAGTGCTGTTAGTTCACTGACAGCTTTACCGCCGCTGGCCAAGTTAGCAAATTAACGGCTGCGCCCCCTAATGTTGCTGCAAATCGCTTCACATGATATCCCGTTAGCACATCCCACAGTTCCGATCCGAGAATAGGATTTCTTCTGTTAACCTAACCAAGCGCCGCCGAATACGCCATCGAAGCATCCCGGTCATGACAGCATCCTTGCTGCGCCTTTATCCACCACCTACCGAGGCAGTCGCTCTGGAAGGGCTCTACCTCAATGCGCCGCTGGTTCCAAGCGACTTGCAGGCGCGGCTGTTCGTATACGCCAACTTCGTCATGAGCCTCGATGGGCGCATCGCTATCGCGCAGCCGCCCGGCCGCCAAGTGGTCCCGAGCACCACCGCAAACCCGCACGACTGGCGCCTGTTCCAGGAGCTGGCGGGACACGCCGATGTGCTCGTCAGCTCCGGGCGCTATTTACGCGACTGGGCCGCCGGCCAGGCGCAGGACAGCCTGCCGGTCGGATCGGCCAGTGCATTTGCCGACATCCACCGTTGGCGCCGGCGCCAGGGGAAAGCGGGGCAGCCGGATGTAGTCTTCTTGAGCGAGGATCTCGATTTTCCGGCGCCGCGAAGGCTGCTACAGGAGGGCCGCACCGTCAGGATATTCACGGGTGATGCCCCGCCTCGCGAGCGGTTCGCCGCATTGACGGCAGAAGGCCTTATCGTGGAGCGTTTCGCGGGGAACGGGCGCATCGACGGCAAGGAAATCGTCGCGCGTCTAACCGCGCTCGGCTACCGCCGCGCCTACTGCGTCGCTGGGCCGCAGGTTCTGCACACGTTGGTCAGCGCCGGGTGCCTCAACACGCTGTTTCTCACCACCGTCCACCGCCTGCTCGGTGGCGAGGGTTTTGCCACCATCATGGAGGGGGCGCTGCTCGGCGCCCCGGCGGACTATCGCCTGCGCTCACTCTACTACGACACGCATACTCCTGATGGCGTAGGCCAAATGCTTGCGCGCTATGATCGCCATTAGCGCCTGGCTGAGCACGGCCGGTGGTAACCGCCCGCCACGCCGCGGAGGCTGATCGGGTCATTCGCGAACGCTACCGCGAGTAAGTGCCCGCGGGTCGAGCAGGCGCTGCAGCTCGGCCTCGGAGAGGTCCGTCATCTCTTTCGCCACCGCGATCACGGGCCGTCCTTCGGCATAGGCGCGCTTGGCGATCTCGGCGCCCCGCTCATAGCCGATGAGTGAGTTGAGCGCGGTCACCAGAACCGGATTGCGGGCAAGCGCCTGCTGCAGCCGCGGTTCATTGACGGTAAAGCCGCGGACGGCCTTATCCGCAAGCACGCGGCTTGACCTTGCGAGAAGCTCTATGCTCTGGAGCAGATTGTAGGCAATCAGCGGCAGCATGACGTTGAGCTGGAAGCTCCCGGACTGTCCGGCGACGGTGATACTCAGATCATTGCCTATAACTTGGGCGGCCACCATCGCTACGGCCTCCGGAATCACCGGATTGACCTTGCCCGGCATGATGCTGCTACCAGGCTGCAGCGCCGGCAGCGTGATCTCCCCGAGCCCGGCCAGCGGGCCGCTGTTCATCCAGCGCAGATCGTTCGCGATCTTCATCAGGCTAACGGCAGCCGCCTTGAGCTGGCCGGAGAGCTCGACGGCGGCATCCTGACTGCTCAGGCTCGCGAAGTGATTGTCGCTGACACGAAACGCGATACCGGTGCGCGCCGCGAGAAGTGCGGCCACCCGGGCGCCGAGCTCGGGATGGGCATTGATGCCGGTTCCCACGGCGGTAGCGCCTTGGGCAAGCGGGTAGACCCGCTCGAGCGCACTCTCGACGCGTGCGCCGGCGTGGCGTATCTGCGCGGCCCAGCCGCCGATCTCCTGGCCCAGGGTGACCGGCATCGCGTCCATCAGATGAGTGCGACCGGTGGTGGGCACCTCGGCAAGATCGGCCGCACGCGCTTCCAGGGCCTCGGCCAGGTACGCGAACGCCGGCAACAGGCTCTCGCGACATTCCAGAGCGGCGCTGACGTGGATAGCCGTCGGGATGACATCGTTGCTGCTTTGCCCCCTGTTCACATGGTCGTTCGGATGCACGGGTACGCCTGCCTCGCGCGAGGCCACCCGCGCGATCACCTCATTGGCATTCATATTAGTGCTGGTGCCCGACCCGGTCTGGAACACCTCGACTGGGAAGTGCGCATCGTAGTCGCCGCCGGCCACCGCATCCGCCGCTTGCGCGACGGCAGCGGCCGTTCGCTCGTCAAGCTCGCCGAGGTCGCTGTTTGCCCGCGCGGCGGCCGCCTTGATCAGCCCCAGGGCGCGAATGAAAGCCCGCGGCATGCGCAGGCCGCTGATGGGGAAATTCTCGACCGCGCGCTGCGTTTGTGCGCCGTAGAGCGCCTGCGCCGGCACCCGCAGCTCGCCCATGCTGTCCTTCTCGATCCGATAGCCCTGCTTGCTCATGCGGCCCTCCCGTGAGCTCACCCGCCGCCAAAGCAAGCACGCGCTGGGCGCAAAACCGCCTTGGCGGGTATACAATGCGTTGCGATTCACTCAACATGTTGTCATTAGAACTACACCTGTTGCAGATCACATCCGCAGCTTATTCCTGCAAGCGGCCATTAACCCCCGCAATTGCGCCCAACAGCATGGACCTAACCCGACTCACCGCCATCTCCCCGATCGACGGCCGCTACGGTGAGAAAGCCGCGGCGCTGGCTGCGCTTGTCAGTGAGTACGCGCTCCTGCGCGAGCGCCTCACCGTAGAAGTGCGCTGGCTGCAGGCGCTAGCGGCCGAGCCCGCGATCGCCGAGGTGCCGGTTTTGTCCGCGCAGGCCGAGCGTTTTCTCGAGGCCTTGCTGAACGAATTCGACCTCGCCGCGGCGGGGCGGATCAAGCAGTTCGAGGCCACTATTAACCATGACGTAAAGGCGGTGGAGTACTTCCTCAAGGAACGGCTCGCCGAATGCACCGAGTTGGCCCCGATTCGGGAATTCGTGCACTTTGCCTGCACATCCGAGGATATTAACAACCTTGCGTATGCGCGTATGCTCCAGGCCGCGCGGGGGCAGGTGCTGCGCCCGAGCCTGGATGAGCTCATTACGCGGCTGCGAGGGCTTGCGCACGCGCACGCCGGTGATGCCATGCTCGCTCGCACTCACGGCCAACCGGCCTCCCCGACCACCTTGGGCAAGGAGCTGGCCAATCTCGTCTACCGGCTGCAGCGCCAGCATGATCAGCTACTCAGCGTGGCGCTGCATGGCAAATTCAACGGCGCGGTCGGCAACTACAATGCCCATGTCTGTGCTTATCCAGAGGTCGATTGGCCCGCTCTCACCCGGCGCCATGTCGAAGGACTGGGGCTCAAATGGAATCCTTATACAACGCAAATCGAGCCCCATGACAGCATCGCCGAGCTCTGCGATGCCTTGTCCCGGCTGAATACGGTTCTGATCGATCTCGCCCGCGATATCTGGGGCTATATCGCCTTGGGCTACTTCAAGCAGCGCCTGATCGAGAGCGAAGTCGGCTCCTCCACCATGCCGCACAAGATCAACCCGATCGATTTCGAGAACGCCGAAGGCAACCTCGGAATCGCCAATGCGCTGCTCGGCCACCTGGCGCGGAAGCTGCCGATCTCGCGCTGGCAGCGCGATCTGACCGATTCCACAGTGCTGCGCAACATCGGTGTCGCGCTGTCGCATTCGCATATCGCCTATCAGGCCTTATGTAAAGGGCTAAATAAGCTGGACGTGGACCGCGAGCGGTTGCGCGCCGATCTGGAGGCCAACTGGGCCGTGCTGGCCGAGGCAGTACAGACGGTGATGCGCCGCCACGGCATCGAGGCGCCTTATGAGCGGCTCAAAGCCCTTACGCGCGGCCAACCACTGGAACCCGACGCCCTGCAGGCATTCGTGCGCGAGCTGAACCTGCCCGAGGCGGTACAACGCGAGCTCGAGGCGTTGACCCCATCCAGCTATATTGGACTTGCTGAGGTCCTAGCCCGGGAGGTGTGACGTGGCCGCGGTGCGTCTTCTCCGGGGAACCTGGAGCGAGCTCGGCCACTTGGCCGCGCCCGTACGCCGGCGTGTCTTCATCGAGGAGCAAGGCATTCCGGTGGAGCTGGAGTGGGATGAGCTGGACCGTGCCAGCCGCCACATCGTGGGCATGACGGACTATGACACTCCTATCGGCACCGTAAGGCTGACCCCGAATGCGCATGTCGGGCGCATGGCGGTGCTGCCGGTCTGGCGTCGCCGTGGCATCGGCAAGCAGTTACTGCAAGCGGTGCTGGAGGAGGCCGCCGCGGCCGGGATGAGGTCCGTGGCACTGTCGGCGCAAGTGCCCGTAATCCCGTTCTACGAGAAGCTGCACTTCGAGCCCTACGGTGAAATCTTCCAAGATGTCGGCATCCCGCATCGGATGATGCGCCGTGCGCTTCAATAAACACCCTCCGGCGTCGATTACCCCGTTGCGTGCCATGGTGTGTACTTCCGGGAACCGCACCGGGGCGGACAGGCCATGCGCGAATAGGGCACGGCGTCTTTATTCGTGGGTAATGCGCCAGATACGACCCTTGGTGTCGTCGGAGACATAGAGCGCGCCATCGGGACTACGCGCCAAGCCAACCGGCCGGTATTCGGTGACATCGGGAAAGGACTTGCCAGCAAAGCCGTCGGCGAACAGCCGCCAGTCGCCGTCCACCGGCAGGCCGTCTTTGAAGGCCACGAACACCACCTTATAGCCTTGCTGCGGAAAGGGCGCACGGTTCCAAGAACCGTGGAAGGCTATAAAAGCACCGCCGGAATAAGCGTTCGGGAAAGCAGCGCCGTAATAAAACAACAGTCCGTTGGGTGCCCAGTGGGCCGGAAAAGCCAGGATCGGATCCTCGAACCGCGCGCAGCGGCCCACCTTGCTGCCATCGCCGCCATATTCCGGCGCCAGCAGCTTCTTGTCCTTGAAGGGATCGTAGTAGCAGTACGGCCAGCCGAAGTCATCGCCTTCGTCGACGCGCAAGAACTCCTCTGCCGGAAGGTTAGCGTTCTGCTTGGGAGTGTATAACTCCGGCCAGAGCCGGTGCAGATCGTCGCGGCCGTGCTGGACAACATAAAGCTGATCCACCCGGGCATTCCAGTCCATGGCCACGGCGTTGCGAATGCCGGTAGCGTACCGGTGGGCGGCATCGAACACCTGTCCGGTCTTCTGCGCGGAAAACCGCCAGATCCCGCCATGCAACGGCAACAGCGGGCAGGGGTCCATGCCCGGCGAGACTGACTCGCGATCCTGTTTCTGGCAGGAATTGGACGGCGCGCCGATATTGATGAACAGATCGCCTCGAGGGTTGATCACCAGCGAGCGGGCGGAATGCTGGTCCTGCACCGGCATGCCGCTGACCACGACTTGCGGGTCACCCTCGGGTACCAGCGAATCGCCGGCCAAGGACCAGCGCACCACCTCCGTCACCGTGCCGAAGTACAGATGCCCGTCATGGATCGCGATGCCGCTGCCGCCGGCGGCGCCGAAATATTCGGTTACGTCGGCGCGGCCGTCGCCGTTGGTGTCGCGCAGGGCGGCGATGCCGCCGCCGGGCACCCGGTGGCGCAGCGCCACAAAGACGTCACCCTCCGCCGTAACCGCCATATGGCGTGCGCG
>JAKDMQ010000399.1 GCA_030452265.1 Nitrococcus sp.
CGCAAGCGGCGTATTGGGATCAGCCGCTCCGGGCGGGCGCCCATCGCGAGCTGTGTCGGGGCTCGCCGCGCCGGCAGTTCATCGTAGCCCCAGACGCGGGCAACCTCCTCGATCAGATCCACTTCGCGCGCGATATCGAAGCGATAGCCTGGCACGCGCACCGACCAAGCATCTGCGCTCGAATCGCCAACGCGCATTCCCAACCGCTCGAGGATATCCCTCATCTCGTTGTAAGGAACTTCGCTTCCGAGTAGCCGCGTGACCCGCGCGGGCCGCAACGTAACCTCCACCGGGCGCGGAAGATGAGCCGGGGCAGTCGCCTCGATAACCGCTCCAGGCCGGCCCCCAGCGATCTCGAGCAGCAGCCGGGTTGCTCGTTCCATGGCGATGCGCGGCAGGTTGGGATCGACACCGCGCTCAAAGCGGTGCGAGGAATCGGTATGAAGGCCAAAATGCCGGGCACGCCCGGCAATCGTCTGCGCGGAAAAGAACGCCGCCTCGAGAAAGAGATCGAGCGTTTGTTCAGTGACGGCCGTGGGCGCGCCGCCCATGATACCCGCGAGCGCGACCGCTCGGCGCTCATCGGCAATCACCAGTGTGTGCTCGTCGAGCTCCAAGGTATCGCCGTTGAGCAGCGCCAGACGCTCGCCCTTGCCGGCCCGGCGAACCCGAATTCCACCCTCCAGAGCCGAAAGATCAAAGGCATGCAGCGGTTGACCGAGCTCGAGCATTACATAGTTGGTGACGTCCACCGCCGCCGACAAGGGCCGGATGCCGGCCCGGCGCAAGCGCTCGCGCAGCCACAGCGGGGTCGCTGCGCGCGCATCGATGCCGCGTATGATCCGCCCGAGGTAGCGTGGACAATCGGCAGGGGCATCGAGATGAACGGGGAGCTCGTCCTCGATCAGTGCCGGGGTGGTCTCAAGCGCCGGGCCCATTATAGGCCGTCGCAGCAGCGCGCCGACCTCGCGTGCCACCCCAGCTATACTCAGGCAATCCCCGCGATTGGGTGTGAGATCCACCTCGATAATGCAATCATCGAGCGTGAGATATTGGCGCAGGTCGGTGCCTTCCGGGGCATCCGGCGGAAGCTCCATCAGTCCGGAGGCATCGTCCGAAAGGCCAAGCTCCCGCCCAGAGCAAAGCATGCCCTTGGACGGCTCGCCACGCAGCCGCGCCTGGCGAATGCGCAGCCCATCCGGCAATTGTGCGCCCACCCGCGCGAAGGGCGCCTTCAACCCCGAGCGGGCATTGGGCGCCCCACACACGACTGGTATCAGGTCGTGCTCGCCGGCACGCACTTCGCAGAGCTTGAGTCGGTCCGCCTTGGGGTGGGGCGCGCAGTGCACGATTTCGCCGACGACGACGCCGGTGAAAGGCGGGGCAGCCGGCTGCACGTTCGCAACCTCAAGGCCGGCCATGGTGAGCCGATGGCTGAGCTCCGCGGTGGGCTCGAGGAGCTGCACCCACTCACGCAGCCACTGTTCACTGATCCGCATCGAATATCTCGGGGCTGGGGCTGGAATGAGGCACGACAGGCCGCCGGTTAGCGGAACTGGCGCAGAAAGCGCAAGTCGTTCTCGAAGAAGATCCGCAGATCATTGACTCCGTAGCGCAGCATAGCAAGCCGCTCCACGCCCATACCGAAGGCGTAGCCGGTGTAGTGCTCGGAATCGATGCCCGAGTACTCGAACACGGCCGGGTGAACCATCCCGCAACCCAATATCTCAATCCAGCCACTCGATTTGCACACGCGGCAGCCGCTGCCACCGCAAAACATGCACTGCACGTCCACCTCGGCGGAGGGCTCGGTGAACGGAAAATAGGAGGGGCGAAAGCGCACGGCCAGATCTTCCTCGAAGAAGCATTTGACGAAGTCGTCCAGCACCGCTTTGAGCTCGCCGAAGCTCACGCCATGATCCACCAGCA
>JAKDMQ010000169.1 GCA_030452265.1 Nitrococcus sp.
AGCGACACCTCGCCCAAGAGCGACACCTCGCCCAAGAGCGACACCTCGCCCAAGAGCGACACCTCAAAATAATTCGGGCAACAACGCATGAATATCGGGGCGGCTTCGGCCGCCCCTTTTTTTACGGCACCTCGCGTGGGCACCCTTCCGCAGTGCAATGATCGGCCTCGTGGGAGCGGGCTTGCCCGCGATAAGACAGCCATATTGACAGGCAGCGTGCCGGCTTGCGAGTTCGCCCGCAACGCTTCGCTTATGCGGGCCTACGGTTCCTTTTTTGTGCACCCGATAGGTGCTCGTTTGCCTTGATGCAACCATTTGCCCCGTGGGAGCGGGCTTGCGCGCGATCTTCTCAGCCGGCTATCGCGAGCAGACTCGCTCCCACGGGGGGTGGCGGTGTGCCGCTCCGGCTTGCCGGAGGGACAGATCGGCGCATGCAGGCGCAGACGGAAAGCCCTTGACTTTCCGAAACGGCCCTGATAGATTACAGGCCTGTAATCTTGCCTCGGGCATCACGGAAGGACAAGGGCTTGTGCCAAGGGTTTGAAGTCATTGAATAAAATCACAATCGGAGAGAGGTTTTCCAACGATTTCTGGAGCCGGCATGCGGCTCCGGGGGGTCGGTTGACTCCCCCCAGCGGTTCGGGGACTTTGTGGCCCTGGTTTGGACATCAAGCCGATCGGACATGAATTGCAAGGGCGGTTCCCAGTTGGGGATCGCCTTTTTTTATGTTCGCAAAGCAAAGGTGTCGGCGACCGAGACCAGACGATGCGAATCGGTTTATCAACATTGACGATAAAAGGAGATTGAAGATGAAAAGTTGGCCATACAAGTTTGTGGCGATGACCGCCGCGCTTGGCCTGTGTTTCGGCATCGCCCAAGCTCAAACGGGCAGTACGGTAGCGATGGCGTACCAGAGCGTTCCGGCGCTTCTCAAGCAGGCCACGCTGATCGGGCCACATGCCCGAAACTCGACCATTGAGCTGACCGTCAGTTTGAAACTGAACAAGCCCGAGGCGCTTCAGGCCTTTGTTCAAGATGCACAGAATCCGCGAAGCCCCCAATACCGTCAATGGTTGACGCCGGAGCAGGCGACTGAGCGCTTTGGGCCGACCCCGGCGCAGGTCAAGGCCGTGGTGCAGTGGTTGAAGTCGCGCGGCATCAAGGTCCTGGATGTGACCCAGAACAACATTCTGATCCACACGCGCGCTACAACGAGGATCTATCAGCACGCGTTGGGTATCGAGATCAACGACTACCGGCTCAACGGGCGGACGTTCTTCAGCACCACGGATAAACCGAAGCTGCCGCACTCGATTTCCGGGTACGTGCAGAACGTGATCGGGCTGAACAACGCGGCGATGCTGCACCCGATGCACCATTACAAACCGCTGCCGTCGTCGAGTCTTGGATCGCTACGAGCCTCGCCGCGCCTGCCGGCGCCGCCGCCGCTGACCTCGGCCTATTACCGGCCGAGCCAGATTGCAGTCGCCTACGACGTGCCCGATATCACCGATACCGGCCATGGCGCAGGAGTGACGATAGCGATTCTCACGGCGTCCAGCTCGGGACTGACCGCCAACACCGACTACACCGATTTCTGGGCGGCGATGGGCCTGCCCAACCATTCGGTCACGGTTGTTCCGGTAGACGGCGATTCGGGCCTGACCGATGGCATGGTCGAGACCCTGCTCGACATGGAATGGAGCGGGGCCTGGGCGCCCGGCGCCGACCTGCTTGTCTATGTGGGAACCGATCCAGCCTTCACGACCTTCATTGACGTGTACAGCCAGTTCCAGACCGACAACATCGCGCAGGTGATGACCACGAGCTGGGGCTTGTACGAATCGGGCTGGGGCAGCCTGAAAGAGACTGCCGAAAGCATCTTCCAGTTGGCGGCCGCGCAGGGCATCTCGATGTTCGCCGCCGCGGGCGACAACGGATCGGGTGACGGCAGCGGTGACAGCAATGCTTGCGACTGGCCGTCGGCCTCTCTCTACATTACTGCCGCCAGCGGCACCGACCTGCATGCCGATATCAACGGCAACTGGATTTCGGAGACGGCCTCCACGGACACCGGGGGCGCAATTTGCGCCTCGGCCCAGCCTGCCTGGCAGACCGGGCCGGGAGTGCCGGCGAACGGTTTCCGCAACACCGGCGACATGGCCTTGAACTATGGCACCATCTGGCCGTACCTGATTGCTTTCAACGGCGGCTGGGGCTTGGTCCAGGGCACCAGCGCGGTGGCCCCGCAGTTGGCGGGCATGTTTGCCCAGGCGGTGTCGCTGAATGGAGGCGACTCGCTCGGCCAATCGAACCAACTGATCTACGACGACGTCAACGCCGGCAACTATGCCACCGACTTCCGCGACATCACCAGCGGCAGCAACGGCGCCTACAGCGCCGGCCCCAACTGGGATCACCCCACGGGTTGGGGCACGCCGCTCGTGACGAGCCTGATTTCGCACCTGGGAATCCAGGTCCCGACGGGCACGGTGAACGGCACGGTGACGGACGCCTCGACCAGCGATCCGATCGCGGATGCGCAGGTGGCGTTTACGCCCGGCACCTTCTCCGCCACCACGGACGGCAGTGGCAACTACTCGATCACGCTTCCGGCTGCCGCCACCGCCTACACGGCGACGGCCACGGCCTTTGGGTATCAGTCGCAGTCGGCCTCGGTGACGGTTGCTGCGGGCACGACGACGACGCAGGACTTTGCCTTGACGCCGTCGGCCACGGCGCGCGTTGGCGGTCACGTCACGGATGCGGGGCACGGCTACGGGCTGTACTCCCATGTCGTGGTCGAGCATGACGGCACGACGGTTGGCGAGAGGTGGACGAACCTCAAGGGCGGCTACGTATTCACGCTGCCTGCGGGCACCACCTACGACATCACCGCGACGCCGTATTTGATGGGCTACACGCCGGGCACGGCGACGGTGACGCTGAACGGCGACACGCGCCAGAACTTCGACCTCGCGCCGGATGCGTCCTGCTCGACGCCGGGCTACGGCTTCCCGTTTGGCGAGAGCTTCGACGGCGGCAGCTTCCCGCCCGCGGGCTGGACGGTGACGAACCCCGTGAGTGGCAACACCGTGTGGGTGCTCGCCAGCTCCTACGCGAACAACAACGGCAACTACACGGGCGGTTCGGGCGATGCGGCCGATGCCGACAGCAATAACACCAACATCAGCGGAGATCCCTACGACACGCGTCTGATCACCCCGCCGATCGCGGTGGCGGACGTGGGCACCTCGCCGGTAGTGAACTTCCTGGAGAACTACATCGACATCGGCAACGACGATGCGGCGGATGTGGACATCAGCACCGACGGGGGTGCGACCTGGACGACCGTGTTGCACCAGACCACGGATTGCGGCTCGCTCTACGGGCTGCCGGGTTGTTCGAAGTCGCTGGACCTGACCTCCTACCTCTCGGGTGCGACGAGCTTCCAGTTGCGCTTCCGCTACTACAACCTCACCGGAGGCTGGGACTGGTACTGGCAGGTGGACGACATCTCGATCGGCACCTGTGAGGCGATCCCCGGCGGACTGGTGATCGGCAGCGTAAGCGACGCCAACACCGGCGCTCCGCTGGTGGGCACGCTCCTGACCGACGAGGAAGGGCGCACGACCACGACGGAGAACGTACCGGGTGGCCTGAGCGGCTTTGTGATGTTCTTCCCCGCGGGGGTGCACACGCTCACGGCGACCAAGACGGGCTACGACCCGATGTCGCGCCACGGTGGGGTCGCCAACGGCGACAAGATCCGGGTGCACTACAACCTGCAGGCCGGCGAGCTTACGCTTGCGCCGAACCCGATCGTGGTGAACGCCACGGTGGGGACGACGACGACGGTCAGCCTGACGGTCGGCAACACCGGCACGGCGGCGGCGGACTGGGCGCTTTCGAGCCTGGATGCGGGCATGCCGGAGGTCCTGAAGGGCCGCTACGGACGCTCGACTCACCCGACGCCGGTGCGCGAGGTTCACGGCAACTTCAGCCCGCTGAGCTTCGTTGCCCGGGACCGGAAGGCGACGCGTGGCGGCGCTGGCGGCGGGGCGCGGCATCTGCCGACTCCGCGCGATGCGCCGTGGGTGGACATCGCTGCCTATCCCACCGCGATCATGGACAACTGCGCGGCGCGGGATCCGGCCACCAGCCTGGTGTACTCGGTCAACGGCTACAACGGGTCGGCCAACGTGGCGGATGCCAACGTGTACGACCCGGCGACCGACACCTGGCAGCCGATTGCCAGCGTGCCCCAGGCGCTGGAGAAGCCGGCCTGCGTGTTCCTGGGCGGCAAGCTCTACGTGGTCAATGGCTGGACCTCGACCGGCGCCAATTCCGCGGCGCTGTACATCTACGACCCGGCGAGCGACAGCTGGACCTCCGGGGCGGACGATCCGACGCCGATCGGCGGCGGTGCGACCGCGGCCGTGCTCGGCGGCAAGATGTACGTGGTCGGCGGTTGCAGTTCGTCCTGCGGGGTCACGGACGTCAGCGTCTACGACCCCTCGAGCGACAGCTGGAGTGCGGCGGCGCCCTATCCCGAGCCGATCTCCTGGGAGTCCTGCGGGGCGATCAGCGGCCAGCTCTACTGCGCCGGCGGCTCGGCGACCAACGAGAGCGCGAACACCTACGCCTACGATCCGGCGACCGACGCCTGGAGTGCGCTGGCGCCGATTCCGGTGGCGCTCGGCGGGCTGTGGGGCTCGGGCTACATCGCCGATTCGTCCGCGGGCACCTTGCTGATCTCGGGCGGCGTGACCGACAACTTCGCCACGGTCACCAACGAGGGCTACGCCTACGACGCGGCGAGCGACAGCTGGACGACGATCGCGAACTCCAACAACGTCGTCTATCGGGGTGGAAGTGCCTGCGGCTTCTTCAAGATCGGCGGTTCGACCGGCGGCTTCAGCCCGGTGGCGAACTCCGAGTTGTTGCCGGGGCACGACGCCTGTCTTGCGGCTCCGATCACCTGGCTGAGCTTCAGTCCGGCCTCGGGCACGGTACCGGCCGGCGGCTCGCAGAACTCGATCATGACGATCGACGGCACGGGCCAGACGGCGGGAACCACCTCCGAGGGGCAGGTGCTCCTGTCGGGTAACACGCCCTACGGAACGGTGGTTGCGCCGCTCACGGTGAACTGGGTGACCGGCCCGCAGCCGCGAAGCGACACCTCGCCCAAGAGCGACACCTCGCCCAAGAGCGACACCTCGCCCAAGAGCGACACCTCAAAATAATTCGGGCAACAACGCATGAATATCGGGGCGGCTTCGGCCGCCCCTTTTTTACGCCGTCCGACATGGGCGTTATGCCCCGGCGAAACGATTCGCCCCGTGGGAGCGGGCTTGCCGCGATCCTGTCAGCCATGAATACAAACATTTTGCAGTTTTCATCGTGCCAATGCGCATGCGCGCATCGGTGCCGCCTCGCTGGTGAGCGCCAAGTTGCGCTTCCAGACGCGCTTGGGGGGCTGTTCATGGTTTCGGCGGCACAAGGTTGACTTTCATGATTTTCAGGTCTAGACTTCAAGTGCTTGCCGGCGACCGTCTCACGGAAGCGGCGGCGTGAAGAGATTGGCGTAATCCCCTTGGGGAGGACTGGTAAGTGTTTGTTGAGCATAATAAAAACAAGGCTTTTGAATTGCGGCCTGAATGTGGGCGAGGAGCCGTGCGGTGCCTGTATCGCCAGCCTTGGCGGCTCTTGGCTGCGATCCCCTCGACCTCGATACGCCACCATCGAGTACGACAGAGCAAGGCGATTTTCGAATGGAGATCGCCTTTTTGCTTGATGTGGCCGAAATATGGCCAACATCGTAGAAAGAACAATTCTGAAAACAGGAACCCGACGCGGAACGAATCATTACTTAGTGTTTTACATGGAGGTTTGTAAGATGAACAGTTGGCCAACCAAATTGATCGCGGCTGCGGCCGCACTGGGCCTGTGTGCCGGGGTCGCCTTGGCGCAAACGTCTGCCACACGGGCGTCGAGTCATCAGCAGGACGCCACCGGCATTCTCCAGCAGGCAACCCAAGTGGGCACCCATGCCCGGAATTCCACCTTGAAACTGAGCTTTGCACTAGACTTCGAGAACACCGACAAGGCGAAAGCCTACGGGCAGGTTATCGGGTGGTTGAAGTCGCGCGGAATCAAGGTCCTGGACGTGAGCGCCGATCGAACCCTGATTCGCACCCAGGCTACGACCGAGATTTACGAGCATGCGTTGCTCATTATGCTCTACGACTACCGGCTCGGAGGACAAACGTTTGTGGGCTCATCGGACACGCCGAGACCGCCGCCCGCGGTGGCACCGTTCGTGAGCCGCGTGTTCCAGCCGGTTCCGGTACACCAGCTGCACCGGCCAGTCAGCCGTACGAACCTGGCCGGCAGGTCGGCAAGTCTTGCCCCTCGGAGCGTGGGCTCGAACTGGGTGCCGCGCATGGTATTGGGCTCGAACGCGGCTGGCGCGTGGGCGGCGATCGCGCCTTACCCCATCCCGATCGTGGACAGCTGCGCGGGCACCGATCCGCTGACCGGCAAGGTGTACTCGGTTACCGGCGTTAGCAATAGCGTGATCACGCCCGCGAGCTACGTTTACGATCCGATGACGGATAGCTGGTCGCCGATTGCCGACTTTCCATCCACCGGCACTGCCGGCGGGGGGCTCGAAAAGCCGGCGTGCGCGTTTGTTTCCGGCAAGCTCTACGTGACCAGTGGAGATACATCGGACTTCACGGTAAACACCACGCTCTACATTTACGATCCGGGAACCGACTCGTGGTCGACGGGTGCGGACTTTCCGTCCACCCTGGGAATGGAGTTCGGCGCGTCGGGCGCTGCCCTGAACGGCATGTTCTACGTGATCGGAGGCTGCCCCGGCTCGGACTGTTCGACGTTCAGCTCGGAAGTCTGGGCATACAATCCAGCGAGCGACAGCTGGAGTGCTGCGGCGGACTACCCGGCCGCGGTCGCCTGGCAGGGGTGCGCCTCGGCGGGCGGCTTTCTTTTCTGCGCCGGCGGCAGCACGACGGGTGGCACGGTTCTGGCATCCGCGTACAAATATGACCCCGGGAGTGACACTTGGACGCAAGTCGCCGATATGCTCTATCCCAATTGGGGCATGGCGGCGAGCGGCACGGTCGGCGGAATGTTCCTGCTGTCGGGTGGTGTCAATGGGGACACGGGAGCGATCACCAATGAGAGTCAGGGCTACGACGTCGCGACCGATACCTGGACAATGCTTCCGAACAATATCGTGACGGACTACCGCATGGCGGGCGCCTGTGGCTTTTACACGATCGGCGGCAGCCCCTTCGCCGGCAGCACGGCTGCTTCGGTGTTGTCGGGGTACACCCCCTGCGCGGTAACCGGCGCCACAGGTACGGTGGAAGGCACGGTGACCGACGCTACGACCGGCGACCCGATCGAGGGCGCGACGGTGGCGTTCACGCCCGGTACCAAATCCGCGACGACCGACGAGGATGGCCTCTACTCGATTCTCCTGCTGGTCGGCGACTACACGGCGACGGCGACGGCGTTCGGCTATGAACCGAGCGATCCTGCTTCGGTGACGGTGACCGAAGACACAACGACGACGCAGGACTTTGCCCTGACGCCGTCGGCGACGGCGTTGCTCGGCGGCCATGTCACGGACTCGGGGCACGGCTACGGGCTGTACTCTCACGTCGTGGTCTCGTACAACGGCTCGACGGTCGCCGATGAGTGGACGAACCTCAAGGGCGGCTACAGGTTCTCGCTGCCTGCGGGCACCACCTACGACATCACCGCGACGCCGTATTTGATGGGCTA